>CAYWRY010000005.1:0-61787 GCA_964460485.1 uncultured Spirochaetales bacterium
TTCGAGTCGCACAACCGCAACAAGCGCGCGATCACGCTCGACTTCTCGAAGCCCGCCGGCCGCGCCGTGCTCTACGACCTCGTGAAGCACGCGGACGTGTTCGTGCAGAACTTCCGCCACGGCGTCGCAGCGCGCCTCGGCGTCGACTACGCCACGCTCGCACAGCACAACCCGCGCCTCGTCTATGGCAGCGCCACCGGCTACGGCCCGCACGGCGACGAAAGCGCGGAGCCCTCCTTCGACCACCTCGGCCTCGCACGCAGCGGCATCATGAACGCAGCCGGCGAGCCCGACATGCCGCCGCTCGGCATCGCCGGCGGCATCGCCGACCAGATGGGCGGCGTGATGCTCGCGTGGGGCATCGTGAACGCCCTCTTCGCGCGCGAGAAGCACGGCCTCGGCCAGGAGGTGAACGCCTCGCACCTCGGCTCGATGCTGTTCCTGCAGGGCCTCAGCGTCTCCATGAAGCTGATGGCGGGCGTCGCCTTCCCGCGCACCTTCCGCGCTCGCGCCGGCAACCCGCTCTGGAACCACTACCGCTGCGCCGACGGCAAGTGGATCGCGCTCGCGATGCTGCAGAGCGACCGCTACTGGCCCGACTTCGCGCGCGTGATCGGCCGTCCCGAGCTCGCCAGCGACGAGCGCTTCAAGGACCTCACGGCGCGCGCGAGGAACAGCGCCGAGTGTGTGGCCATCATCGACGCCGCGATGGCGTCGAAGCCGCGCGACGAGTGGATCCGCATCCTCAAGGAGGATGCGGGCGACTACATCTACACGATCGTGAACACGGTCGACGATCTGCCGACCGATCCGCAGGTCGTCGCCAACGGCTACGTCACCGAGCTCGAGCACCCGCAGTACGGCAAGACGCAGGTGGTGGGCATCCCCGTCGAGCTGACCAAGACGCCGGGCAGCGTGCGCACGGCCGCGCCCGAGCTGGGCCAGAACACCGAGGAGGTCCTGATGGATCTGCTCGGCTACGACTGGGAGAAGATCAGCGCGCTGCGCGAGCAGAAGGTGATTTGAGCGCTGCGCGAGCGGAGGACGAGCGATGGCCACGAAGAGCTGCCTTCGCGCGCTCGCCGTCGTCGTGTTCGCGCTGGCGCCGCTCTCCCACGCCGCCCTCGCGCGCACCAACAAGCCGCCGCTGCACGGCCAGCGCTGGGTCGCAGTCACCGGCAAGCCGCTGGCCGCGGTGGCGGGCGCGAAGATCTTCGAGCGCGGCGGCAACGCCGTCGACGCCGCCTGCGCGATGCTCGCCGCCACCGCGACGATGTGGGACGTGCTCTCGTGGGGAGGCGAGACGCAGGCGCTGATCTTCGACCCGCGCGACGGGCGGGTGAGAGGCATAAACGCGCTCGGCGTGGCGCCGAGCGGCGCGACGCCGGAGCACTTCCGCGCCCAGGGGCTCTCCTATCCGCCGGAGATCGGCCCGCAGGCCGCCATCACGCCAGGGACGCCCGGTGGCCTGCTCGTGATGCTCGCCGAGTTCGGGAAGCTCTCGCTCGCCGAGGTGCTCGCGCCCGCGCTCGAGCTCGCGCGCGGCTATCCGCTCGACGCCGAGACGGCCGACTCGATCGAGCGCAATCGCGCGCTGCTCGCGCAGTGGCCCGACTCGAAGCGCGTGCTGCTGCCGCACTGGGGCGCGAGCGATCCGGCGAAGCGCGCAGCGCCCGCGGCGGGCGAGATCTTCCGCCAGCCCGAGCTGGCCGCGACGCTCGAGAAGCTCGCCGCTGCCGAGCGCGACGCGCTCGCCGCCGGCCAGCCGCGCCGCGCGGCGATCCTCGCCGCCTACGAGCGCTTCTATCGCGGCGACATCGCGCGCGAGCTGGTCGCCGCGGCGCGCGCGCAGGGAGGCCTCTTCACCGAGCGAGACCTCGCGAGCTGGCGCGTCCGCCTCGAGGAGCCGATCCGCACCACCTATCGCGGCGTGGAGGTCTACAAGCTCACCACCTGGACCCAGGGCGCGGCGATGCTGCAGGCGCTGAACCTGCTGGAGCAGATGGACCTGCGCGCGCTCGGGTACAACACGCCCGCGTACCTGCACGCGGTCTATCAGGCGATGAACCTCGCTTTCGCCGATCGCGATTTCTATTACGGCGATCCGTACCACGGGCCCGCGGAGCCGATCGCGGGCCTACTCTCGAAGGACTACGCCAAGGCGCGCTTCCGCGAGATCGACTGGCGCCAGAACGACGCCGACGCGCGACCGGGCGACCCTTATCCGTTTCAGGGCGGCGAGAATCCGTTCGCCCACCTGCTGCGCGCGTGGCCGCCGGCTGCGGCTCGCGAGGCCGAGGGCGAACACGGCAATCCGGCCGATCGCGCGCCGCGGCAGAGCTCGAGCGCGAGCCGCGACGCGGCGTTCCTGGCGGGCACCACTTCGATCCAGGCCGCCGACGCGGAGGGCTGGGTCGTCTCGGTCACGCCGAGCGGCGGCTGGCTTCCGGCGGTGATCGCCGGTCGCACCGGCATCGGCCTCTCGCAGCGCATGCAGGCCTTCGTGCTGGACGAGCGCATGAACCCCTACAACGTGCTCGCGCCGGGCAAACATCCGCGCGTCACGCTGACGCCGACGCTCGCGCTGCGGGAGGGGAAGCCGTGGCTCGCCTTCTCCGTGCAGGGCGGCGACACCCAGGACCAGAACCTGCTGCAGTTCTTCCTGAACGTGGTGGAGTTCGGCATGACGCCGCAGGAGGCGGTGGAGGCGCCGAACCTCGTTTCGTTCCAGATGTTCAGCTCGTTCGGCGAGCACGTGGCAGAGCCGGGCCGCATCGCCCTGCGCGCCGACACCCTGCCGGCCACGATCGAGGCGCTGCGCGGCATGGGCTACCGGGTGGAGACCTGGCCGAAGACCTCGGGGCCCGTGACGGCGATCCTGATCGACCCCGCCCAAGGCACGTTCTGGGGCGCTGCCAGCGACTTCGGGGAGGACACCGGGATCGCCTGGTGAGGTTGAGCGCCGGCTTGCCCGCCCTGGGCGCCCGGCGTTAGCCTGCGATCCATCCTTTCATCTGCATTCATTGATCCGCCCTTACCGGACGATAGGTTGGGGCATCTCCGGTGACCCGATGCCGACCTCCCTCCAGAAGATCTTCCGTACGCTCGGCGACCCGACCCGCCTGCGCATCCTGGCGCTGCTGGAACGCGAGGAGCTGGCGGTGCAGGAGCTGATGGAGGTGCTCGGGATGGCGCAGTCCCGGGTCTCGCGGCACCTCGGCATCCTGCGCGAGTCGCGGCTGCTCCGGGATCGGCGCGAGGGCACGTTCGTGCTCTATCGCTTCGAACCGCCCGCGGATGCGACCTGGCGCGACGCGCTCGCGCTTGCGCGGCGCTCCGTGGCGCAGGATCCGGCAGCGCGACGCGACCAGGCCGCGCTCGCGCGCGTGCTCGAAGCGCGCAGCGCGCGCAGCCGCAGCTTCTTCGACGAGGTGGGCCCCGAGTGGGACGCCATCCGCAAGGTCTGGGGCGACGAGCTGCTGCGCGCGCGCGCGCTCCATCGCTTGATCCCGCGCGGCCTGCGCGTGCTCGATCTCGGCACCGGCACCGGAGCGCTCGCGCTGGAGCTCGCCGCGGCGGGCTGCTCGGTGATCGCCGTGGACCACTCGCCGCGCATGCTCGAGGCGGCGCGCGAGAAGCTCGCGGCGGCGGGCGTCAGCGGCGTCGAGCTGCGCGCGGGCGACGCGGCCGCGCTCCCGCTGGAAGGCGCCTCGGTGGACGCGGCGTTCGCGCACATGGTGCTCCAGTACCTGCCCTCTCCGGCGGACGCGCTCGCCGAGATGGCGCGCGTGACGAAGCCCGGCGGAGCGGTGATCGCGGTCGACTTCGTGCATCACGACCGCGAGTGGATGCGCCAGGAGCTGGGCGTGGTGTGGATGGGCTTCGCCCCCGACGAGATCGCGCGCTGGCTCGGCGCCGCGGGCCTCGCGAACGTGCGCGTCGAGGTGCAGGCGCCCGCTGCGCGCGGCGCCGACCTGCCGGGGACTTTCATCGCGAGCGGCGTGAAGGGGCGCCCATGAGCCGCGATGTCGAGGCCGAGCTTCGCGCCCTGATGAGCCGCCGCATCCTGATCAAGGACGGCGCGATGGGCACGATGTTCCAGGCGGAAGGCCTCTCGGAGGCCGACTTCCGGGGTGTGCGCTTCGCGAATCACCCGCTGCCGCTGAAGGGCGACAACGACCTCTTGGTGCTGACGCAGCCGCAGCTGGTCGTCGACATCCACGCGCGCTTCCTCGCCGCGGGCGCCGATCTGCTCGGCACCACCAGCTTCAACGGCAACGCGATTTCTCAAGCCGACTACGGCCTCTCGGATCTCTCGCGCGAGATCAGCCGCGAGGCCGCGCGGCTCGCGCGCGTCGCAGCGGACGAGTGGAGCGACCGGACTCCGGACAAGCCGCGCTTCGTGGCGGGCTCGCTCGGGCCGACCAACCGCACGCTCTCGCTCTCCCCAGACGTGAACGACCCCGGCCAGCGCGCCGTCAGCTGGGCGGAGCTCGAGCACGCCTACGCCGAGCAAGCGCGCGGCCTGCTCGAGGGCGGCGTCCACCTGCTCGTGCTGGAGACGATCTTCGACACGCTGAACGCGAAGGCCGCCCTGATCGCCATCGAGCGCGTCTTCGCAGAGCGCGGCGAGCGCGTGCCCCTGATCGTGAGCGGCACCATGACGGATGCTTCGGGCCGCACGCTCTCGGGGCAGACGCTCGAGGCGTTCTATCACTCGATCCGCCACGCGCAGCCGCTGCTCGTCGGCCTCAACTGCTCGCTCGGCGCGCGCCAGATGCGGCCGCACATCGCCGAGATCGCGGAGCTCGCCGACGTGCCGATCTCCGCCTATCCGAACGCGGGCCTGCCGAATGCGATGGGCGACTACGACGAGACGCCCGGCGAGATGTCCGGCCTGATCCACGACTGGGCGAAGAGCGGCTTCGTCAACGTGGTGGGCGGCTGCTGCGGCACCAAGCCCGAGCACATCCGCGCGATCGCCGAGGCGGTGCGCGAGCTGCCGCCGCGCCCGCTCACCCAGCCGCGCGAGCGCCTCACCCACCTCGCGGGCATGGACGCGATCACGATCCGTCCCGACTCGAACTTCCAGATGATCGGCGAGCGCACGAACGTCACCGGCTCCGCGAAGTTCCGGAAGCTGGTGAAGGCCGGCGACTGGGAAGCGGCCGTCGGCGTCGCGCTCGAGCAGGTGCGCAGCGGCGCGAACCTGCTCGACGTGAACATGGACGAGGGTCTGCTCGACTCCGCGGCGTGCATGCGCACGTTCCTCGCCTGGATCGGCTCGGAGCCCGAGATCGCGCGCGTGCCGATCGTGATCGACTCCTCGAAGTGGGAGGTGCTCGAGGCCGGTCTGCAGAGCTGCCAGGGCAAGAGCGTCGTCAACTCGATCTCGCTGAAGGAAGGCGAAGCGGACTTCCTGGCAAAGGCGCGGCGCATCCGGCAGTACGGCGCCGCCGTCGTGGTGATGGCCTTCGACGAGCGCGGCCAGGCCGACACCGCCGCGCGCAAGGTGGAGATCTGCGAGCGCGCCTACCGGCTGCTCACCGAGCGCGCCGGCTTCCCGCCCGAGGACATCCTGTTCGACCCCAACATTCTCGCGATCGGTACGGGCATCGAGGAGCACGCCGAGTACGCGAAGGCGTTCATCGAGGCGGCGCGCGAGATCAAGCGCCGCTGCCCCGGCGTCCACATCTCGGGCGGCGTCTCGAACCTCTCCTTCTCGTTCCGCGGCAACGACGCGGTGCGCGAGGCGATCCACTCCGCGTTCCTCTATCACGCGATCCGGGCCGGCATGGACTTCGGCATCGTGAACGCCGGCCAGCTCCAGGTGTACGAGGACATCCCGCCGGATCTGCTGGAGCGCGTCGAGGACCTGCTCTTCAACCGCCGCCCCGACGCGACCGAACGCATGCTGGAGAGCGCGGCGACGCTCGCGAGCGGCGGCAAGAAGCGCGAGGCGGATCTCGCCTGGCGCGACGCCGACGTCGAGGCGCGCCTCGCCCACGCGCTCGTCCACGGCGTGACCGATTTCATCGAGGCCGACGCGGAAGAAGCGCGCGCGAAGCTCGGCCGCCCGCTCGCCGTGATCGAAGGGCCGCTGATGGCCGGCATGAACCACGTCGGCGACCTGTTCGGCGCGGGCAAGATGTTCCTGCCCCAGGTGGTGAAGAGCGCGCGCGCGATGAAGAAGGCGGTCGCCTACCTCGAGCCGTTCATGGAGGAGGAGCGCGCGGCGTCGGGCGCCGCGGCGGCGAAGGGCAAGATCGTGCTCGCCACCGTGAAGGGCGACGTCCACGACATCGGCAAGAACATCGTGGGCGTCGTGCTGCGCTGTAACAGCTACGAGGTGCTCGACCTCGGCGTGATGGTGTCGGCGGAGAAGATCCTCGACACGGCGCTCGCCGAGCAGTGCGACCTGGTCGGGCTCTCGGGCCTGATCACGCCGTCCCTCGACGAGATGGTGCACGTGGCGAAGGAGATGCAGCGCCGCGGCATGACGAAGCCGCTGCTGATCGGCGGCGCGACCACGAGCCGCCAGCACACCGCGGTGAAGATCGCGCCCGCCTACGCGCAGCCGGTGGTGCACGTGAACGACGCCTCGCGCGCGGTGGGCGTCGCGGCGAGCCTGCTCGACGCCGCGCAGCGCGCCGAGCTCGACGCGAAGAACCGCGCCGCACAGGAGAGGCTGCGCGCCGTCCACGCCAGCAAGCAGGAGAAGCCGCTGCTCCCACTGGCGGAGGCGCGCGCGCGCCGCACGAAGGTCGCGTGGCGGGCGGAGGATCTGGCGCAGCCCGCCTTCTTCGGCCGCCGCGAGCTGAAGAAGGTGCCCCTCGCCGAGCTGCGTCCCTACATCGACTGGACCTTCTTCTTCTCCGCCTGGCAGCTGCCCGGGAGGTTCCCGCACATCTTCGAGAACGCGCAGCACGGCGCCGAGGCGCGGCGGCTCTACGACGAAGCGAATCGGCTGCTGGACGAGCTCGAGAAGAGCCGCGCGCTCCAGGCGAACGCCGTGTACGGCTTCTGGCGCGCCGCGAGCGAGGGCGACGACGTCGTGCTCTACGACGACGCCGGGCGCACGCGCGAGGCCGCGCGCTTCCCGATGCTGCGCCAGCAGCGCCCCCACGACGACGCGCCCCAGCGCTCGCTCGCCGACTTCGTGGCCCCGCGCGAGCTCGGGCTCGCCGACTCGGTCGGCGCGTTCGCGCTGACCGCCGGCATCGGCGCCGACGAGCTCGCCCAGAAGGCCGAGGCCGAAGGCGACGACTACCGCGCGATCCTGGTCAAGGCCGTCGCCGATCGCCTGGCCGAGGCGTTCGCCGAGTGGCTGCACGCGCGCGTGCGGCGCGAGTGGGGCTACGGCGCGCAGGAGCGCTTCTCCAACCAGGAGTTGATCGACGAGAAGTACCGCGGCATCCGCCCCGCCTTCGGGTATCCGGCCTGCCCCGACCACAGCGAGAAGCGCACGCTCTTCGCATTGCTGAAGGCGCCCGCCGTCGGCATCACGCTCACCGAGAGCTGCGCGATGTGGCCGGCCGCGAGCGTCTCGGGCCTCTACTTCGCCCACCCGCAGGCGCGCTACTTCAACGTCGGCCTGATCGGGCGCGACCAGGCGAGCGACTACGCGGAGCGCATGCGGCTGCCGCTCGCAGAGGTCGAGCGCTGGCTCGGGCCAAACCTGGGGTACGACCCGGACGAGCGTTGAGCCGCTCCATCGTCGCTTCAGCCCGCCGCTTGCGCCGCGCTTCGTGGCGCATCCGCTGCGGGCACGAAGCGAGCGACGATTCCCCCTTTCGCGGCGTTGCGAGAGCTCGATTGCCGGCTTTGCGCCCGAGACCATGGGCGGCCGTACCCTCCGCGCCGTCCCCTGCTCGAGCGAATCGCAGCGCGCTGAGCGCGAGCTCTGCCGTACCTTGACTCGCCCATGCGCATCGCAGCCGTCCTCTTCGACGCCGCCGGCACGCTGATCGCGCCGGCGGAGCCAGTGGGCGAGACGTACGCGCGCCTCGCACGCGAGCAAGGGGTGACGCTCTCCGCCGCGCGGATCGACGATGCCTTCCGGCGCGTGTTCGCGAGCGCGCCCGCGAACGTGCATCCGGGATCTTCTCGCGAGCGCGCGGCAGAGCTCGAGCGCGCGTGGTGGAGCGCGCGCGTGCGCGAGACCTTCCTCGCGACCGACGGCACGGCGCGCTTCCGCGACTTCGACGCGTACTTCGCGGCGCTCTGGGCGCATTTCGCGCGCGGCGCGGCATGGCGCGTGCGCCCGGGCGCGGCCGAGGCGCTGCGCACGCTGCACGCCGAGGGGCGGCGGCTCGCCATCGTCTCGAACTTCGATCAGCGGCTGCCGGGCATTCTGCGCGAGCTCGATCTCGCCTCCGCGTTCGAGCAGATCGTGCTGCCCGTGGACTGCGGCGCCGCGAAGCCGGACCGCGCGATCTTCGACGCGTGCCTCGCGCGGCTCGGCCTCGCCGCGTCCGCCTGCGCTTACGTGGGCGACCACGCGCGCCTCGACCTCCTTGCCGCCCACGAGGCGGGCATGACGGCGATCGACGTGGGCGAGCTTGCTACGTTGGCCGACCTTCCCGCCCGGCTGGGCGCGCTGGAGAAGTCTTGAGCAGCCCCCTCACGCCGGCCGCCGCCTTCGGCGCGCGCTTCGGCCTCGACAGCCGCGCGCTCGAGCGCGCGCTCGGCACGGCGCTCGAAGGCCCGATCGATCACGCGGATCTGTTCTTCGAGGCCTCGACCCAGGACTCCGTCTCGCTCGAGGACGGCATCGTGAAGAGCGGCGACCGGCACCTAGTGCAGGGCGTCGGCGTGCGCGCGGTGGCCGGCGAGAAGCAGGGCTACGCGCACGCCGACGACATCACGGTCGAGGCGCTCCAGGTCGCGGCGGGCACCGCGCGCGCGATCGCGAGCGGCGCGCCCCGCGGTGGAAGCGTGGCCGTGCGGGGTCCGGGCGCGCCGGCGCTCGACCTCTACCCCGTCGCGCTCGCGCCGACCGACGTGCCCGTCGCAGCCAAGGTCGCCCTGCTCGACGCCATCGACCGTTACGCGCGCGCCAAGGATCCGCGCGTCGCGCAGGTGATGGCGAGCGTGATCTGCCAGCACCGCAACCTGATGGTCGCCGCCAGCGACGGCACCTGGGTCGCCGACGTACAACCCCTGGTGCGGCTCAACGTCCAGGTGATCGCTCAGGGCGGCGAGGGCCGCCGCGAGGTCGGTTATCAGGGCGCGGGCGGCCGCCGGGAGCTGGCGGAGTTTCTCCAGCCCGCCGTCTGGCGGCCGATCGTCGACGAGGCGGTGCGGCTCGCGCTGGTGAACCTCGACGCGCGGCCCTGTCCCGCCGGCAGCTTCGACGTAGTGCTCGGCCCGGGCTGGCCCGGCGTGCTGCTGCACGAGGCCGTCGGCCACGGCCTCGAGGGCGACTTCAACCGCAAGGGTGTGTCCGCGTTCTCCGGCCGCATCGGCCAGCGCGTCGCGGCGCCCGGCGTCACCGTGATCGACGACGGCACGCTGCCGGGCCGGCGCGGCTCGCTGAACGTGGACGACGAGGGCACGCCGACCGGCCGCACCACGCTGATCGAGGACGGCATCCTGGTCGGCTACCTGCACGACCGCCTCAACGCGCGGCTGATGGGCCACCGGCCGACGGGCAACGGCCGCCGGCAGAGCTACGCGCACCTACCGATGCCGCGCATGACGAACACCTTCATGCTCGCGGGCAAGGACGATCCCGAGGACGTGCTGCGCTCGGTGAAGAACGGCCTGTTCGCGAAGACCTTCGGCGGCGGCCAGGTCGACATCACCAGCGGCAAGTTCGTGTTCTCGGCGAGCGAGGCGTACCGCATCGTGGACGGCAAGCTCGCGGAGCCCCTGCGCGGCGCGTCTCTGGTGGGCAACGGGCCCGACGTGCTGACGCGCGTCTCGCGCATCGGCAGCGATCTCGCCCTCGACGCGGGCGTCGGAACCTGCGGCAAGGACGGGCAGTCGGTGCCCGTCGGCGTCGGCCTCCCGACCATCCGCGTGGACGGCCTCACCGTGGGCGGCACGGAGCGCGGATGAGCGGCGCTGCCAAGCTCTCGGGGCCCGATGCCGTGCAGCTCGCGCTCGAGCGCGCCCGCGCGGCCGGTGCCCATTCCGCGGACGCCGTCTTCGCCGAGAGCGACTCGCTCGAGGTGCGGGTGCGCGGCAAGGACGTGGACACCGTGCAGCAGTCGCGCGAGCGCACGCTCGGCATCCGCGTGTTCGCCGAGGGCCCGGGCGGCCTGCGCAGCGCCGTGACCTCGTCGAGCGATCTCTCGCGCGACGCTGTGGCGCGCCTCGCCGAGGACAGCGTCGCGCTGGCGCGCGCGACGGCGCCCGATCCGGCGGCCGGGCTGCCTGCGGGCGGCTTCGCCCGCGACCTGCCCGACCTCGCGCTGTTCGATCCCGCCGATCGCGCGCTCGGCACCGAGGACTTCATCGCCCTCGCCCAGCGCGCCGAGGACGCCGCCCGCGGCTTCGATCCGCGCATCACGAACTCCGAGGGTGCGAGCGCCAGCGCGGCGCGCACCTCGATCTGTTACGGCTCGAGCGGCGGCTTCTCCGGGCGCTACGAGACCGCCTCGCACTCGCTCTACGCGCAGCCCGTCGCGTCCGAGGGCGGCGCGATGCAAACGTCGTGGTGGGCGAGCGCCAGCCGCACGCTGGCCGGCCTCGAGTCGCCCGAGAGCGTCGGGCGCACCGCCGCCCAGCGCACGGTCGCGCAGCTCGGCGCGAAGCGAGCGCCCACCTGCGAGGCGCCGGTGATCTTCGACCCCGTCGCGGCGCGCGACCTGATCTCGAATCTGGCGGGCTGCCTGTCGGGTTACTCCGTCTACCGCGGCAGCTCCTTCCTGCGCAGCAAGATGGGACAGCGCATCGCCGCCGAGCGCGTGACGCTGCTGGACGACGGACGCAAGCGCGGCGGCCTCGGCAGCAAGCCCTTCGACGGCGAGGGACAGGAGACGCGCCGCAACGTGCTCGTCGAGGGCGGTGTGCTGCGAAGCTGGCTGCTCGACGCCTACGCGGCGCGCAAGCTCGGCCTCGCCTCCACGGGCAACGCGGCCCGCTCCGCTGGCGGCGCGCCGAGCGCGGCACCCACGAACCTGTGGATCGAGCCGGGCGCCGGTGACGTCGACGCGCTCGTGCGCGGGCTCGAGCGCGGCCTGCTCGTCACCGGCATGTTCGGCCACGGCTTCAACCCGGTGACCGGCGACTTCTCGCGCGGCGCGCACGGGCACTGGATCGAGCGCGGCGAGCGCGCGTACCCGGTCGAGGAAATCACCATCGCGGGCAACCTCGGCACGATGCTGGAGAACGTGGAAGCGGTGGGCGCAGACCTGCGTTTCCTCGGCTCGATCGGGGCGCCGAGTCTGCGCGTCGCGCGCATGACGATCGCGGGAGCTTGACGGGCCAGCGGCAAGCCGAGTGCGCGCCGAGCGCCGCGCACTCCAGTTGCGAACGATTTTCTGCGGAAGCGCGAAGCACCCCCACCTAGACTCGTGCGCAATGCCGAACGCCCCCGCGCCGAACCCCGCCGCTCCCGTGATGCTCGGGATGACCATGCCCGACTTCGACGTGTGGTCGCCCCGCGTGACCGTCGCGCTCGGCCAGAACCCGAGCGTGTTCACGGGTCCCGGCACGAACGCGTATCTCGTTGGCACCGGCCGCGCGCGCATCCTGGTCGATCCCGGCCAGGGCGAGGCCGCGTTCTTGCCGGTGCTCGCGAAGGCCATGCAGCGCTGCGGCTGCGAGCGCATCCAGGAGATCGTGCTGACCCACGGCCACCCGGATCACATCGGCGGCGTGCGCTCGGTGATGGCGCGCTTCGGCCGCGTGCGCGTGCGCAAGCTGCCGAGCGCGCTCTTCGACGGGCCCTACGGCGACCTCGGGCTCGAGCCGCTGGCGCCGGGCGAACGCGTCTCCACCGAGGGCGCGACGCTGCGTGGCGTGCACGCGCCCGGCCACGCGCCCGACCACCTGAACTTCGTGCTCGAGGAGGAGCGCGCGCTGTTCTCGGGCGACAACGTGCTCGGCGTCGGCACGACGGTGATCCCCGCCGAGTCCGGCGATCTCGGCGACTACCTGCGCTCGCTCGAGCGGCTGCTCGCCGAGCAGCCGACGCGCATCTATCCCGCCCACGGCCCCGTGATCGAGGACGGCGTCGCGAAGCTGCGCGAGTACATCGCCCACCGCGCCGATCGCGAGCGCCAGATCGTCGCAGCGCTGGCGAGCGGACCGAAGCGGCCCATGGAGATCGTGCAGATCGTCTACGCCGCCTACCCGCCGGCCCTGCACGCGCCGGCCGCGCAGTCGGTGGTGCAGCACCTGCGCAAGCTGCTGCGCGAGGGGCGCGTGACGCGCGACTCGGCGGCTTCCGACCTCGACGCGCGCTGGACGGTCGTGTGAGCCATCCGATCCTCGCGCAGCTCGCGAGCGCCGACCCCGCCGCGCGCCGCGCCGCCTGCCTCGCCGCCGCCAGCGACCCCGCGGCGACGCTGCTCACGGAGGCGCTTTGCAACGCGCTCGGCGATCCGGTGAAGGCGGTCTCGCGGGCGGCCTCCGACGCGCTGGTCGCCATCGGCCACCGCCACGGCGACGTCGACCCGGGCCTGCGCGCGGCGCTGCACGGCTCCGATCCCGCGCGGCGCTTCGGCGCGGCCTTCACGCTCGCGCGCATCGCGCCGCCGGGCCCACGCCTCTTGCCGGCACTGGTCGAAGCGCTCGCGAGCCCCGACGGCGACGTGCGCTGGGCGGCGACGCGCCTGCTCGTCGAGGCGGGCCGCGTTCACGGCGAGGTGCTGCCGCTGCTCACCGGCCTCGCGCGCGGTGCGGAGAGCGCCAGCGTGCGGCGCATGGCGACCTTCGCCTTGCGCGAGCTCGCGCCGGATCGTCGCGAGGCCGCGGACGTGCTGCTGGAGGCCGCGGCCGATCGCGACCTCCAGGTGCGGCGCGCTGCGCTCAGCGCGATGGGCTCGCTCTCGCGCCCGCCGCCGCGCGTCGCGCAGCGGCTCCTGCACGTGCTCGCTCAGGACGTCGACGCCGCTTCGCGGCGGCTCGCGGCGCTGGCGCTGGGCGAGCTGGGCGCCGCAGACGCGAGCAGCGTGCCCGCGGACACGCGCGCGCAACTGGAGAACATCGCCGCCTCGCCGGCCGCGGACGTGGACCTGCGCCGAGCCGCGGAGCGCGCGCTCGCGCGCCTCTCGGCTGGGGCGACGCCCGCGCGCGCCCGCGGCTGAAGGCCCGGGAGCAACGGCACCCGCCGGGGTCGCGCGCGCTACGGAAGCGCATGCGAAGGTCCGCTATCGCACGCGGCGTCTGGAAGCGAGGTGGCCATGCAGAAATCCGAGTTCTACCGGGAGGCGCGCCGCGACCTGCCCGGCCCGCTCGCCGGCGTGCGGGTCGTCGAGCTCACCACCACGTGGGCGGGCCCGATGGCGGGCTGCCTGCTCGCCGACTTCGGCGCCGACGTGATCAAGGTCGAGCATCCGGCCGGCGAAGTCGCGCGGCGCTCGCCGCCCGTGCTGCCCGGCACGAGGCCGCCGGTCTCTTTCATGCAGGCGACGCTCAACCGCAACAAGCGCAGTCTGACCCTCGACCTGCACGCGCCGCGCGGCCGCGAGATCTTCCTCGACCTGTGCGGCCGCGCCGACATCGTGATCGAGAACTTCCGCCCGGGCACCCTGGACGGCTGGGGCGTCGGCTGGAAGGAGCTGCGCGCGCGCAAGCACGACCTGATCCTCGTCTCGATCAGCGGCTTCGGGCAGTACGGCCGCGACCACGACCGCGCCGGCTACGACCCGCTCGCGCAGGCCGCCAGCGGCTTCCTCTCGCTGAACGGATCGCCCGACGGCGAGCCGGTGAAGGCGCCGACCTTCCTCGGCGACGACCTCTCGGGCTTGCACGCCGCGCTCGCCGCGATGGCGGCGCTGCGCCACCGGGATCGCACCGGCGAGGGGCAGCACGTCGACGTCGCGCTGCTCGACTCGATCCTGTTCCAGAGCACCGGCTATCTCACGCTCGGCGCGATGGACGTCGAGCTGCCGCGGCTCGGCAATCAGTTCCGCATCGCGGCGCCCGCGAACGTCTACGCCTGCCGCGACGGGAGCGCGATGGTGGGCGTGCTGGTGGACGCGCACTGGAAGCGGCTCGCCCGCGTGATCGGGCGCCCCGAGCTGGCGGACGACCCGGGCTACGCGACCACGGCCGCGCGCATCGCGCGGCGCGCGGAGGTGGACGGGCTCGTCGCGACGTGGATGGCGCAGCGCGACGTGGCGGACGCGGAGGCCGCGCTGCTCGCGGAGGGCCTCCCGATCGCGAAGGTGCGCACCTACGCCGAGGCGGCGCGCGACCCGCACGTGGCGGACCGGGAGATGCTCCAAGCCACCACGGTCGAGGGGAACCCGCGCATTCCCGTGGTCGGCCCCGCCGCCAAGTTCTCGCGCACGCCGGTGCGCGTGCGCACGGGCGCGCCCGCGCTCGGCGCGCACAACGACGAGATTCTGTCCGAGCTGGGCGTCGACCCCGCCGAGCGCGCCGAGCTGAAGGCGAGCGGCGTGATCTGACCCCCCGGGTCTTCGTCGGGGTCGATCCCCGATCGGCCCTTCGGCCTCTAGGCCCGCCCCCACCGCTGCAATAGACTGCGCTTCTTCTCTCACCAGGAGGATTCATGGCGCAGCTCAAGGGCAGCAAGACGCACGACAATCTCAAGCACGCGTTCGCCGGCGAGTCGCAGGCGAATCGCCGCTACCTCTACTTCGCGAAGCAGGCGGACATCGAGGGTTACCCGGACGTCGGCGGCCTGTTCCGCGACACCGCCGAGGCCGAAACCGGTCACGCCCACGGCCACCTCGACTACCTGAAGCAGGCGGGCGACCCGGCGACCGACAAGCCGATCGGCTCCACCGACAAGAACCTGGTCGCCGCCGTCGCCGGCGAGACCTACGAGTACACCGAGATGTACCCGGGTTTCGCCAAGACCGCGCGCGGCGAAGGTTTCGGCGACGTCGCCGACTGGTTCGAGACGCTCGCGAAGGCCGAGAAGTCCCACGCTGGCCGCTTCCAGAGGGCACTGGACGGCCTCGAGAAGCTCTGAGCCCGGCGCTTTGGTCCGCGAAGGGGTGAGGTCCGACGGGGCCTCACCCCTTCTGCCTTCCCGCGCCGCGCGCAGGGCCCGGGCGCAGGCGCGTGGGCCTTCACGCCTCGCCATCCCTCTTCGCCGCAGCAACGGAGCCCGCCGTGAGAGTCGACCCGCCCGAGCGCCCGAGTACGCAGCTCGCCTACGACGACCCGGACTTCGCGGACCTCGCGAAGGTGGAGAAGGAGCTGCGCCGCGCGGGCGAGGTGTGCCACCAGTGCCGCCGCTGCCTGCCGCTCTGCCCGTCGTTCCCGAAGCTCTTCGAGCTGATCGACGCGACCGATCGCGAGATCGCCGGCGTTACGATGGCCGGCTTCGATGCGGTGAACGAGCTCTGTTACCACTGCAAGCTCTGTTACAACCACTGCCCCTACACGCCGACGACGCCGCACGAGTGGGACGTGGACTTCCCGCTGCTGATGCGCCGCCACCAGCTGGCGCGGGCGAAGCGCGACGGCGTGCCGCTCGCGCGCAAGCTCACCACGCAGACGGACTTGTTGGGGAGAGTCGCATCGCTCGCGCCGCCGCTGATGAACTTCGCCAACACCAACCGGCTCTCGCGCATCGCGATGGAGAAGACCGTCGGCATCCACCGCGACTGGGTGCAGCCGTCGTACTACTTCGAGACCGTCGAGCGCTGGTGGAAGCGCCGCGGCGGCGCCAAGGGCTCGGGCGCGAACGGGCGCGCCGTGCTCTTCACGACCTGCTTCGTGAACTACAGCGACCCGCTCGCCGCGCGCAGCGCGGTCGTCGTGCTCGAGCACTCGGGCGTGCGCGTGGACGTCGCTTACGAGCGCTGCTGCGGCATGCCGTTCACCGACGTGGGCGACCTCGCCTCCGCGCGTCGCAATGCGGAGCAAAACGTCGCGGACCTGCTGCCCCACGTGGAGGCGGGCGCCGTCATCGTCGCGCCCGGCCCGTCGTGCTCGCTGATGCTGAAGCACGAGTACCCGAAGCTGGTGCCGGGCGAAGCGGCGCAGAGAGTGGCCGCCGCGACGCGCGACCTGATGGAGTACGTCGCCCTGCTCGCGCGCGAGAAGCAGCTCGAGCGCGACTTCCAGCACAGGCTCGGCCACGTCGCCTACCACGCGCCCTGCCACCTGCGCGCGCAGAACATCGGCTTCCGCTCGCGCGACGTGCTGAAGCTGGTCGCCGAGGAGGTGACGCTGATCGACGCCTGCTCCGGCGTGGACGGCACCTGGGGCATGCAGGCCAAGTTCCACGACGCCTCCCTGAAGGTCGCGAAGAAGCTGCTCACCACGCTCGGCGCGAGCGGGGCCGACCACTACGCCACCGACTGCCCGCTCTCGGGCCTGCGCATCGAGGAGGGCCTGCACAGGAAAGCCGTGCACCCGATCGTGCTGCTCCGCCACGCCTACGGGATCCCGGCCGAATGACGCCGCTCTCGCCCGCCGACGTCCCGCCGCTCGACGTGTTCGAGGCGATCCGCGACGAGCTGCGCGCGCGCGTGATCGCGCACAAGGCGCCGCGCCGCGTGGCGGTGGGCGACCGCGTCACGCTCCTCTTCGAGGACCGCGAGACGCTGCGCTGGCAGATCCTCGAGATGTGCCGCGTCGAGCGCACGCGCGACGCCGCCGGCGTGGCGCACGAGGTCGCGGTCTACAACGAGCTGATCCCCGGGCCGGGCGAGCTCTCGGCCACGATGTTCATCGAGATCACCGATCCCGCGAAGGTCCGCGGCGAGCTCGACCGCCTGCTCGGCATCGACGACTGCGTGTGGCTCGCGCTCGGCGCGCGGCGCGTGAAGGCGAAGTTCGACACGCGGCAGCTCGAGGCGGACCGCATCTCGGCCGTGCACTACCTGCGCTTCACGCTGGGCCCCGACGACGTGGCTGCCTTCGCCGACTCGGCGACGCAGGTCGCGCTGCGCGTCGAGCACGCCGCCTACCGGGCCGAGGCGCGCCTCTCGCCGCAGACGCGCGCGAGCCTGATGGTCGACCTGACCGGCGACCCGGCGCCGCTGCTCGACTTCGCGCGCGCCGTCGCCACGGCACCGCGCGACCGCGTGCTGGACGAGGGCGCGCGCTTCCGCGCCGTCGCACCGGCGCGCCCGCAGACCCCCGGCAGCCTGCGCGTCGAGGCGCGCGATCCAAACGCGCCGGCCTTCGCGGCAACGCCGGCCGACGCCCTCGCCGAGGCGATGGCGCTCGCGCAGAAGTGCGCGAGCGAGATCGCGCGCGCCGGCGGCGCCGCGCGCGTGGCGATCGACGCGAGCGCCGCGCCACTGCGGATCGAGGTCGTGCGCATCGCGTGAACGCGGAGGCGTCGCCGTGATCAAGCTCTACGGCAGCTCGCTCTCGCCCTACGTGCGCAAGGTCGTGCTCGTGCTCGAGCACAAGCGCATCCCCTACGAGCAGGATCCGCTGTCGCCCGTCGTGAACCCGAGCGAGGAGTTCCTGCGCATCAGCCCGCTGCGCAAGATCCCCGTGCTGCGCGACGGGGACTTCGTGCTGCCCGACTCGAGCGTGATCTGCCGCTACCTCGAAGATGCGCACCCCGAGCCCGCGCTGTATCCGCACGAGATTCGCGCGCGCGCATTCGCGTGCTGGCTCGAGGAATTCTCGGACACGAAGCTCGCGATCTCCCTCGCCGCGATCGCGGGCGAGCGCTTGTTCAAGCCGCGCGTGATGAAGCAGCCGACCGACGACGCCAACGTCGCGCGGGTGTTGCTCGAAGAGTTGCCGGAGCCCCTCGCCTACCTCGAGTCGGTCGCGCCCAGCGACGGATACTTCTGCGGCGCGCTCTCCATCGCGGACCTCTCAGTCGCCGCCGCCTTCACGAACGCGCGCTATGCGAGCTACGCTCCCGACCCGAGTGCGCATCCGAAGCTGGCTGCGCTGCTCGACCGCGTCTGGGCGACGCCACTCTTCGGGGCGCGGTTCGCGAGGGAGCGCGCCGCCCATCCCGCGCTCTTCCCCGGCGCAGGCGGGTCGCTTTCCTACTGAATCCGAGCGCGCCCGCCGAAGCCTTCCTCGTAGGTGTGGAAGTAAGCGAGCTCTTCCTCGGGCCACTGCCAGCAGTAGTACCCGGCGCCCGAGTCGAAATCGACGAGCCAGAGGCCCTTCACGTCGGCGCCGAGCGCTTCCATCTCGCGCGCCCAGCGCTGCACGGACTCCTGGATGCGCTCGTCGATCTCCGCGCGCGAGGGCCCGGGGCGCAGCGCGTCGCGCTCCGCCTCGAGCCGCGCCACCTCGGCGACCGCGCGCTCGGTGCGCTCCCGCACGTCGGGGATCAGCGCCCGCGCCGCCGCCAGCGTCCAGCTCTTCTTTTCCAAGTGCGCTCTCCAGCCCCGACTCGAGCGACGCAAAATCCAGCACGAAGCTCCACGCGGCAAGCCGGGGCGAGGCGGCCCGCGCGCGGCCGGCCTGCGCTCCGAGCAGTACCCCCTCAGTTCTCCTTGGCCTCCTCGGCCCCAGAGCGGACGGCGCGCTGCACGAGCCACTGGAGCAGTCGATTTCCCTTCGCGCCGCCGAGCACCGCCTTGAGGTCCGCGTAGGCGGTCGGGTCGTTCACGAGCAGGCCCAGCGTGCCCTCGCCCTCGTCCACCTTCGCGAGCACCGATTCGAGGCGCGCACCGGCCTTCTCCACGCGCGCCGCGGCCGCGAGCGCGTCCTCCAGCACGCCGGTCTCGCCGATCGGCTCGTAGATCATCGCGTGCAGCACGCCGTCGCCCTTCTCCACCTGCTGCATCACGCCGCGCAGGCTCGCCAGCGACGCCTCGACGTCCGAGAGCGCGCTGCCCTCATACGGCTCGTAGACGAGTGTGTGCAGCACGCCGTCGCCGCTCTGGATCTCCTTCACGATCTCGCTGAGTCCGGCGGCGGAGTCGGCGAGCTTCTGGCCGCCGGTCGCCTGGTCGAAGTCGGTCACGACCTTGTTGAGGTTCTGGGCGAGCGTCGAGATGTTCGCGATCGCCTCGGTGCCGCGGACCACGGCCACGTTCAGGTCGAGGGGGCTGACCGAGGCGATCTCGTCGCCGTCGCGGAGCGGCGTGCCCGCGCTCGTGCCGATCGAGAGCGAGACGAACTTGTCGCCGAGCAGGCCGACCGTGCCGATGCCGGCGACCGAGTCCGTGCGCACGAGCGGCTTCACCTCGGCGTTCAGCTGCATCACGACGCGCACCGGCGGCCGCCCGTCCTTCTGCGCGGCGAAGCTGACGGACTCGATCGCGCCCACGTCCTTGCCGGCGAGGCGGACGGCGCCGCCGGAGACGAGCCCCTGCACGTCCTCGAAGTAGGTGACGAGCCGGTAGCGCTCCGCGAGCAGGCCGCGGCTCGCGCCGAGGTTCCAGAGCGCGAAGGCTCCCAGGCCCAGCGCCGTGAGCACGAACAAACCCACGCCGAAGCTCAAGCGTCCACGCTCATCCATGTTCCGCCTCCTTGCTTTCGTTTCGCGCCGGTACACCGACTCCCGGCGGCAGGGCTTCCACGCCCTCGATGAACCTGCGCAGCGCGGGATGATCGGCGCCGCGCAACGCGCCGGCCGGCCCCTCCACGGCGATGCGGCCGCCCTCCAGCAGGGCGATGCGATCCGCGATCGCGAAGGCGAGCTCGATGTCGTGAGTCACGACTACCGAGGTCGCGCCGAGCTCGCGCTGGAGCCGCTGGATCAGCTCGCCGATGCGGCGCGAGTTCGCGGGATCGAGGCCGGTGGTCGGCTCGTCGTAGAGAATGATCTTCGGCGCGAGTGCGATCGCGCGCGCGACGCCCACCCGCTTGCGCATGCCGCCCGACAGCTCGGCCGGCAGCAGCCGCTCGACGCCGGCGAGCCCCACCGCCGCGAGGCAGCCCCCGACGCGCTCGGCGACGCGCGCCTCGGGCCAGCGCTCGTGCTCGCGGATCGGGTAGGCGACGTTCTCGTACACGCTCAGCGAGTCGAACAGCGCCGCGCCCTGGAACACCATGCCGAAGTCGCGGCGCACGTCCACCCAGCCGCGCTCGCCGAGGCGCGTGACGTCGCGCCCGAGCACGCGCACCTCGCCCGCGTCCGCGCGCAGCAGGCCGATCATGTGCTTCATGCACACCGATTTCCCGGAGCCCGAGCCGCCGAGGATCACCGTCGTCTCGCCCGCGCCGATCTCGAGGTCGAGGCCGCGCAGCACCGGCTTGCCGCCGAACGCCTTCGACACTCCGCGCAGCGCGATCGCCGGGTCCCGGCGCCCCTCGCCGCCCGCGCTCACCGCAGCGCCTCGAGCAGCCGGTTCAGGAGCCGCTCGGCGGGCACAAGCATGAACAGCTTGGTCAGGAAGAAGTCGCTGATCAGCACGCCGATCGAGGAGATCACGACCGCACGCGTCGTCGACTGACCGACGCCGGCCGTGCCTCCGGTGGTGCGCAGGCCCACGAACACGCCGACCATGCCGATCCACCAGCCGAAGAAAACCGTCTTCGTCACGCCCGCAAAGAAGTCGCCCAGCTCGACCGTCGAGAGCACGGTCTGCCGGTAGAAGCTCGGCGCGATCGCGAACTGGAGATCGGCGACGAACATGCCGCCGCCGATGCCCAGCACGATCGCGAACAGCGTGAGCAGCGGCAGACCGAGCGTCGTCGCGATCACGCGCGGCAGCGCGAGCTTCTGCGCGGGATCGGCGCCCATCGCGCGAATCGCGTCGACCTGCTCGGTGACCGCCATCGAGCCGAGCTCGGAGGCGATGCCCGCTCCTACGCGCCCACCCACCATGAGCGCCGCGAGCACGGGCCCGAGCTCGCGCACGATCGAGAGCCCGACGATGCTGCCGACGTAGGGCTTCGCGCCGAAGCGGGTGAGCGCGAAGGCGGTCTGGAGCGCGAGCACCATGCCGGTGAAGACCGCGGTGACCACCACGATCGGCGTCGAGCGGACGGCGATCGCATCGAACTGCGCGAGCACTTCGCGCGCCGGGAAGCGCGGCCGCAGGAGGGCGCGCGCGGCGTCGAGCGCGAGCAGCAGGAAGTCGCCGCTCGCCGAGATCGCGCCGAGCGCGCGCTCGCCGAGGCGCCCGACGCCGGCCAACGGGGACGGCGGCGCGCTCATCGCGCGCTCTCCCCGTCGGCGAATCCACCGACCCACGACTCGAAGGCGGCGCGGTGGAGCAGGGCCGCGTGGGGCACGACGAGCAGGAAGCTGTCCTCGCAGCGCGGCCCGACGCGCGTGATCGTGGCGACGCGCAGCCCGTGCTCGCCCGCCTGCGCGCGACCCGCGAGCCGCCAGCCGGACGCGCCGGCGACCTCGTGCGCCGCGCTCTCTTCGACCTGTGCTCCGGGCAACCCGATCCACAGCGCGCGTCCCAGCGCCTTCGGCTTCACCGCAGCGGCGCGGCACTCGCGCAGCCAGCTCGCGCGGCTGCCGTCCGCGTGGCGGAAGGCGAGCGTCGCGTCGGGCGCGCGCTCCATCCGCCAGCCGGGCTCCAGGGCCGCGAGGTCGCCGAGGGAGCCGCCGAGGGCGGGATCGGAGAAGCGGCCGTCGCGCCACTTCCCGCCGCTCGCGGCGCAGCAAAGAACGAGCGCACCCACCAGGGCGACCGCCGCCGCCTGCCCGCCCGCTCGCAGCCGCCGCATTCCCCCGTGCTTCGGCATGAGCGCGCACGCTACTCCCGGCCCGCAGGGTCGGCGAGACACAGCGCGCGTAGAGCGACCCGTTCGCGCCGTCCGAGCGTCCGAGGTCGTCCCGCGCTGCGAACCGGCGCGATCCAGCAGGCCGGGGCACGGCTCGGGCTTCCTTGACGCCTCCGCACGCCGTCCCTACCTCGCGCGCGATGTCGCGCCGAGAGCCCGAGCTGATCCTCGCAAGCGCGTCGCCGCGCCGGCGCCAGCTGCTCGCGGAGGCGGGCGTCGCGTTCGCCGTAATGCCTGCCGACGTCGACGAGGCGCCGCGCCCGGGCGAGCCGCCCGGCGAGCTCGTGGTGCGCCTCGCGCGCGAGAAGGCGGAGGCCGTGGCCGCCAAGGTCGGCGCCGGCGCGCGACGACTCGTGCTCGGCTCCGACACGATCGTCGTGATCGGCGAGGCGGTGCTGGGCAAGCCCCGCGACCCGGAGCACGCCGTCGCCCTGCTCGGCGAGATCCTCGGCCGCCGCCACACGGTCTTCACCGGCGTCGCACTGGTGGACACAGCGAGCGGAGAGGCGCGCACGTGCTGCGTGGCGAGCGACGTGGAGATGCGCGCGGCGAGCGAGGCCGAGGTGCGGGCCTACGTGGCCGGCGGCGAGCCGCTCGACAAGGCCGGCGCCTACGCGCTCCAGGGCGAGGGCCGCAAGTTCGTGGTGCGCGTGATCGGCAGCGAGACGAACGTGATCGGCCTGCCGCTGGACGAGACGCTCGCGCTGCTGCGCGACGCCGGCCTCGGGGTGCGCGCGTGAGCGCGATCGCCGCAAACCTCGCGGCGCTGCGCGAGCGCATCGCCGCCGCCGCGCAGCGCGCGGGCCGGCGCCCCGAGGACGTGACGCTGGTCGGCGTCGCGAAAAAGCACACGGCCGAGTCGGTGGCGCTGGCAGTCGCCGCGGGCCTGCGCGACGTGGGCGAGAACTTCGCCCAGGAGGCGCGCGAGAAGATCCCCGCCGTCCAGAAGGCGCTCGCGGCGCGCGGAATCCCTCCACCGCGCTGGCATTTCCTCGGCCAGCTCCAGCGCAACAAGGCGCGCCTCGTCACGCCGCTCTTCGACTGCGTCCAGACCGTGGACCGCGTCGACCTGGCCGCGGAGCTCTCGCGCCGCGCGCAGGCGGGCGGCCGCAGCCTCGACGTGCTGCTCCAGGTGAACGTCGACGCCGAGCCGCAGAAGGGCGGCGCGGAGCCGGGCGAGCTGCGCGCGCTCCTCGACGCGACGCGAGCCCTGCCCGCCCTCGCCGTGCGCGGGCTGATGGCGATCCCCGAGCCGCGCGCCGAGATGCGCCCCGCGTTCGCGCGGCTGCGCGCCCTGAGAGATGATCTCGCGCGCGCGAGCGGCGCGGCGCTGCCGGTGCTTTCGATGGGGATGTCGGACGACTTCGAGGCGGCGATCGCCGAGGGCGCCACCTGTGTGCGCATCGGCACGGCGCTCTTCGGCGAGCGAGGAAAGACCTGATGACCGCTCTATCCCTTGCCTCCGCGTCGATCGGCCTGCTCGGCGGCGGGGCCATGGGCGAAGCGCTCGCCGCGGGAGTGCTCGCCGCGGGCGTCCCGCGCGAGCGCGTGTGCGCCTGCGACCCCGAGCCCGCGCGCCGCGAGCACCTCGCGAAGGTGCTCGGCGTGCGCGCCAGCGCGAGCAACGGCGACGCCGCCGCCAGCGACGTCGTCGTGATCGCCGTGAAGCCCGGCCTCGTGAAGCCCGTGCTCGGCGCGCTCGGCGGCCCCGGCAACGCGGCGCTCGCGCAGCCGCTCTGGATCTCGATCGCGGCAGGCGTCTCGCTCGCGGCGATCGAGGGCGCGCTGCCGCGCGGCGCGCGCGTGGTGCGCGCCATGCCCAACACACCCGCGCTGGTGCGCGCCGGCGCCACCGCGTACACGGCGAACGCCGCTTGCGGCGCCGGCGACCGCGCACTGGCGAAGGCGCTCTTCGAAGGCATCGGTCTCGCCTGGGAGTGCCCGAACGAGGCGCTGCTCGACGCCGTCACCGGCCTCTCCGGCAGCGGCCCTGCCTACGTGTTCGTGCTGCTCGAGGCGCTGAGCGACGCCGGCGTGCGCATGGGCCTGCCGCGTGACGCCGCGACCGCGCTCGCCACGCAGACGGTGCTCGGCAGCGCGAAGCTCGCCCAGGAGACCGGTCGCCACCCGGCGGCGCTCAAAGACCAGGTCACGTCGCCGGGCGGCACCACGATCGCCGGCCTCGAGCGCCTCGAGGCGGGGGGATTCCGCGCCGCGCTGCACGAGGCGGTGGAGGCGGCGACGAAGCGGAGCAAGGAACTGGGGAGCTGAGCGTCCCTGCCCTGCCTCAAGCTCCCGCCCTTCCCCGCCGACAAGTTGCCCATGCCTGCGCGTGCAACTCGCGCGCAGGCGGAGGGCACCGGTGCGTCTCACGCCGCTCGACATTCGCAGCCAGCGCTTCGCGTCGCGGCTGCGCGGCATCGACGGCGGCGAAGTGGAGAACTTCCTCCACCTGGTGAGCGAGGACTACGCGGCGCTCTCCCGCGAGCGCGACCAACTGGTGGACAAGGTCCGCGAGCTCGAGGCGCGCATCGCGGAGCTGCAGGGCACCGAGAAGCTGCTCAAGGACACGCTGGTCACGGCGCAGACGCTGGCCGCGGACTTGAAGCAGACGGCGATCCGCGAATCCGAGGTGCGCATCTCCGAGGCGGAGGTGAAAGCCGAGAAGCTGCTCGACGCCGCGCACCGCCGCGCGTCGAAGCTGGGCGAGGAGATCCGCGAGCTGCGCGGGCTGCGCGGGCGGCTGGCGCAGTCGCTGCGGCAGACGATCGAGACGCACCTCTCGCTGGTGGACGCGATCCAGGAAGCCGCCGACGACGAGGCGGGCGAAAAGGCCGAAGGCTCGGAGTCGCGCTTCCGCTCGTGAGCGCTGACCGCTTGCTGGAGAGCGCGCGGCCCGGCCAGGCCGTGCCGGCTCGTGACGATCGCGCGGAATCCCGCCCAGGCGCGTCGCGCGAGCAGTTATGGTGGCGCCAGCTCGGGAGGCCTCGATGCGCCACGTTCGCTCGCCGCTCTCGATCCCTGCGCTCCTGCTCTCGCTCGCCGCATGCAGCGCCAGCCAGCCCGCCGCTTCGCCGCCGACCGTCGCCGACGCCGCTACGCGCCGCGCGCCGCCTGCGGGTGAGCTGGTGGGCGCCGCCGGCCGGCACGGCGGCCACACGTGGCTCGGCATCCCCTTCGCGCAGCCGCCGAAGGGCGCGCTGCGCTGGAGGGCGCCCCAGCCGCATCCGCGTTGGGATGGCGTGCGCGAGGCGCTGGCCTTCGGCTCGCCCTGCCCGCAGTTCGCGAGCCCGGTCGGGGGCGTGCCCGGAGAGCGCGGATCGATCGTCGGGGACGAGGACTGCCTCTTCCTGAACGTCTACGCGCCGGCCTTCGCGCCCGCTTCCGTACCCGCGGACGGGCAGCGCCTTCCCGTGATGTTCTGGATCCACGGAGGCGGCAACACGATCGGCGCGGCGAGCTTCTACGACGGCAGTGCGCTCGCCTCGCAGCAGAACGTGGTCGTGGTGACGACGAACTATCGGCTCGGCGCGCTCGGCTGGTTCCGGCACGCGGCGCTGCGGAGCGAGTGCGCGCCAGCGGGTCGATCCGCGGACGCGCTCGCGGCGGCTCCCGGCGCGAGCGGCGATGAAGGCGGCGCAGCCGCAGCGGCGACGACGGCGGCGGACTCCGAAGCCGCCGCCGCAGAGGCGGCCGCGGCCCCCGCGCCCGCCCTCGATCCCGCCTGCCTCGCCGACAACTCCGGCAACTTCGGCACGCTCGATCAGATCCGCGCGCTCGAGTGGGTGCGCGACAACATCGCTGCCTTCGGCGGCGACCCGGGCAACGTGACGATCTTCGGCGAGAGCGCGGGCGGACGGAACGTGATCGCCCTGCTCGTCTCGCCGCGCGCGGGCGGTCTCTTTCACCGCGCGATCTCGCAGAGCGGAGGCACGCGCTCCAGCACGCTGGCCGAGGCGGAGAATCTCGTCGCGGACGCCGAGCCGGGCGCCGCGAACAGCTCCGGCGAGATCTTGAAGAAGCTCGGCGCCGGCTCGGCGGCCCTGCGCGACTTGTCCGTCGATAAGCTGCTGCGCGCCTACGACCCCGGCGGCATCGGCATGTACGACGCGCCGCAGGTCTTCCCGGACGGCGCGGTGCTTCCGGCACAAGACACGCTCGCCGTGCTGCGCGCCGGCAAGCACAACCAGGTGCCGGTGGTGCTCGGCACGAACGCGGACGAGAACAAGCTCTTCGCGTTCCTCGACCCGCGCTACGTGCGGCGGCTGCTCGGCGTGTTCCCGATCGTGCGCGACGAGGCCGCCTACTTCCGCGACACGGATTACGGAACGCGCAGCTGGAAGATCAATGGCGCCGACGAGCCCGCCCGCGCGCTCTCCGAGACGCAGCCGGGCCGCGTGTTCGTCTACCGCTGGGACTGGAACGAGGAGCCATCGGTGCTGTGGGCAGACCTCGGCGAGTTGATTGGCGCCGCCCACGGCCTCGAGATTCCGTTCGTGTTCGACCACTGGGACCTCGGGCCCGAGACGCGCTTCCTCTACACGGAGGAGAACGCGCCCGATCGCGAGGCGCTCGCGGACGCGATGCAGGGCTACTGGGCGGAGTTCGCCCGCACCGGGAATCCGGCGCGCGGCGGGAAGAGCGACCTGCCGGCGTGGACGGCGTGGGACGAGGCCGGCGACAAGTACCTCGTGCTCGACACGCCGGGCGACGGCGGGATCCGCATGGCGCGGGAGACCGAGACGCTGGACGCACTGATCGCGGCCATCGAGGTGGACGCGACCTACGCCGACGCGGCGCAGCGCTGCGTCGCGCTGGCGCAGATCCAGCGAAACGCGGCCGCGGCCTTTCCGCCCGCGCGCTTCGCGGCGGCCGCGGGCGGCGCGTGCGCGGGGAAGACGCCGGCGGCCTGGCTCGCGGCGGCGCGCTGAGGCGTCGCGGTCTTCGGACCGTTTCTCGGATCCCGACCCCGAGGAACGGCGTCGGGACCGCGCGGAGTTTCGCGGCGCCCTCCGTTACGTTGCGCGGCGCTTGGGGGGACCGATGAGCGCCGGGGAGCCGAGCAAGCCGCTCGACTTCATTCGCCAGATCATTCGTGATGACCTCGCCAGCGGAAAGCACGCGAGCGTCGTCACGCGTTTTCCTCCGGAACCGAATGGCTACCTCCACGTAGGCCACGGCAAGGCGATCTGCCTCAACTTCGGCGTCGCTCGGGAGTTCGGCGGGCGCTGCCACCTGCGCTTCGACGACACCAATCCCGCCGCCGAGGAGCAGGAGTACGTCGAGTCGATCCTCGCCGACGTGCAGTGGCTCGGCTTCCACTGGGGTACCCACCTCCACTTCACCAGCGACTACTTCCCGCAGCTGCACGCCTACGCCGTCGACCTGATCCGGCGCGGCAAGGCGTTCGTGTGCGACCTCAGCTCCGAGGAGATCGAGGCGCACCGCGGCACGCTCACCGAGCCCGGCCGCAACAGCCCCTACCGGGAGCGCAGCGTCGACGAGAACCTCGCGCTGTTCGCGCGCATGACGGCGGGCGAATTCCGCCCCGGCGAACGGACGCTGCGCGCCAAGATCGACATGGCGTCGCCCGATCTCCCGATGCGCGACCCGATCATCTACCGCGTGGTCGACGCGCCGCACCACCGCACCGGCACGCGCTGGCACGTCTACCCGATGTACGACTTCGCGCACAGCCTCTCCGACGCGATCGAGGGCATCACCCACTCGCTCTGCTCGCTCGAGTTCAAGCCGCGCCGCCCGCTCTACGACTGGATCCTCGCGGCGCTCGACGTCCCGCAGCCGCGCCCGCGACAGATCGAGTTCGCGCGCGGGAACCTCTCCCACACGATCGTCAGCAAGCGCAGCCTGAAGCAGCTCGTCGAAGGCGGCCACGTGCGCGGCTGGGACGATCCGCGCATGCCCACCCTCGCCGGCCTGCGCCGGCGTGGGTACACGCCCGAGGCGATCCGCAGCTTCTGGGACGGCGTCGGGCTCGCGAAGCGCGACAACGTGATCGAGCTGGCGCGCCTCGAGTTCGAGATCCGCGAGCACCTGAACAGAATCGCGCCGCGCGCGATGGCCGTGCTGCGGCCGCTGAAGCTCGTGATCGAGAACTACCCCGCCGGCCCGGGCGAGGAGCTCGACGCGATCAACAACCCCGAGGATCCGAGCGCGGGCACGCGCAAGCTGCCCTTCGCGCGCGAGCTCTGGATCGAGCGCGAAGACTTCGCCGAGACGCCGCCGAAGGGCTTCCACCGCCTCTACCCCGGCAACGAGGTGCGCCTCCGCTACGCCTACTTCGTGAAGTGCACGGGCGTCGAGAAGGACGCGCACGGCGAGCTGACCGCGGTTCGCTGCACGTACGACCCGGCCACGCGCGGCGGCGACTCACCGGATGGGCGCAAGGTGAGGGGCACGTTGCACTGGGTCTCCGCGCAGCACGCGGCGGCCGCGGAGGTGCGGCTCTACGAGGCGCTCTTCACCACCGAGGAGCCCGGCGCCGCGAGCGGCGACTTCCTCGCCGACCTGAGCCCGCGCTCGCTCGAGGTGATCCCGCGCGCCTTCGTCGAGCCTCTCCTCGCGAATCCTGCCTCCGGCCTGCGCGTGCAGTTCGAGCGGCTGGGCTACTTCTGCGCAGATCCCGACTCGCGCCCGGGCGCCCCCGTCTTCAATCGCACCGTCGGGTTGCGCGATACCTGGGCCCGAGTTTCCGCGAGCAACGCGCGAGGCCGGTGATAAGATCGCCGCGCGCGCTCTCCTTCGGACTCGTGTATCCGCGAGGCGGTCGCGCGGGGGGAGCGCATGCTCGGGAACAACATCAAGGTCATCAGCGGCACGGCGCATCCGCAGCTCGCGCGCGACATCTGCCGGCACCTCGGCATCGACCTGTGCCCGTCCAGCGTGGTGCGCTTCTCCAACGAGAACATGCTCGTGCAGATCGAAGAGAACGTGCGCGAGGCGGACGTGTTCGTGATTCAGCCGTCCTGCGCTCCGGTTTCCGACGGCATCGTCGAGCTGCTGATCACCATCGACGCGCTGAAGCACGCCAGCGCGGGCCGCATCACCGCGGTGCTCCCCTACTTTCCGTATACGCGCTCCGACAAGAAGGACCGCCCGCGCATCTCGATCACCGCACGCCTGATGGCCGACCTGCTGGAGACCGCCGGCGCCGACCGCGTGCTCACCATGGACCTCCACTCGCCCCAGGTGCAGGGCTTCTTCCGCATCCCCGCCGACCAGCTCAACGCGGCTCCGATCCTGTGCGACCACCTGCGCTCGACGCGCGACCTCTCGAACTACGTGCTGGTGGCGGGCGACGTCGGCGAGTCGAAGGAGATCGGGGCCTACGCGAACCGCCTGAACCTGCCGATCGCCATCGTCGACAAGCGCCGCTACGGAGACGACGACAACGCGCGCGCCACCAACCTGATCGGCGAGGTGGAGGGCAAGCACGCGTTGATCATCGACGACGAGATCGCGACGGGCGGCACGCTGATGGAGGCCACGCAGTTCGTGCTGCAGCGCGGCGCGCTCTCGGTCGAGGCGGCCTGCGTGCATGGTGTGCTCTCGGGCAAGGCGATCCCGCGCCTCGAAGCTTCGCCGCTGAAGTCGCTGATCGTCACCGACTCGCTGCCGCTACCGCCCGAGAAGCGCATCGACAAGATCCAGGTGCTGAGCGTCGCGCGACTGTTCGCCGACGCGATCCGCGCGATCCACGACGGCAGCTCGATCTCGCGGCTGTTCCGCTAGTCGCAGTCGGGTCGCTCTTCGAGGCGCGAGACCAGCACCGACTGGCGGTCTCCGCTGCGTATCCCGCCCTGCTCGAGCTGGATGTCGTCGAGGCGGGTCCGCTGCTCGGCGTCGAGACCGCGAAACGCCAGCGCCCACTGGCCGTCTCCGGTCGCGCGGACGACCTCGGCGCGCACGACCAGCGGCACGTTCCCGCCGACGTGCAGCGCGAGCTGCATCACGTCGCCGACCGCCAGCGCCCGCCCCGTCTCGACGCGGATGCCGCTGCTCGAGATGTCTCGGCCCAGCATCACGAGCGGTGCGCCCGCACCGCGCGCGATCACGCGCCGCGTGTAAGGGGTGCGCGCCGCGCGGCGGCGCTCTTCGGGCGCGGGCAGCGCGCGTGCGCCGGCGACGCGCGACAAGAGCTCGGCCAGCGCGCGCTGCAGCCGCGCCCGCCCGCCGAAGGGAAAGCTGCGAAAGCGCACGCCCACCTGGCAGTGCCCGGTCGGCTCACCGGCCAGCGAATCCGTCCACGCCACCTCGGTGCCGAGCGGGTGCGCGAATCGTCCGCCGAGCCCCGCCGGCAGCCAGATCCACGGCCGGCGATCGGCGGTGACGGGCTCCGCGAAGCGCAGGCGCGCTCCGGTCAGCGAGAGATCGAGCAGCTCGCCGCGACTCCGGCGGAAGCCGTCGTGCACCGCCAGCGAGACGCTGACGGGCACGCGCACCGCCAGGCGCTGCTCGGCGATCGACGCCAGCAGCGCGTCGTCCGCTTCCGAGAGCGCCTGCACCATGCGCGGCTACATCGGCCGCGTCCGCTGCGCGCTTGATGCCGCGCGAGCACGCGCGCGGGGAGCTGCGCGCGAGTTGCGCATCGCTGGGCGATGCCGCGCGCCCGCCCTCGTCTCGCGCGCGAGTGCAGGCGCCTCGCGCTCAGCCGAGGCCCTTCGCGAGCGCGGCGATCGCCTCGTCCACCGCGGCCTGCGCCCTCGGGGCGACCAGACCCATCGAGACGAAGCCGTGGATCAGGCCGTCGAAGCGCATCAGCGCGGTCGACACGCCCGCTTGCTGGAGCCGCTTCGCGTAGGCCTCGCCCTCGTCGCGCAGCGGGTCGAACTCGGCGGTGCAGACCCACGCCGGCGGCAGACCCGAGAGGTCGGCCGCGCGCAGCGGCGACGCGTAGGGCTCCGCGCGCTTCGCCTTCTCCGGAACGTAGTGGTCCCAGAACCAGCGCATCGAGGCGGTCGTCAGCAGGTAGCCCTCGGCGTTGTCGACGTAGGAGCGCCGCGTGAAGTCCGCGTCGGTCACCGGGTAGATCAGCAATTGGAAGCGGATCGCTGGGCCGCCCTTGTCGCGCGCCATCTGGCTCACGACCGCGGAGAGGTTGCCGCCCGCGCTGTCGCCGCCGACGGCGAGACGCTTCGCGTCCGCGCCCAGGCTTGCGGCATTCGCCGCCACCCACTGCACCGCCGCGTAGCAGTCCTCCGGCGCCGCCGGATAGCGATGCTCGGGCGCGAGCCGATAGTCCACCGACACCACCACGCAGCCCGCCCCCTGCGCCAGCTCTCGGCAGGTGGCGTCGTAGGAATCGAGCGTGCCGATCACCCAGCCGCCGCCGTGCAGGTAGACGAGCACGGGCTTCACGCCCGCGCCCTGGGGCTGGTAGATGCGCACGGGGATCTCGCCGGCCGGGCCGGGGATCTTGCGGTTCTCGACGCGCGGCAGATCGATCTGCTTGCGCGGCAGCGGCATGTTGTCGAAGGCCGCGCGCGTCTCGGCGACGCTTTGGGCGCCGAGCGGCGGTGCGCCGGTGGCGGCCATCGCGTCCAGCAGCGACTTGATCGTCGGATCCAGAGCCATCGCGTCTTCTCCCGTGCGGTGCGCGGACGCTACCGCGCGGCGAGATACGCTGCGCGCCTAACGAGGAGCCTCGCGTGGCCCACTACCTGAGCGTCGAAGAAGCCATCCCCCTGCGCGGCCTGCGCCTCGTGCTGACGCGCGGCGTGCCGGGGCCGTGGGGCGAGGCGGCGAAGGCGATCCTGCACGTGAAGAGGATCCCGTACGTGAAGGTCGCCCAGGTGGCCGGCGAGAACGACGAGGCGCTGATCCGCTGGACGGGCGCGGCGAACGCGCCCACCGCCGTCTACGACGACGAGCGCCCGCGCAGCGAGCGCCACGCGATCCTGTTCCTCGCCGAGCGCCTCGCGCCGAGCCCGCCGCTGTTGCCCGCGGATCCCGAGCAGCGCGCGCTCTGCCTCGGCCTCGCGAACGAGGTGGCGGGCGAGCTCGGCTTCGGCTGGTGCCGGCGGCTGATGCTGCTCGCGCCCGCGGCGCAGGCTCCCCCCGCCCTGCGCAAGACGCTCGAGGCGCTGAACGCGCGCTACGCGTCGCCCGACTACCCGCCCGCGCGCGCCGCCGAGCGCTGCGCCGAGATCATGCGCGCGCTCGCGCGGCGGCTTCACGCCCAGCGCGCGCGCGGCAGCGACTACCTGCTCGGCGACGCGCTCACCGTCGCCGACCTCTACTGGGCCAGCTTCGCCGTGATGCTGAAGCCCCTGCCGGAGGCGCAGTGCCCGATGGCCCCGGGACAGCGCGAGATGTACACGGCGCGCGACCCCGTGCTGACGGCTGCCCTCGACCCGATCCTGCTGGAGCATCGCGACCGCGTGTACGAGCGACACCTGGAGCTGCCCGTCGACTGTTAGGCGCTCGCGGGCGCCGCGCGCAGTCGCGTGGCGGTCCACAGGCTCGCCGTCCCGAGCGCCGTCGCGAGCGCGAAGCCGGCCAGCAGCATCTCGGGCGCGACGCCGTGCGCGAGCGGCTCGCGCTCGAGGAACGCGCCGCACACGCCGGTGCTCGCCGCGATGGCGAGCGCGTCGGTGACGCCGAGCGCGGCGCCGGTCGCGCCCTCGCTCCCCGGTCTGGCGCTGCGCATCGCCGCCGCCGTCGCCGTCTGGTAGGCGATGCCCATGCCGAGCCCCGTGACCGCCCACGCGACCAGCGCCACGGAGATCGAGGCGAGCCCCGCGAGCGACGACACCGCCACCGCGATGCCGCCGACCAGCAGAGCGCCGCCCAGCCGCGCGAACGCGAGGGGCGAGAGGCGCGCGTTCCAGCGCGCCTGGGCGAAGGCGCCCGCCGTCCAGAACAGCGCCGAGAGCGTCAGCAGCAGCGCCTGCTGCGCTTTGGTCGCGCCGAGCACGCGCTCGAGGGCGAGCGGCATGAACGCCTCGACGCCGAAGAACGCCACCACCACCAGCGCGCGCGTCGCGAGTGCCGCGCGCAGCGCCGGATCGCCGAGCCGCTCGACGCGGGGACGTTCCTCCAGAGGATTGGATGCGTTCGCCGACCCGCCGCCGAGTCGCAACAGCCGGGGCAACGCGAGCAGCGCCGCGACGCCCACCAGCGGCACGAGCCCGAGGAACACCGCGCGCCAGCCGAACGCAGCGGCCGCGCTCACCGCCCCCGCTGGCGCGAGCAGGCCGGGCGGCACCCACGCGGCCGAGAGCAGCGCGAGCACGCGCGGCCGCGCGGCGTCGTCGTAGGCACGCATCACGACCGCGCTCACCACACACGAGAACACGCCGGCGAAGAAGCCCTCGACCGCACGGGCGGCGACGACGGCGGGCATGTGGGGCGCAGAGCCGGTGCCGAGCATGCCCGCTGCGAAGCCCGCGAGCCCCAGCGCGAAGGTGCGCGCAGGCCCGAAGCGATCGGCGGCAGCGCCGCCCGCCAGGATGCCGAGCGCGGTGGCGAAGCTGAACGCGGAGAAGAAGCCGCCGGCGAGCGCCTCCCCGCCGAGATCGCGCACCAGGGCGGGCAGGATGCCCGCGCCCACGAGATCGTGGGCGGCGCGCAACGAGACGGCGAGCAGGAGCCCCAGCAGCATGCCGACTACGATGATCCTCGCGGCTGCTTTCGTGACGTCGCGGACGATATGCCGTCACGCGGTTATCGTGGCGACATGGACGACGCCGCCATCCCTCCCCGCCTCGCAGCCAACTTGCGCCAGCTCCGCGACGCGCGCGGCCTCACGCAGGCGCAGGCCGCCCGGCTCGCCGGGCTGCCCCGTCCCACCTGGACGACCCTCGAATCCGGCAGCGCGAACCCAACGCTGCAAGTGCTGCTGCGCGTCGCCGCCGCGCTGCACGTCTCGATCGAGGAGCTGCTCGGCCCCGCGCGCGACACCGGCCGCCTCTACCGGGCCGGCGACCTGCGCGTGCGCAAGCGCGGCTCCGCCCTCGTCCGCGATCTCCTCCCCGAGAAGATCCCCGGCGCCGCCATCGAGCGCCTCGAGCTCCCGCGCGGCGCCGTCCTCAACGGCATCCCCCACACGCCCGGCACCCGCGAGTACCTCGCCTGCGAGCGCGGCCGCCTCGCCCTCACCACCGAAGGCGAGACCTTCTCCCTCGAGGCCGGCGACGTCGTCGTCTTCCGCGGCGACCAGCGCCACTCCTACCGCAACCCCGCCGAAGCCTCCGCCGTCGGCTACAGCATCGTCGTCGTCGCTCCCCCGCACTCCTGAACCGCCGCCGCCTCCCCGGCTCCGGCCGCGAGTCATCGACGCGGCCCTCCCCCCTCCGGCCGCGTGTCTTCTTTGCGGCCTCTTCCTCGGATCGGGTCGCCCTGGGCCCTCGCCCCGACGCGGGGCGCCCCCCCGCGCGATGGGTCGCGCCGCGGGCCGCTCGATGCGGCCGGCGTCGCGCCCCTCCTGCCAAGCCCGAGGTCGGGCGCAGGGCAAGAGGCGCGGCGGCGGGCCGGGGGCCGCGGAGCCGAAATCAAGCGGAGCGAGGCCCCTGCGAAACGGGTCGCGCGCAGCTCCACGCAACGCGGCAGAGCAGCTCGAGCGCCGACCGAGCCGAGGGGCCGAGCGAGCCATTCGGCGCAGCGGCCCCCGGCCCGCCGCCGCGCCGCTCTCCGCTACCGGCTCACCCGCCGCACACTCCCGCATACCCTCACCCGTCCAACCCCATCCGTCTCGCGATGATCACCTTCATGATCTCATTCGACCCCGCATAGATCGATTGCACCGCCGCGTCGCAGTAGTCGCCCGAGATCGGCGTCTCCTCCATGAAGCCGTACCCACCGAACAGCTGCAGACACTCCGCCGCCACTTTCTTCTGGAGGTCCGAGCACCACCACTTGCCCATGCTTACCTCCTTCACGATGTCCTCGCCGCGCACGTGGGCGGCGAGCAGGCGGTCGGTGAAGGCCTGGCCGATCTCGTACTCCGTCTCCAGCTCGGCGAGTTTGAACTGCGTGTTCTGGAACGCGGCGATCGACTTGCCGAACGCCTTGCGCTCCTTCACGTAGGCGATCGTGTCGTCGAGCGAGCGGCGCACCGAGGCCATCGACGAGACGGAGATGCAGAGCCGCTCCTGCTGGAGCTTTTGCATCAGCATCTTGAAGCCGCCGCCCTCCTGGCCGAGCAGATTTTCGACCGGCACGCGGCAGTCTTCGAAGAACAGCTCGCTCGTGTCCTGTCCGCGCAGCCCGATCTTCTCGAGGTTGCGCCCGCGCCGGAAGCCGGGCGCGCTCGCCTCGACCAGCAGCAGGCTGATGCCGTCGTGGCGCTTCGCCGGATCGGTCTTCGCCACGACGATCACTAGGTCGCAGTTCTGCCCGTTCGAGATGAAGGTCTTCGAGCCGTTCAGCACGTAGTGGTCGCCGTCGCGCAGCGCGCGGGTCTGCACAGCGGCGAGGTCCGAGCCCGCGCCGGGCTCCGTCATGGCAATCGCCACCAGGCAGTCGCCGGCGATCGCGGGGGCGAGGAACTTCCGCTTCTGCGCCTCGCTGCCGAACGACTCGAGATACGGCAGGCAGATGTCGGTGTGGAGCTGCGCCTGGAGCGCGTGGGCGCGCGCGTAGGCGAGCTCCTCGATGATGATCGCGTCGTACAGGAAGTCGCCCCCGGCGCCGCCGTACTCCACGGGCTGGTTCGCGCCGAGGTAGCCCTCCGCGCCCATGCGCTTCCAGATCGCCCGCGGCGTGATGCCGTCGCGATTCCACTGCAGGACGCAGGGCTCCACCTCCGCTCTCACGAAGCGGCGAAACTGCTCGCGGAAGAGGTCGTGCTCTTCGCTGAAGATCTCGCGGCGCATCCTGTTCGCCTCCGGCGATTTGCGCACGGTAGCGATCGCGCGCGGCCGCTTGCCCCACGCCGTTACCCTGCGCTTCGTGATCCACGCGTTCGAGGACTGCGAGTTCGACTCCGGGCTCTACCAGCTGCGCCGCCGCGGCCGAGTGATGAAGCTCGAGCCGAAGGCCTTCGACGTGCTCGCCCGCCTCGTCGCGCAGCGGGACGCTGCTGGCGATGCGCCTGCTGCTCTCGCTGTTCCCGCTCGCCTGTTACGGCGCTGGCGCACTGCTCTTCCTGCGCTTCGGCTTCGACCGCGCAGCCCACGCCTCGGTGCGCCGCAGCCTCGACGAGCGCGGGCTGATGGCGACCTCCGGGTGAGCGCGAGCGGGGTGCGAGCCGCGCTCCCGGAGCGCATCAGCACTCTCCCAAGTCGTTGCACAACCGCGGTCGGATCACGCGCGTCCACTCGCGGTAGCCGGTCGCGTTCAGGTGGAGGCCGTCCCAGCGGAACACGTCGTCGCGCGGCTTTCCGTCCTCGAGCAGCGGCGTCGCCACGTCGAGGAACGCGAGGCGCGGGTCGCCATCGCACAGGCGCGAGATCAGCTCGTTGGCGCGCCGCATCTCCGGCCAACGCTCCCAGCGCGCCTTCGAGGGCTTGATGGAGAGGAAGTAGATGCGCGCGCCGGGCGCGTGGGCGTGAACCGTGGCGGCGAGCGTTCCGAAGTCGCGCGCGACGTCCTCCGCCATCTTGCCCGTGGACGCGTCGAGGTCGTTGTCCCCGGCGTAGACGACGACGGCGCGCGGCAGGTAGCGCACGACGGTCTCGTCCACGTAGTGGATGAGGTGGGTGAGCTGCGATCCCCCAAAGCCTCGATTCAGAACGGGAATCGGCGCCATGTCCTCGGCGAGGCTCGCCCACAGCCGGATGCTCGAGCTGCCCACGAACACCACCGGCGCGTCCGGCGGCGGCTGCAGTTCGTCCTGCGCCGCAAAAGCCGCGATCTCGTCGGCGAAGAACGCGGGATCCTGCGCGCGCCAGGCGTAGAAGCGCGGGAACGCGACCACCCCGAGCCCGGCCAGCAACACGGCGCCCGCGAGCACGCCCACCGCGAGCTTCCAGCCTCCGCGCACCCCGCTCTCTCCCCCCGCGGCGTCTACTTCGCGCTCAGGTTCATCCAGACCAGCGTGACGAGCTGCTCCGCCTTCAGGAAGCCGTCGCCCCACTCCGCGTCGAGATCCGCGAGGGGCTTCGAGGCGATGAACGCCTCCATCGTCTGCCCGGACGCGATGCCCTTCTGGATGCGCGCCTTCACGTCCACCAGCATGTTGCGGAACTTCGCGAGCTCGGCGGGCGAGGCGAGCGGGCCGTGGCCGGGGACGATCTTCGTGTCGGCCTGCGCGCGCGCGAGCACGCGATTCGCCGACTCGATCAGGCCCGCGATGCCGCCTCCGCTCTCCACGTCGACGAACGGATAGAAGCCGTTCACGAAGGTGTCGCCCATGTGCACGGCGTTCGCCCGCTCGAACCACACGTGGGCGTCGCCGTCCGTGTGCGCGTGCGCCACGTGCTCCACGCGGATCGTCTCGCCGTTCCAGTGGAGCGTCACGCCGTCACCGAACGTCACGACCGGCAGCGCCTGCGCGGGCGACGCCGGGAAGCTGCGGTTCATCAGCTTCGAGAACTGTTCGGTGGAGAGGCGCACGCGCACGTTGTCGTGGGCGACGATCAGCGCGCCCGCGCTGCCGAACGCCTCGTTGCCGCCGGTGTGGTCGAAGTGGAAGTGCGTGTTGATCACGAAGCGGATGGGCGAGTCCTGGAGCGCCTTCACCGCCGCCGTAATCTTCGGCGCGAGCGGGGCGAACTGATCGTCCACGATCACCGGGCCGTCGCTGCCGGTGGACACCGCGATGTTGCCGCCGGCGCCCACCAGCATCGCGAGGCCCGGCGCGAGCGGCGTCGTCGCGATCTCCACCTTCGAGAAGTCCTGTTGCTGCGCCTGCGCGGCGGCCGCGAGGCCCGTCGCGAGCGCGAGGACACGGAGCCCCGGCATCGCCCTCTCCCTCGTGCAAGGCGTGCGCAGCTTCGCATAGCCGCGCCCCGCCCGGACATCCTGCTGCGACGATCGGACGCGCTGTGTACTGTGCGCCGCCTTCGGGTCGATGGCGTCCGCGCTCTGGGCCGCGAAGGGGCGGCGGCCGCCTTCACGCAGGATACGGGAGAGCGATGGACTTCGCGTTGTCCGAGGAGCAGGAGCTGCTGCAGGAGACCGTGCGCAGCTTCGTGGAGAAGGAGTGTCCGGCCGCGCTCGCGCGGCAGGTCTTCGACGGCGATCGCGCCCCCGTGGCGAAGCTGTGGGGCGGCTTGGTCGAGATCGGCGTCGCGGGCCTCGTGGTCCCCGAGCGGCAAGGCGGCGCCGGGCTCGCGCTGCTCGAGCTCGCGCTCGTCTCCGAGGAGCTCGGCCGCGGCGTCGTGCCCGTGCCCTTCCTCGGCCACGCGCTGGCCTGCCTCGCGCTCGCCCACGGCGGCAGCCCCGCGCAGCAGGAGCGCTGGCTGCCCGAGCTCGCAAGCGGCGAGCTGCTGGGCGCGGTGGCGTTCGGCGAGCTCGCGCCGAACGTCGCGGAGGCGGACGTGCTCGTCGCGGCGCGCGCCGACGGGCGGCTCGCGCTGTTCGAGGCGAAGGACGTGCGCTGCACGCCGCTGGCGAGCAACGACCGCGGTCGCCCGCTCGCGCGCGTGACGCTCTCGGGTGCCGGCGACGCGCTGCCCCGCGCCGAGCTCGCGCGCCTGCGCGACGCGGCGCTCGTGCTGCTCGCCGCCGACGCCTTCGGCGCCGCGCACCGCCTGGTGCGCATGACGGTCGAGTACGCGAAGACGCGCCAGCAGTTCGGCCAGCCGATCGCGCAGTTCCAGGCGCTGAAGCACCAGCTCGCGAACATGGCGGTCGAGGTCGACCCGGCGCGCGGCCTGTGGTGGTACGCGGCGCACGCCTACGACCACGAGCCGCGCGAGCGCGCCGCGCGCGCCGCAGCGCTCGCCAAGGCGCACGTCACCGACCGCGCGATGCAGGCGGCGCGCGACGCCGTCGAGTGCCACGGCGGCATCGGCTTCACCTGGGAGTGCGACGTGCAGCTCTGGTTCAAGCGCATCCTGCTCGACCGCCAGTGGCTGGGAACGCCGGAAGAGCACCGCGAGCGCATCGCGCAGATGAACGGGTACTAGAGGCGAAGCGGAGCAACGCGCAGCAAAGCCAGGACCGAGCGCAGCTCGAGAAGTCGCAAGCGGCAGGCCGCGCGCAGTGCGCGGTCGAGCGAAGCTCGGCTGGCGAACGGAGCCTCGAAAGCAGACCACCACCTCGCGGCCGAACGCGGCTCGGGAAGCCGCAAGCGGCCAGCAACGCGATGCGATGCAGGACGCGCGCAGAGAGCCGACGGCGAACGGAGGACGAAAGAAATGGACCTCAGCTTCGGACCGCAGTACGAGGAGCTCCGCCGCGAGGTCGAGGCGTTCTGCAAGCGGACGTGGCCCGCACCCGGCGCGAGCGAGCGCGAGCGCGCCGTCGCGTGGCGCAAGCAGGCGATCGCGGCCGGCTACCTCTCGCGCACCGTCCCCAAGCAGTACGGCGGCGCCGGCCTCGCGCCCGACATCCTCGCGGAGACGGTGATCCGCCGCGCCTTCGAGGCGAGCGGCGTCCCGTATCGCGCGTCGGCCCAGGGCACGCACATGCTCGTGCCCACCCTGCTCGAGTGCGGCAGCGAGGAGCAGCGGCAGGCCTACATCGCGAAGACGCTCACGGGCGAGCTGAACTGGTGCCAGGGCTACAGCGAGCCCGGCTCGGGCAGCGACCTCGCCTCGCTGAAGTCGAGCGCGGTGCTGCGCGGCGACGAGTGGGTGATCAACGGCCAAAAGATCTGGACGAGCAACGCGACCGTCGCCGACATGATGTTCGGCCTGTTCCGCACCGAGCCCGACGCACCCAAGCATGCCGGCATCTCGTACCTGCTGCTCGACATGCGCACGCCCGGCATCGACGTGCGGCCGCTGCGCATGATGCAAGGCGGCGAGGACTTCTGTGAAGTGTTCTTCACGGACGTGCGCGTGCCCGCGAAGAACATCGTCGGCAAGCGCGGCGAAGGCTGGAACGTCTCGCGCGCGACGCTGAAGCACGAGCGCATGCTGATCGGCGACAGCGCCGGCGCGCAGCTGAGCTTCGCGGGCCTCGTGGAGCTCGCGCGGCGCACGACGCGCGGCGGCAAGCCCGCGACGCAGGACCCGCTGGTGCGCCAGCGCCTCGCCGAGATCGAGGGCTACCTGGCCGCGCAGGAGTACGCGGCGGCGCGCATGCTCACGGCGATCGCCAAGAACCGCGACGCCACCGTCCACGCCGAGATGCTCACCGGCAAGCTGATGGCGACGAACATCGGACAGATGATCGCGAAGCTCGCCATGGACCTGCTGGGCGAGCGCGGCCTCGCGGAGCCGAACCCCGACGAGGCGGAGATGGGCATCCGCCGCTTCACCGACGGCCGCTGGGTTTCGCAGTACATGATGTCGCTCAGCACCGCGATCGCCGGCGGCGCCAGCAACATCCAGCGCAACATCATCGGCGAGCGCCTGCTCGGCCTGCCGCGCGACCAGCGGCCGCCGGGGCACTAGCGAGCGCCGCGAGAGCGGCGACGCTCGCGCGGGAGCTCTCGCGCAGCTAGTCCGTCGACAGCAGCTCCAGCAGATTCCCGTCGCGGTCGCGGAAGTAGATCGAGTGGCCGAGCACGCCATCGGCGGCTGGGCGCGGCACGGGGCCCTCCTCGATCTCGATGCCGAAAGCCGAGAGGTGCGCCTCCGCGTCGCTCAGCGGTCCGCTCCAGCGGAAGCACAGGTCGACGGCGCCGGGCGTCGGCAGCTTCGCGTGCGGCTTCGCCGGCGATGCGGCCGCATGCAGCGAGAGCCGGCTCGCGCCGACTTGCAGGATCACCACGGGGATCTTTCCGGCGCGCCACTCGGCGAGGTAGAGCGGGTTTGCGCCGAGCACGCGCGAGTACCACGAGACGGTGGACTCGACGTCGTTCACCGTGATCGCCACGTGGTCGATTCCGCGGATCGGCATGCTCTCTCCTCGTGCGCGGCGCGGCACCGTAGCCCGGCGCGCTTTGCCCGCCGCGCGCGCGGCGTGCCAGCATGCGCGTTCCAGCCGATCTCGAGGAGCTGCCCGCCATGACGTACGAGCACATCCGCTACGAGGTCGAGAACGGGCGCGCGCGCATCACGCTGAACCGGCCCGAGCGCCGGAACGCGCTGTGCCACCCGCTGCTCGAAGAGCTGGAGCGTGCGCTCTGGGACGCCGACGACGACGCGCGCGTGCACTGCGTGATCGTGCGCGGCGCCGGCCCCGCCTTCTGCGCGGGCTACGACCTGACCGGCCTCGGCAGCGATCGGCGCGGCGCCGCGCACGCCGATCCGCCGCGGCGCTCGGGGCGCACCATCGACGACGACGCCTGGCTGCTGGAGCGCAACCAGCGGCGCCTGCGCGCGCTCTGGGAGATGCACAAGCCGTCGATCGCGCAGGTGCACGGCCACTGCCTGGCCGGCGGCACCGACCTCGCGCTGTACTGCGACCTGGTGATCGCCGCCGAAGACGCGCGCATCGGCTTCCCGCCCGCCCGCAACCTCGGCGCGCTCCCCAACAACTTGTGGGTCTACCACTGCGGCCCGCAGTGGGCGAAGCGGCTCCAGCTCACCGGCGATCTGGTGAGCGGCGCGGACGCGGCGAAGATCGGACTCGTGCTGAAGGCGGTGCCCGCGCACTTGCTGGAGGCAGAGGTCGAGGGCCTCGCCGATCGCCTCGCGCTGATCGACCCGGACCTGCTCTCCACCAACAAGCGCGTGATCAACCTCGCGCTCGAGCTGATGGGCGCGGGCGTGCTCCAGCGGCTCGCCGCGGAGAACGACGCGCGCGGGCATCTCGCGCCGGGCACGCGCGAGTACTTCAAGGCCGTGAAAGAGAAGGGGCTCACCGCGGCGTTCCGCGAGCGCGACGCGAAGTTCGGCGACGGGCGCGCGCGCGTGGACGGGCCGGAGCTGCGCGACGCGCGGGGGAACCTGATCGAGAGCGAGCGCTAGGGCGCGAGGCGCCCTCGCGCCGAAAGGGGGTGGCGCGCGGCCGTCGGTCAGCGCAGCGCCCGCCCTGCACCCTCCAGCGCCCGCTCGGCGCCCTCCACGAGATCGCGCAGCACTTCGCGCGCCGGGCGGATCGAATGGATCATGCCGATGCCCTGCCCCGCGAAGCCGGGCGCGACGTCGCCGCGGCCCTGGCGCAGCGCGGCCGCCTGGACGGGTCCGCTCACGGCGCCCTGATGAGGCATCGGCAGAGGCTCGATGCCGGCATCGACCCAAGCCTGCGTCCACTTCGACTTGATGTAGCGGGCGGGCTTGCCAGTCACGCTGCGCGTGATCGTCGTGCCCTCCTCGGTGGACTCGACGATCGCCTTCTTCTGGAACTCCTCGATGTTCGCCTCGTGGGTGGCGAGGAAGGCGCTGCCCACCCACACACCCTGGGCGCCGAGCATCAGCGCCGCGGCGACGCCGCGGCCGTCGACGATGCCGCCGGCGCCGAGCACGGGGATGTCGCCCGCCGCGTCCACCACCTGGGGGATCAGCGCCATCGTGCCGACCGGGCTGTTGTGGCCGCCCGCGTCGTGGCCCTGGGCGACGATCACGTCGACGCCCGAGGCGGCGACCTTGCGCGCGTGGCGCACGGCGCCCACCACGGCCATCACTCTGGTGCCGTTCGCGTGCAGCGCCTCGATGAACGGCCCCGGGTCGCCGAGGCCCGCTGCGTACACGGGCACGCGCTCCTCGATCACCACCTTCATCTGCGCCTCGAACAGGTCGTTCGTGAACCCGCCGCGCATGCGCGGCAGGTCGACGCGCTCGAGCCCCTCTCGCTCCATGAACTCGCGCGCGAACTCCAGGTACTCGGGCAGCAGCTCCTGGGGCGACTTCCCCGTCGCCGTGGGCTTTGCGTGGGTGCCGCGGCGCACCGAGGCGGGCAGCAGCGTGTCCACGCCGAACGGCTTGTCGGTGAGCTTCCGCGTGCGCGCGATCCATGCGCGCAGCTCGTCGGGCGAGCACGCGGCGGCGCCGAGGATGCCGAGGCCGCCGGCGTTCGAGACCGCCGCGGCGAGCTCGGGCGACGATGCGCCGCCCATGCCTGCGAGCACCACGGGAACCTCGATGCCGAACAGATCGCAGATCTTCGTGCGGAGCCGGGACACTGCGCGTACCTCGCTTCGGAGTTGTTGGGGATGCGGCGTCGCGGACGCCGCGAATCGACTCAGGGAATCACGCCGTCGGCCTTCAGCCGCGCGAGCGCGGCGTCGTCGAAGCCGAGCTCGCGCAGCACCTCGGCGGTGTGCTCGCCGTGGAGCGGCGGCATGCGGCGCACCTCCTGCGGCGTCTCGCTGAAGCGCGCGACCGGGCGCGGCGCGCGGAACTTGCCCGCCGTCGGGTGATCCCACTCGAACCAGGATGCGTTGTGCACGACCTGCGGGTCGACCAGCATCTCCTCGATCGAGTTCACCGGGCCGACCGGCACCTGCTCCTCCGCCATGCGCGCGATCAGCTCGCGCGTCGGCCACTTGCGGATCTCCTCGAGGATCATCCCGCCGAGCAGCTCGCGATTCTCCGCTTTCAGCGCGCCGACGCCGTTGAAGCGCTCGTCGCTGCACCACTCGGGATGCCCGAGCGCGCGGAACAGGCCGTGGAACTCCGACTGCGACGCGGTGAAGTAGATCAGGTGCCCGTCGGCGGTCTCGTAGATGCGGTAGCTCTCGTAGAGCACCGGCAGCTGGCGCTCGGCGTCGCCGACGAAGGTGTGCTTCATCATCCCGTCGGGCCAGAAGAAGAACAGCGACGAGTCGATCATCGGCACCTGGATGTGCTGGCCCGACGCCGCGCCGCGCAGCCGCGCGAAGAGCGCGGCGGTGATCGCCTGCGCGGCGGTCCAGGAGGTCGACTTGTCGGCGACGATGTTGCGCACGAGATCCGGGATCGGGACGTCGGGGTTCTTCTGGATCGCGACGTGGCCCGTGATGCCCTGGATGATCGGGTCGTAGACGCGGCGGTCGGCGTACGGCCCGGTCGGCCCGTAGCCGCTCACTGAGCAGTAGATCAGGCGCGGGTTCACGGCGCGCAGGTCGTCCCAGCCGAGGCCGAGCCGCTCGGCGGCGCCGGGCCGCCAGTTCTGCACGAACACGTCGGCCTCGGCGACGAGCTTCAGCAGGATGTCGCGGCCCTCGGTCTTCGCGAGGTCGAGCACGATGCAGCGTTTGCCGCGGTTCACGTTGGTGTAGAACGCGGAGAGCCCGCCGCGGAAGAACGGCCCGATGCGCATCAGGTCGCCGATGCCCGGCGGCTCGACCTTGATCACCTCGGCGCCTTGATCGGCGAGGATCATCACCGCGAACGGGCCCGACACGATCTGCGAGCAGTCGACGATCTTGATGCCGGCGAGGGGTCCAGGCACGGGCGCATCCTCGGAAGGGCGCGGAGTCTATCCCGGGAGTGAGCGGCTTCGCGCGCTGGCGCGGAGGCGATTCAGCGCGTGCGCCGCGCCCAGCGCGCCTCGATCACTACACTGCCCCGCGCCGGCCGATGCTCGGCGAGGTGCATGCTGCCCTCGACCTCGCAGACGTCGAACATCGCGAGCGGCGCGGCGCCCACCGACTCGATCCAGCGCGCTTGCGCGGCGAGCTCCTTCGGCAGCCCGCTAGCGCGCAGCTCGATGCTGCACTCGGAGGTGCGCACCGCCGACCACGCGCCGCAGTCGCGGAAGGTGATCGCGAGGCCGCGCGGAACGAGGCGTACGAGCGCGCCCGGCTCGAGACCCAGCAGCCTCACGCCGCCTTCCACGAGGCCGCGCAGGGTGGGCGCCGCCAGCTCCTCGCGCACGCGCGCGGCGAGGAACGCGAGGGCGCCGTCCCAGCCGTACGCGCGCTCCGCCGCCTCGACCCCGCGCAGGTTCAGGCCGATCCGCAGCCAGGCGCCGCGGGGCGCCTCCTCCACCGTGCGCATCAGCTCCGGAACCGCGGCGCGCATGCGCTCACCCTCCGGGCCGAGCCGCGCGAGGGCGGCCACCACGTCCTTCATGTATCCGGCCTGAACGCGCGGATCGCTCATCGCGGCCCCGAGGCGGTGGCAGCGAAATCAGCGCCGCGCCGCCTGTTTTCAGGTCGGGGACGGCGGAAGCCTCACCACGCCGCGCGCTGCGAGCGCCTCGATCTCCGTGTCCGCGTAGCCCGCCTCGCGCAGCAACTCGCGCGTGTGCTCGCCGTGGAGCGGCGGGCGGCGGGCGATCGCGCCGGGCGTGGCGGCGAGCTTCACCGGCAGGCCCGTGGTCCGGTACGTGCCCAGCTCGGGATGGGGCATGGCGACGAGCATCTCGCGCGCGGCGACCTGCGGGTCTGCGAACACCTCGGCGAGCGAGAGCACGGGGCCCGCCGACACGCCCGCCGCGTTGAGTAGCTGCACCCAGTGCGCCACGTCGCCGCCCGCGAGCGCCGCCTCGATCTCCGCCGTGAGCGCGTCGCGGTTGCGCACGCGCGCCGGGGCGGAGGCGAAGCGCGCGTCGGCGAGCCACGCCTCGCGCCCGAGCGCGCGCGCGAGCTTCTCCCACATCGCGTCGCTGCCCGCGGCGACGTTGAGGAAGCCGCCCCGTGCGCGGAAGCGGCCGTAGGGCGATGAGAGCGGGTGATGCTGGCCTGCGGGCCCCGGGCTCGCGCCCGTCTCGAAGAACTGTCCGGCGGCCCAGGTGAGCACACCGAGCGTCGCCTCGAGCAGCGAAGTCTCGACGTGCTGGCCGCGCCCGCTGCGCTCCCGCGAGAGCAGCGCGAGCTGGATGCCGTGCGCGGCGAACAGGCCCGCGAGCAGGTCCGAGATCGCCACACCGCTGCGTGTCGGGCCGCTCTCGCGCGTGCCCGTGACGCTCATCAGGCCGCTCATGCCCTGCGCGATCTGATCGAAGCCCGGGCGCTGCGCATAGGGACCCGTCGCGCCGAAGCCCGAGATGCTGCACACCACGAGGCGCGGATGGCGCGCGAGCAGCTCGCCCGGCGGGAAGCCCAGCGCCGCGAGCACGCCGGGCCGGTAGTTCTCCACCAGCACGTCCGCGCCGGCGATCAGCCGCGCCAGCACCGCGCGGCCCTCGGGCTTCGCGAGATCGAGCGCGAGCGCGCGCTTGTTGCGGTTCGCGGACAGGAAGAAGTAGGCGTCGCGCGTCTGGCCGGGCGCGCGAAACTCGCGCCCGCGCGGCGACTCGACGCGCACCACGTCGGCGCCGTAGTCGCCGAGCAGCTGCGTGCAGAACGGGCCCGCGAGGTAGCGGGTGAGGTCGACGACGCGGATGCCGGCGAGCGGGGGCGAGCTCACCACTTCTCCCAGTGGATCACCTCGGCGATCGGCTTGCGCGCCACGGGTCCGAACGGGCGATCCGGATAGCCGAGCGCGATGCACACGCCGATCGAGACGTCGCTCGGCAGCTGGAGCGCCGCGCGCAGCTCCGGCTCTGCGGCGAGCTGGAAGGTCGTGAAGGTCGTGCCGAGTCCGAGCGAGCGCGCGGCGACGATCAGGTTCTGCGCCGCGGGATAGAGCGCCGCGTGCACCATCTGCTCGGTGCCGGCGCCGGGCGGATACACCTTGCGCCCGCACACCACGATCCACGCCGGCACGTTCTCGAACTCGCGCAGCAGGTGCTGCGCGCCGCTCAGCATGCGGGCGACGACGCCCGACGCGCTCGGCATGCCGCGCACGAGCGGCAGCATGCGCTCGCGCAGCACGGGGCCGAGCTTCGCCTTCGTCGCGCGGTCGGTGACCACGACGAAGTCCCAGCCCTGCGAGTTCCCCGGGCTCGAGGCGCGGGTCGCGGCGTAGATCACCTTCTCGATCAGCTCGCGCGGCACAGGGTCCGGCTTCAGGTACCGGATCGCGCGGCAGGTCTCCATCGCTTCGATCGCGTTCATCGAGGGCTCCCGGGCTCTGGGCTCCGTCAGGTAGCGCGGCGGCTCAGGATGCGCGCCTCACGGGAGACGAGGGCATGGCGGGCCTCGCGGGCAAGGTGGCGATCGTGACCGGCGCGGCGCGCGGCGCGGGCGCGGCGATCGCGCGGCGCTTCGTCGGGGAAGGAGCGCGGGTCGTGTTGGGCGACGTGCGCCACGAGCAGGGCCGCGCGCTCGCGAAGGAGCTGGGCGCCGGCGCGCGCTACTGCGAGCACGACGTCGCGAGCCGCGCCCAGTGGGACGCCGCGGTCGCCGAGACCATCGCCGCGTTCGGCCGCGTCGACGCGCTGGTGAACAACGCAGCCGTCCTCCACCTCCGCACGCTCGAGCACACCTCCGAGGAGCTGCTCCAGCGCGTGCTCGCGGTGAACCTGGCGGGCGCGTACCTCGGCATCCAGGCGGTGATCGGCGCGCTAAAGGCGCAAGGCGGCGGCTCGATCGTGAACGTGAGCTCGATCGACGGGATGCTGGGCATGAACGGCGTCACCGCGTACGCGGCGTCGAACTGGGGCCTGCGCGGGCTCACCAAGAGCGCGGCGATGGAGCTCGGATCGTGTCGCCCACAACCACGCGGCCCTCGCCGAGGTGCGCGCCGAGCTGCGGGCAGTAGGCGTCGAGCACGTGCACCGCGCCCGGCTCGCCGCGGAACGCCACGAGCTCGCGCGCCGGGTAGCGCATGCGCTTCACCGTGCCGCGCGAGAGATCCTCGCTGAAGGCGACCAGAAGCCAGCCATCGGGGATGCCGAACGGGAAACGGGGCATGCAGAGCGATACTTCGCGAGGAGCAGATGCGCGGCTCAGAGCACCGCGATCGGGTTCACCGGGCTGCCGGTGCCGCGCTCCACGCGCAGCGGCGCGACGGTCGTCAGGAACTGCCAGCGCCCCTCGCGCGCGCACGCCGCCATCAGGCCGTCGAGGCGCAGGTTGTCGAGCAGGTGCACGCCCATCGCGACCAGCGCGCATTGGTGTATGGGGATGGGCCAGCCCGGGATGTCGACTCCGGGCAGCGCGTCGGAGATGCCGTCGCATCCGAGCACGGCGACGTCGCGTTCGCGCAACCACGGCACGCACTCGGCGTGGAGCCCGGCGACGCCGTCGTGCTGTGCGCTCCACGGGCCGTGCTTCGCCTTGCGCGCGTCGCGGCCGGTGGCGATCAGGAGGATGTCGCCCGACTGCACGCGCACGCCCTGCGCCGCTTCCGCCGCGCTCAGCTCCTCCGGCGCGATCGTGTCGCCGAGCTCGAGCCACGGCACGCCACGCAGGCGCGGGATGTCGAGCAGCACGCCGCGCGAGACGATGCCGTCCTTCGCCACGTGGATGCTGTTGCGCATGGCGCCGATCGATTTCACGTCGCTCACGGGGAAGCCGTTGTACATGCGGCCATCGACGGCGACGTGGCAGAGCGCGTCGATGTGGGAGACGGCCATGCCGTGGAAGGCGACGCCGACGAAGTCCATGGTCGTCTCGAGGCCGGGCACGCCGTGCGACTCGGGCCCGCACGAGTCGCCGCCCACCACCATCATGTGCAGCGCCGGGTTCGGGTTCTCGGCCGACGGCTGGACCGGCAGCTCGCGCGCGAGGCTCACCGCCTCGCCGCTGCGCACCAGCGCCGCCGCCGCGTGCCGCTTCGCGGGCGTGATCAGATTCAGCGCGCCCGCCTGATCGTCCTTGCCCCAGCGCCCCCAGCTCTTCACCGACTCGAAGATCTCGCGCATGCGCGCTTCGCTGACCGGCTTCGCCATCGCGCCCTCCGTTCGCCCTGGGCCATGATGCGCCGCATCGCAGGGAGCAGCCATGGCGAAGGAGAAGACGACGAAGGCGAGGCGCCGAACGAAGTCGAGCGCGCGCCCCGCGGCCGAGAGGGCAAGCAGCGCCGCAAGCGCGAAGCGATCAGCCTCCCGTGCGAACTCGGCTCGAGGAGCCGCAAGCGGCCCAGCGTCGGCGCAGCCGACGCAGGCCGCGCGCAGCGATGCGAAGCCGCGCGCAGCGCGGCCGCCGAGCGGAGCTCGCGAGAACTGGGGCATCGAGTCGATCTTCCACTTCACTGTGAACTGCACGAACTTCGAGCGCTCGCTGGCGTTCTATCAGGCGATCGGCTTCCAGCTGCTGCGCGACAACCGCGACGTGATCTGGCCCGAGTACGTGGCCGAGAACTTCGGCATGACTAGAGCGCAGGGCCGCGGCGCGCTGCTCGCCATCGGCGACGGGCCGCTGCACACGCGCCTCGACCTGATCCAGTGGCTCGAGCCGCCCTACGATCCCGTGCCCGACAAGCCCTGGAGCGAACGCGTGCCGCGCATCGTGGCGCTGCGCACGCGCAACGTGCGCGCCGCTTACGAGGACCTGAAGGCAAAGGGCATCGAGTTCATCACGCCGCCGCGCAACATGGACCCAAACAGCGGCATCGTCGGCGTGATGCTGTGCCGCGATCCGGACGGCCTGCTCGTCGAGTTCATCGAGTACGAGCCGGGGTTGCTCGGCAGCCGCGTCGCGCACCTCGCGAAGCGGAGCTGAGCCTCGGCGGTCAACGCGACGGCGGTACGAGCCTCTCGGTCAGCGCCTCGGCGAGCTCGCGCGGATTCGTGGTGGGCAGGCCTTTGCCCGCGAGCTGGCGCTCGACGGCGAGGGCGGCGAGGCCGTGCATCGGCGCCCAGGCGCAGAGCGCGAGCATCGCCTCCTCCTCGGGCGCTAGATCCTGCGGCCCGTACGCGGCGCGGATGCCCGCGAGCAGCACCTCGTAGGCGGCCGCTTCCGCGGCGCGCGCGCGGCCCGCGGCCTCGCGCACGGCCGGGTGGAACATCGCGCGGAAGCGGCCCGGGTTGGCGGTGGCGAACTCGACGTAGGCGAGGCCGCTGCGGCGCAGCGCGTCTCCGGCGTCCTGTGCGCCCGCCATGCGCGCCAGCATGAAGCGGCGCAGCGCCTCGTAGCTGTCGTCCGCGAGCGCGCGCTGCAGGCCGAGCAGGTCGCCAAAATGGTGCGCGGGCGCCGCGTGGGAGACGCCCGCGCGGCGCGCCACCTCGCGCAGTGTGAGCGCGGAGACGCCTTCGCGCTCCACCAGCGCGAGCGCGGCGTCGAGCAGCGCGCGGCGCAGATCGCCGTGGTGATAGGCGCGCCGGCGCGGCCGGCGCTGCGGAGAGGCGCGGGAGCGCGGTTTGGTTGCGGGCACGGCGAGCGAGCTTGAAGAACCATCTTGACATCGTCAAGATTGGATCTCTAGTCTGACTCCGACGCCCGCCGGAGGACTCCATGAGCGCCGCCACCCAGGCCCAGCCCCTGCCCTTCCACCTGCGCGGAAACTTCGCGCCCGTGCCCGACGAGGCGACGCTCGGCGAGCTCGCGGTCGAGGGCGCGCTGCCGCGCGAGCTGAACGGGCTCTACGTGCGCACGGGGCCCAACCCGCGTTCCGGGGCCTCCCCGCACTGGTTCGTCGGCGACGGCATGGTGCACGGCGTGCGGCTCGAAGGGGGGCGTGCGCTCGGCTACCGCAATCGCTGGGTCCGCACGCGCCGCTTCGAGAATCCCGACGCGCCCCGGCTCTCGCCGGAAGGCCAGTGGGACTACACGCTGTCGGCCGCGAACACGCACGTGCTCGGGCATGCGGGCAAGATCTGGGCGCTCGAGGAAGCCTCGTTCCCGTACTTCCTCGACCGCGACCTGAACACGCTCGGCTTCACCGACTTCGGCGGCAAGCTGCGCTGCGCGTTCACCGCGCACCCGAAGACGTGCCCGCGCACCGGCGAGCTGCTCGGCTTCGGCTACTCGCCCTTCCCGCCGTTCTTCACGTTCCATCGCGTGTCGAAGAGCGGCGAGCTGGTGGAGACGCGCCCGATCGAGACGAAGGGCCCGTCGATGATGCACGACTTCGCGATCACGGATTCGCGCGTGCTCGTCCTGGACCTGTCGATCGTGTTCGACCCGAACGCCGCCGGGCAGGCGGGCATGCCGTTCCGCTTCGACGCGAGCTACGGCGCGCGCGTCGGGATCTTCCCGCGCGCCGGCTCCGGTCCGGTGCGCTGGTTCGAGATCGCGCCCTGCTTCGTGTTCCACGTGGTGAACGCGTGGGACGACGGCGAGCGCGTCGTGCTGGACGCGTGCCGCTACGCGTCGCTCTGGAACGAGCCCGGCTCGTTCACGGCGGGCGGCGGGCAAACGGTCCAGCGCTGGACTCTCGATCTCGCGAGCGGTGCGGTGAAGGAGGAGACGCTCGACGAGCGCGCGACCGAGTTCCCGCGCGTCGCCGACGATCGCGTCGGCCGCCCGCATCGCTACTCGTATCTGACGCTCGCGCACGTGGTGGATCCCAGCGAGCCGCGGCTCCTTGGCCTGCTCAAAATGGACGCGCGCACGGGCAAGACCGAGGAGCATCGCTTCGGACCCACGCGCTCCCCGGGCGAGCCGGTGTTCGTGCCCGCCGAGGGCTCGCGCAGCGACGAGGAGGGCTATGTCCTCACCTACGTGCACGACGTCGCGGCGAGCTCGACCGAGCTCGTCGTGCTCGACGCGAGCCGTTTCGCCGGCCCGCCCCTCGCGCGCGTGAAGATCCCGCGGCGCGTGCCGTTCGGATTCCACGGCAGCTGGATCGCGGGCGCGTAGCGACCAGCCACGCCGCATCGTCCCTCTCCTCCCAGCGCCCCGAGGAACGGCTCCGCCGCGGCGCGCAGCGCCGCCGGCTGCAGCCGCACCTCCGCCCCCCGAAGCGACCGGGCTCGATCGATGCAACCCTCCCGTTCCCGCGACGAGGAGACCGCCGTGCGCTGTCTGGTGATGGGCGGAACCCAGTTCAACGGCTTGGCCCTCGTGCGAGAGCTCGCGCGCACCGGCCACGACGTCACGATCGTGAACCGTGGCAAGACGCCGGTGGAGCTTCCGCTCGGCGTGAAGCGCCGTACGGCGGATCGCACGGACGCCGCGTCGGTCGCGCGCGCGCTCGGTCGAGACGACTGGGACGTCGTCTACGACGTGAACGCCTACCGCCCCGACGACGTGAAGCTGATGGCCGAGCGCCTGCACGGGCGCACCGGTCACTACGTGTTCGTCAGCTCGACGGTGATCTACGCGGCCTCGGATCGCGTGCCGATCGGCGAGGAGTTCCCGCTCGACCGCTCGCCGCGGCAGAACGAGTACGGGCGCTGGAAGATCGAGTGCGAGGAGCTTCTCGTGCGCGCGCTGCGCGAGCGCGGCTTCCCCGCCACCACCGTCGCGCTCTCCATGGTGTTCGGCCCCAACAACATCCTGCCCGACCGCGAGCAGCGCATGTTCGCGCGCCTGTTGAAGGGGCGTCCGATCCTGATCCCCGGCGACGGCACGACGCTCGCGCAGATCGGTCACGTGGAGGACCAGGCGCGCGCGCTGCGCATGCTGGGCGGGCGCTCGGCGACGCTCGGGCGCCGCTACAACCTCACCGGCGCCGACGCCTTCAGCGCGAACGGCTACGTCGACACCTTCGCCGCGGTCGTGGGCGTGAAGCCCGAGAAGGTGCACGTCCCGCCGGACCTGATGGACGACCTCTACGCCGGCCGCGTCTGGCTGAAGAGCGGCCGCTCCGACGTGAGAGTCGACATCCGCAGCACCGAGCAGCGCGACCAGCTGGCGACGCAGCGCTTTCAGCTGACGATGCTCGTGCAGCGCCTCGCGCCGCACATCCACCACTGGAATCGCAGCGTGGTGTTCGGCATCGACCGGTTGCGCGACGACGTGGGCTGGCGCCCCGAGTTCACGTTCCCCGCCGCCGTCGAGCACACCTACGCCTGGTTCCGGCAGCAGCGGCTTCACGAGACCCTCACGTTCGATTGGAGTTGGGAGGATCAACTTCTCGAGCTCGTGCGGCGACGCACGAACTAGATCCACAGCCAGCCGCAGGTCTCCCGCGCGAGGTCGCCGACCTCGCGGTTCCTCGCATCGCGCGGGCGCCTGCCGCCAGCCAAGCATGACCCGACCATGTCGCCGAGCCACGCGCGCGCTCCGGAAGCGCCCGTGTTCCTGGTCGCCGCCGAGCGATCGGGCACGACCTTGCTTCGCCTCATGCTCGACAGCCATCCGCAGATCTCGTGGCCGGCCGAGTTCGACTACGCGCTCGACTGGCCACCCGCCGGCCCGAACGCGTGGCCCAGCCGCGAGGCGTTCTGGCACCGGCTGCGGGAGAGCCGACAAGCGTTGGCGGCGCAGGTCGAGATCGACGAATCGCTCGCGTTCCCGGCGCTCGTCCGTTCGTTGCTCGAGCAGTTGCGCCGCCGCTCGAGCAAGCCGGTCTTCGGCGTGACCGTGCACCGCGGCTACGAGCGACTCCTGCGCCTGTGGCCCGAGGCGCGCTTCGTGCACCTGTTGCGCGACGGGCGCGCCGTCTCGCATTCGCACGTCGAGATGGGCTGGACCGGCAACGCGTGGGCCGCCGCGCGCACCTGGCGCGAGGCGGAGCAAGCGTGGCAGGCCCTCGCGCGAGCGATCCCCGAGGTGCGCCGGCTCGAGCTTCGCTTCGAAGAGCTCGTCCGCGACCCGCTGCGCGAGCTGTCCCGGGTCTGTGCGTTCCTCGGCGTGGCACCGGAGCCGCGTATGCTGTCGTACCCGGAGCGCTCGACCTACGAGGCGCCGAGGGTCGACCGCGTGGACGCCTGGCGGGAGAAGCTGTCGCGCCGCGACTGGGCGCTGCTCTAAGCGGAGATCGGACCGCTCCTGCGTGAACGCGGCTATGCGCCGGGCCCCTACCGCGCGGCCCGCATCGGGGCGCCCGCACGCCTCGGTCTCCGCCTCGAAGACCGGCTCGGTCGCGCGGCCGCCGGCATCCGCACCTATGGATTCCTGCTGTGGGTCGCGCGCCTGCTGTCGAGCCGCGTCGGCGGCGAGACCTGGCGCCGCTCCGTGAGCGCGAGGCTGCGCGCGACCGACAGCGCGCGCCTGAAGTGAGCTTCGGCGTGCGAGGCCGACGACCCGCTCAGCGCTGCAAAATGCTCCGCCCCGTCTCCGCCACCTTCGCCGCCGCATCCTCGGCCTTCGGCAGCTCGAGGCGCTGCGGCACCGCGAGCCCCCGCTGCACCGCCGGCCGCGCCGCGAGGTCGGCGATCCAGCGCTGCAGGTGAGCGAGACCCTCCACAGAGACGCCCGCCCACTCGTGGATGCGCACCCACGAGAAGTTCGCGATGTCGGCGAGCGAGTAGTCGCCCGCGAGGTACGGCGTCTTCGCCAGCTGCCCGTCGAGCACCGCGTAGAGCCGGCGTGTCTCGTTCTGATAGCGCGAGATCGCCGACGGGATCTTCTCCGGGAAGTAGCGGAAGAAGACGTTCGCCTGGCCTTGCATCGGGCCGACGCCGCCCATCTGGAACATCAGCCACTGCACGACGCGCGAGTGGCCCTTCGCGTTGCGCGGCAGCAGGCGACCGCGCGTGTCGAACTGGTCGCACAGGTAGAGCATGATCGCGCCGCTCTCGAACACCGCGAAATCGCCGTTGGCGCGATCGACGAGCGCCGGGATGCGTCCGTTCGGATTGATCTCGAGGAACCAGGGCTCCTTCTGGACGTTCTTGCCCAGGTCGATCGCCGTCACGCGGTACGGGACGCCGAGCTCTTCGAGCGTGATGGAGGCCTTCCAGCCGTTCGGCGTGGGGGCGGTGTAGAGGTCGAGCATCGCGAGACTCCGGGTTGGATCCGCCGCCGCCCTAATGACCAAGGGAGGCGCCGGGATCGTGCTTGTGGGCGCTCATGTGCGTGAAGTAGGCGACGAGCGCGTCGAGGTCCGCATCCGTCAGCTCGGGGTGGGGCGGCATGCTCGTGTAGCGGAAGCTGCGCGGGTCGCGGATGAACTGCTTGAGCTGCGCGGGCTCCCGGTACTCGACGATGCTGCGCGGCACGTTCAGCTCGGGCCCCACCTTGCCGCCCTCGCCGTTGATCGCGTGGCACGCGATGCAGCTCCTGCGAAACGAGGCGAAGCCGCGCTGCGCGGGGCTGCCGGGCGCGGCGCCCGGCGGCGGCACGTGCGGAAACTTCGCCGCGAAGTCGGCGAGCTCGATCTCCACGAGCTGGTAGGGCCACGGCCAGAGGTTGGCGTCGGCGCGGCCCGCACCCTGCCAGACGAGATAGAACGGCGCGGGGTCGACCTGCCGGCGGTCGATGGGGAAGAACGCGCCGGCGGGATGCTCTGCGTCGGCGAAGGCGAGGAAGCCGCCGTCGCTGCGAAGCTGCGCGCCGCTCGCCGTGCGCGTGTACCCGTCGCGCGCACGCAGCAGCAGCTCGGCGGTGGCGAACGCCTCGCCCTCGGCGTCGCCGAAGCCGCGCTCGAGCACCGCGCGCAAGGGGAACGCCCGGAAGCGCTTCCGCGCGCCGTAGTACGGGTCGTCCACGGCGACCTCGCGCGGCGCGCAGCACGCGACCAGATCGGCGAGCGAGAGTGCGGTGAGCTCCGCGCCGTCGCGCAGGAAGTGCAGCTTCGCCTCCGCCGCAGGCTCCGCGCGGCTTGGGTCGGCGGCGGTCGCAGCGATCAACGCCGCGGCGGCCAGAACCAGCGCCCGAGCAGCGGCGCGGCGGGTTGCGAGCGACGGGGCGTGGAGCGGCATGCGGCGCGCGAGCCTACACGCGAAGCGCGCGCGCGGCGGGCGCGGGTCGAAGGCGGCCGCTCTGCGCGCGCTGCGGTTCGTCTCTGCGTCGCTCATTCGGGCCGCGGCGCGCCCGGGAAGATGTGTCCCGCGGTGAAGCCGCCGTCGACCGCGAGATCCATCGCGTTGCAGAAGCTGCTCTCGTCCGAGGCGAGCCACGAGATCGCGAGCGCGATCTCTCGCAGCGTGAGCTCGCGGCCCAGCGGCTGCTTCGGCTGGCCGGAGAAGTCGACCTTGCGCCTCCCGCTGCGGATCTCTTCGGCGAGCTTCGCGTACCAGGGCGCGCTCATCTCCTTGCCGCCGCCGGCCGGGCACACCGCGTTCACGCGGATGCCGAGGTGCGCGAGCTCGAGCCCCGCGCACTTGGTGAGCCCGCGCAGCCCCCACTTGCTCGCGCCGTAGGCGGCCACGCCCACCTCGCCCTCCAGCGCGTCGATCGAGGCGACGTTCACGATCGCGCCGCCGCCGCGCTCGCGCATTGACGGCAGCACCGCCTGGATGCCGAGCAGCGGCCCCAGCAAGTTCACGTCGAAGATCTCGCGCGCGCGCTCGGGCGGCGTCTCGTCGATCGCCGCCACGGTGAGGATCGCCGCGTTGTTCACCAGCACGTTCGGCGCCCCGAAGCGGGCGCGCGCCTCGGCGACCGCGGTCGCCCATTCCGCGGGGCGGCGCACGTCGAGCCGGCGGTAGGCGGCGTGCTCGCCGAGCTCGGCGGCCAGCTTCGCGCCGCGCTCGTCGAGCACGTCCGTCAGCAGCACCCGGGCGCCGCGCTCCACGAACAGCCGCGCGGTCTCCGCGCCCGTTCCGCGCGCCGCGCCCGTGATCAGGGCGACCTTGCCGTCGAGCCGCGTCATCTCGCCTCCCCTCGCCTGCTCGGCGAATGAACCCCGCCGACGGGTGCCTCGCGCGCGTCGGATTTTCCCAAGCGCGCCGCGCACGCCGGCTTACGATGCCGCAGCCCGAAGGAGCCCGCGTGTCCGCTGGTCGCCGCCAAGCTGCGCTCGCCTTCATCCTCGTCACGGTGACGCTCGACATGCTGGCGTTCGGGATCGTGATCCCAGTGCTGCCGAAGCTGATCCTCGACTTCACCGGTGGCAGCAGCACCGCGACGGCGTGGTGGCAGGGCGTGTTCGGCACGCTCTTCGCCGTCATCCAGTTCTTCTTCGCCCCGCTGCTGGGCGCGCTCTCCGATCGCTTCGGACGCCGGCCCGTCATCCTGCTCTCGAACTTCGGCCTCGGCGTCGACTACGTGCTGATCGCACTCGCGCCGAATTTGTGGTGGCTGCTGGTGGGCCGCGCGATCGCCGGCTTCTGCTCCGCCTCGATCAGCGTGCCGTCCGCCTACATCGCCGACGTGACGCCTCCGGAGAAACGCGCGGCGGCCTTCGGCGCGATCGGCGCGGCTTTCGGCGTAGGCTTCATCCTCGGGCCGTTCATCGGCGCGCAGGCGGGCAGCGTCGACCCGCGCCTCCCGTTCTGGATCGCGGGAGGCTTGACGCTCCTCGCGTTCTGTTACGGCCTGTTCGTGCTGCCCGAGTCGCTGCCCCCCGAGCGCCGCGCGCCGTTCGAGTGGCTGCGGGCGAACCCAATCGGCTCCGCCCTCTTGATCCGGCAGTACCCGGCGGTGTGGGCGCTGATCGCCGTCTCCGTGCTGAGCTACCTGGCGCACGACTCGCTGCCGCACACGTTCTTCGTCTACGCGCACGCGCGCTTCGGCTGGGACCAGCGGATGGTCGGCTACGGACTCGTCGCGGTCGGCGTGATGAGCGTGATCGTGCAGGCCGGCGCGATCGGCCCGATCGTCAAGGCGCTGGGCGAGAAGCGCGCCCTCTACTTCGGGATGGCCATGGGCCTCGCCGCCTTCGCGCTCTACGGCGTCGCGTGGGCTGAGTGGGTCGTCTTCCTCGCCATCGCGGTCGGCGGCTTCTGGGGCGTCTGGAGCGCCGCCGCCCAGACGATCCTGACCAAGACCGTCGCCCCCACCGAGCAGGGCCGCCTCCAAGGCGCTCTCGCCAGCGTGCGCGCCGCCTGCATGGTGCTCACCCCCGCCCTCTTCAACGGCGCGTTTGCCCTCGGCGTCAGCGTCGACACCCGCTGGGCCGGCGCGCCCATGCTGGTCTCCGCCGCCCTGCTCGCCCTAGCGCTCCCGTTCGCCCTCTCCGCAACCCAGCGCCTCGCTGCCCGCGAGGCGAGCGCCTGACCCCCGAACCGGGCTGCGGCGCGGTAGCGTCGCCGCTTCCGCCGAGGAGCCCGCGATGAAGTTCGGAATCATGTTCGCCAACGTCGGCCCGTTCGGTTCGCCGGATCGCGCCGCGCATCTCGCGCAGAAGGCCGAACAGGTCGGCATCGAGTCGCTCTGGACGGTCGAGCACGTGGTCGTGCCGAAGGGCTACGGCTCGAAGTACCCGTACTCGCGCGACGGCAAGATGCCCGGGCCCGAGGAGTCGCCGATTCCGGATCCCTTGATCTGGATGACCTACGCGGCCGCGGTGACGCGCAAGATCAAGGTCGCCACCGGCGTGCTCATCCTGCCGCAGCGCCATCCCTTCTACGTGGCGAAGGAGCTCGCGACGCTCGACGTGCTCTCGCAGGGGCGCGCGATCCTCGGCGTCGGCATCGGCTGGCTCGAGGAGGAGTTCCGCGGAGTCGGCGTGCCGTTCGCGGAGCGCGCCGCGCGCACGGAGGAATCGATCCAGGCGCTGCGCAGTCTGTGGGGCGAGAAGCCGAGCGCGTTCGCCGGCAAGCACTATCGCTGGGACGCGGTCGAGTCGAACCCGAAGCCGGTGCAGAAGCCGGGCGTGCCGATCGTCGTGGGCGGCCACGTCGAGGGAGCCGCGCGGCGCGCTGCACGCTACGGCGACGGATTCTTCCCGGCGCGCGCCGACCTGCTGCCGTCGCTGCTCGGGACGCTGCGCAAGGAGTGCGCGGCGATCGGCCGCGATCCCAACACAATCGAGGTCACGAGCGGCTCGGTGCCGACGCTCGACGAAGTGAAGCGGCTGGAAGACCTGGGCGTCGCGCGCTTCACGCTGCCGCCGCCGGGGTTCACGCAGGACGACGTCGAGAAGGGGCTCGAGCGGTACGGGAACGAGCTGATCGCGAAGAGCTGAGGCACGGCGCCGGGGACTCGCCGCGCCGGATTGGGAGCGCGGAGGCGGCGCGGGAGCGGGCGGGGCGGGGGTGCGCGACTCCGGGCCCTCGCCGCGAGCTGTGCGCAATTGGGTTGGTGAGACGCGGGGCGTGTGGGCGTGCTTTCGCGCCCACACCTGGGATCGATGCGACGGGGCGTGCGCAAAGGGTGCTCATGTCGGGCCCTTCGCTGCGACCCCCGCCCCGCCCGCTCCCGCGCCGGCCACGTTCGTGGAACCTGGGCGCGAGTCGCAGTCCCTGTTGGGGGAGGCGAAGCGCGAGCGCCATGGAGGCGCTCGCGCTTCGCGCGGAGGGAGCAGCGCGGCGTCGGAGACTCGGCGCGATGCGCGGCCGCTCAGCGCTTCGCATGGGGATCCTCGATCCCCGCCTTCGCGAGCGATTCGCTCGCCGCGCTGCCGAAGATGCCCTTCGCCATGAGCGACGACTCGCGCTCGCGGCGCGCCTGATAAATCGCGGCGCGTGCGGCGTGGAGCCCTGCGTCCTCCGGGCTGGCGCTGGTCGCCAGCTCGACGAGATGGCACGCGAGGCGGTAGTCCCCGGCGTCGGCGATCTGCTGTGCGCGCCGCGCAAGCTGAGCCGCGCCGCCCGCGAGGTCCGCGATCTCGCGCGCGAGCTGTGCCCGCGGCGCCGGCTTCAGCTGGGCGGGGTCGCCGTCGTACCAGCCGCCGTAGAGGCGCCACACGTTGCGCACGACGAACTCGGGCTCGTCGTAGAGCGGGCGCAGATACGGGCGCGCGAGCACGTCCTCGTCGACGCGCACGCTGTGGATCACGTCGTCCAGCGTCGCGCCCCGATTCATCAGGGCGAGCACCGCGGCCACCAGCTTCTCGAGCGTCGCGGCGACGTCGTTCAGCACGCGCCGGATGCGCGCGGCGCCCGCGATCGGCAGGCCGTGGGCCGGCAGGAACAGCTCCGCGCCCTGCTCGGCCATCGCGCGCAGGGCGGCCGCCCACTCGAGCGGATAGCGCTGCACCTTCTGAGGGTTGCCCGCGTTGGGAAAGTTCCAGATGAAGAAGTCGCCAGCGCAGATCGCCCGGTGCCTCGGAACCCAGGCCCAGGTGTGGTCGTCGGTCTCGCCCTTGGCGTGGCGCAGCACGAAGTCGAGGCCGCCTGCGGAGAGGGCCAGCTCGTCGCGGTAGGTGACGTCGGGCGTCGCGCTGGCTTCCGGCAGGAAGCGCTCGCCGCCGCCGATGCCGTAGCCGCGCCGCCCGAAGCCGCGGAACTGCCGCGCGTTGATCGCGAGGTTGTACCCGTTCGTGAGCGCGTAGCGCTCGAAGCGCGCGGCGACGTTCTCGTGCCCGGCGATGCGCGGGCGCGGCGCGCCCGTCGCCTGCGCGTCGGCGAGGAACGCGCCGCAACCGCCGACGTGATCCACGTGGCCGTGGGTGTAGACGAGCGTGTGGAAGCGCTCGCGCGACCAGCCGCGCAGCGCCTTCACGACGCGCTCGCCGCCCGCGGCGCCGCTGGTGTCGAACACGACCAGCCCGTCGCCGCTGTCGAAGGCGATCGCGTGCGAGAACGCCTCCACCATCGCGATCCCGTCGCCGAGCTCGGACAGCTCGTGGGTGATGCGGTTCAGAGGGCCCACGTCGCCGGCGCCCTCGTCGATCACGCGCGTGGAGAGAGCGATCAGGTCTGCCACGATTGACTCCTCGTGCGAATCGCGCGCGCGCGCCGGCGCGCGCCCGGGCGATCGCCGCTCATCGGCGCGCGATCAGCTCGTCGCCCACGCGCTCGAGCGCGCGCTCGACCCCGTCTCGCGAGACGTCGACGAGCTGCACCAGCAAGCGGCCGACGCCGAGCGCGGCGAGCTCCGCCAGGTCGTCGCGGGTCGGCTGGCGGCCGACGACGCCGGTCGTCACCTCGATCTCGCGCGGATCGCGGCCGATCGCCGCGCACTCCTGCGCGAGCACGGCGAGCAGCTCGCGCAGGCCGTCGACCCGCGCGGGGAAGAAGCCGTCGCCAACACGCGCTGCGCGGCGCGCGGCGGCGGGCACCTGCCCGCCCAACACGATCGGCACGCCCGGCTTCTGCACCGGCTTCGGGTTCGAGTGCACGGGCTCCCACGCGAAGTGTTTTCCCGAGAACGCGCTCGCGCCGTCGGCCCACAAGCTGCGCAGCGCGCGGATCGCCTCCTCGGTTCGCTCGACGCGCCCCGCCCAGGGGATGCCGAGCCCGCGGAACTCCTCCTCCAGCCAGCCGATGCCGACGCCCAGCAGCACGCGGCCGCGCGAGAGCTGGTCGAGAGTCGCCACGGCCTTCGCCACGTAAAAAGGATGGCGCTGCGGGAGGATCAGGATGCCCGTCGCAAGGCGAATCCGCGTGGTGACCGCGGCCGCGTGGGCCATCCAGATGAGCGGGTCGGGCAGGGGCGCGCTCTCCGCGCCGGGCATGCGGCCGTCCTGGGAGTACGGATACCGCGAGGTGTAGACCTTCGGCACGACGACGTGCTCCACCGTCCACAGCGACTCGGCGCCGACCTCCTCGGCCTTGCGGGCGAGGTGGACGAGCCGATCCGGCCGCCCGAAAGGCCCCGTGTTGCAGTAGCGGATGCCGATCTTCATCGCGGCACGCTCGCACAGGACGCGGGCGCCAGGAAGCGGAGTAGCATGGAGCCGCAAGCCTGCGCGCAGCGCGGGCGCGCAGCGAGGCGAAGCCGCGCAGAGCGCAGCCGCCGAGCAAAGTCCACCCAGCCAGGAGCGCGCATGACCGACGTCGTCATCTCCGCCGACTCGCACATCACCGAGCCGCCCAACACCTACGTCGACTACATCGAGGCGAAGTGGAAGGACCGCGCGCCGCAGATGCGCTTCGACAACGAGAAGCTCGGCGACGCCTTCTTCGTCGACGGCCTGCCCACGCCGATCGCGATGGGCCTCGTGGCCGCGGCCGGCACGCCGCCGGAGAAGATCCGCACGACGGGCGTGAAGTTCTACGACATGCACCCGGGCGGCTGGGACCCGAACGCGCGGCTCGCCGAGCAGGACAAGGACGGCGTCCACGCCGAGGTGATCTACCCGACCGTCGGCATGGTGCTCTGCAACCACGCCGACTTCGACTACAAGACCGCCTGCTTCGCGGCCTACAACCGCTGGATCGCCGAGTACTGCTCGAAGCACCCCACCCGGCTGATCGGCCTCGGCCAGCTCGCGATGCGCACGCCCGAGGACGGCATCCGCGAGCTGCGCGAGATCCAGAAGCTCGGCCTCAGGGGCGTGATGATGCCGGGCAACCCCGCGGTCGAGGACTACGACTCGCGCGTCTACGACGCCTTCTGGGAGGAGTCGATCGCGCTCGGCCTACCGCTTTCGTTCCACATCCTCACCGACCGCAACTACGCCTTCCGCCACGAGACGCGCGGCCCCAAGATGAACGGCTTCCTCAGCATCATGCGCGGCTGCCAGGACATCATGGGCACGCTGGTG
>CAYWRY010000006.1:0-61181 GCA_964460485.1 uncultured Spirochaetales bacterium
GCTTCGGCGATGGTACTGCCGGGCTTCCCGGTGGGAGAGTAGCTAGACGGTGGGATCTACTCTGGCGGCGCCGGTTCCGAGGTTCGGAGCCGGCGCCGTTTCCGTTTCTCGTCGCGCCTTCAACGCCTCCCAGACCCGGATCGCCCGGAGCTCGCGGGCCGATGGCTCCGCTCCCGATGAGCCGATTTGAGCGGAATCCACACCGTTGCGATTCCGGAGTCCGACCTCACTGGGATCTTCCAGCGCTCCGACGTGCTGGAAGATCTCCTCACGGGCGAGCTCTCGGTCCGAGGGGATCGTACCCTCGAGCCAATGGCCGAGCAGGCCACGTACGTCGCTGAGGGCGAGGGGCTCGGGCACTCGGCACGGTACGCTCATCAGGAACGGCACTGCGGTCTGCGAGTCGTCGAGGGTCTGGCCGTGTCCGAGCAGGCCGTTCTCGTAGAAGGACTGCCCGTGGTCGCCGGTCACGACCACGAGCGTGTCCGCACCCAAGGAGGCGCGCGCGCTCGCGAGAATCTTCCCGATCGCGCGATCGACGTTCGCAGCTGCGTTCAGATAAGCACGCCAGACGCGGGCGCGGTTCTCGGGGCGAATGGAATCGCGCGGCAGCCGTCCGACGGCGAGTATGTCGTCCAACTCGCGATGCCAGTACGGGAAGTGAGTGTCGACGACGTTCACGTAGAGGAAGAGTGGCTTAGCACTCCTCCGTCCGTGCAAATACTCGTCCACGCGGCCCGTCACGGTCTTCCAAGAGACCTGCAGACTGATCGGCTGCGCCGACCGGGAGGTGCGCCGGTCCGAGTCCCGTCGTGCGTCCGTGAAGTGAGTCGCACGGTCCGTGCCGAGCCGCGCGTCCTCGGAAGCGAGACCATCGTGCTGGCCCGAGAACCAGGCGACCTCGTAGCCTCGCGCGAGGAAGTCGTCGATCAGGGTCGAGCTGCGCGGCATCGGCACGACACGCCCTTGCATCAGGGCAGCGCGCGAGGCCCACGTGACGGGGACGTGGGCGTACGCCGTGGCGCGCGTGCCGGCCCGCTCGATCTCGTTCAGGTTGGGAGTGACCTGCCGCCCTTCGTCCTGCATGCCGACGAGGTCGGCGCGGAAGCTCTCGAGGAAGATCAGCGCCACGCTCGGAGCGTCTGGACGGGGTCGGGCCAGCGGCACCGCGAGAGGCATGGGAACCTCGACGTTCGCCGGCAGATCGCCCCCGACGCCGTCCTCGTCGATGCCATTGGCGGGCAGATCGACGGCGTAGGGATGGATCGTTGCGGAAAAGGGGGCTGGATCAGCGGGCTGCGAGAGGTACCCGTACCCGTCTCGATCGAAGTCGCTCAGCGCACTGACTCCGCTGCGCAGCGTGCGTCCCGCCGGCTTCTCGCTCCAGCCGAATTCGAGCGCCGGGGCCCAGCGCGCTCCCGCGCTCAGCGCGATCGCGCCCACCGCGGCGCACGCGGCCGCGCATGCCGCCAAGGAGCGGATGCGCGGCAACCGCGCGTCGGCCAGCGACGGCCGCGCGCGCTCGAGACGGGCGAGGACAGCGAACCCGAGCACCGCCCCGCTGCCGGCAAGCCCGCCGAGCAGCGCGAGGGGAGGCAGATCTTGGGCTGCCTCCCCGAACGCATTGCCCCAGCTCCCGGCGGCCAGACCGAGCAGCAGCCGGAGCTCGAGGACATCTCCGAGCACCCGATGCAACCGGTGCATCGCCAGATCGAACGCAAGCGGCAGAGCGACCCCGAGCAGCGAGGCGGTCGCCAGGGCCCGAACCGGGCGCGCTCGCAGCGCGCGCGCCAGGAGCAGCGCCGCGCTCCAGACGAGCGCCACAGCAGCGGCGTCAAAGGCGGCGCCGACGACGAAGAACGCCGAGATCTCGAGCACACCGCGCAGCGCGACGCCGTTGTAGCCGCTGCCGAAGTAGGCGCGCGTGAGGTCGAGCACGATGGCGTCGGCCACGCCGATGGCGACCACGCTCGCGGCGAACAGCACACGCCAGAGGCCCGACTGCGATCCCTTCATCGGGTGCCACAGGAGCGAGCCACGTAGGCCCAGGCGCGTCCGAGCCAAGCGACCGCCGCCGCCTCGACCGGCTCGATCGTCTGCTCCGAGGCGAACGCCGAGATCGTCACCAGGGTGAGCGGCCGCGGACCCCGGAGCGCGAGCCCGACGGACGCGCGGAGTTGTGAGGCCAGCGGCGAGCGCACGGGCTCGTTGTCGAACACGAAGAACCAGGCGGCGAGTCGGCTCGGGCCCCGGGGGGCCCCGGTGTGATCCCAGGCGAGGTGGATCGGCAGTCGGGCGCCGTCGATCTCCAGCTCGTGAAGGCGGAGATCCTCCGGCTGCATCGCCGGACCCAGATCGTCGTCGGAGGCAGGGCTCGCTCGGCCGAGTATGCGCTGCGGGCGCGACGCGACCGCGAGTGGGTTGGAGTAGAGCGCCGGTGCGTCGTACGAACGGACGATCTGGAACTGCATCGGCAGCTTCGAGAAGACTGGGTTCGCGACCTCGCCCTCGCTCCACTGGATCGCGTGCGCGTCGAGCGCAGGCAGCTGCTCGCCCAGCGCAGTGGTGCCGGGAATCAGGGAGGTCGCCTTGAGCGCACCGGGCGCCGCGCAGCGATCGTCACCGCGCGCGTCGTGGAGCACTCCGATGCGCAGCGCGGCTGCCGCCCCGAGTAGCGCGAGCAGCGCGCCCGCGAACCTCGTCGATACGCGGATCACGCGACTTGTCCGAATGGATCGCGGCCCGCGATCGCGAGCAGGCCCGCGACCACCACGAGGAAGGTCGCGACTCCGGTCAGGGGATGCAGGGGGCTCTCCATGATCCAGTGGCCGATGCCCGAAGCCATCAGGATCAGCGCGACGACGCGGATCACGTTCGCGGCGATCGCGAGCGGCACCGCGGCGGTGAGCAACGCGGCGCGCCGCCAGTGCGTCCTCGCGTAGCAAGCGAGCACGATGGCCACGGTCACGCCCGCGTAGAGCGTCGCGGTCCCGCTGCACGCGTCCGCCACCACGAAGGTGTTCTGGTCCCCCGCAAGCTGAATCACGGTCCCCCGCCGCAGCGCCGAGAACCCCATGGCGTACAGCAGGGGCTCCACGGCCGCTGCCGTCAGGTGGCGCAACCCGACGGTCGTGGCGACGGTGGCGGGCAGGGGGACCATCAGCAGCCCGAGGGCGAGCGGAACCGCCAGCATCCGCGTGCGCCGCGCGCCGAGCAACAGCAGCGAGAGGCCCGGCAGGCTCGCGATCAGCGCGAACACGCCCAGGTAGCCCGTTCGCAGCACCGTATCGACCAAGCCGACGGCGAGCGCCGGCGCGAGCAGCGCGAAGCCCCACGCGGAGCTCTCGGCGCCCTCTCGCGGGTCGTCGCGCAGCGTCATGTACGCGAGCACGGCGATCAGTGGGGGCATGAAGAGGCCGTGCTCGTCGGTCCACACGCTGGCCGTCCACCTCTCGCCGAGCCACCGCATCGTCGGGAAGTACACGGCCACCCAGAGCGCCAGTGAGGCCAGGACCGAGAGCGGGATCACCTCCCGCATGGGCGTCGCCGACGCAGCGCCCTGTCGATCGCGGGGGAGGCCGCCCCGATTCCGGTACGCGAAGACGCCGCCCCCGATTGCAGCGCCCACGAGCGCCGCGCGGCCGAGGTCGTTGCCGGTCATCGGGCTCGCTGTGAACAGGGCACCCACGCCCGCGGCGAGGGCGAGCTCCTGTATCAGCCGGCGGTGTCTCACACTGTCCTCTTCGGCGTCGTGATGGTGAGGGGTGAGCGCCCGCGCGCCGTCAGTTGCCGAAGCGCTGGAGCACGTAGACGGCGAGGGCGCGGCGCTCCGCCTCGTCGAGGGGCGGCGCCGGCATCGGCGGCGTCGGCGCCGCGAAGAACGCGGTGAGCGCGGCGACGTCGTAGCGCGCGGCGAGCGCCTCCAGCCCCTTCGTGACCACGCCGGCCGCCGCGCCCTCCGCGACGTGGCAACTCGCGCAGGCGTTCGCGTTCCAGGCCGCCTCGCCGCGCGCCGCGAGTGCCTCGCGCTGGTCGGACGGCACGCCCGCGAACGGGTCGGCAGGCGCCTCAGCGGGCGGCTCCGAGCTGGCACCGCCCGCCCGCATCGCGCCGCGCCGTCGGATCGCGTAGATCGCGCCGCCGTAGTCGTCCGACACGTAGATCGTTCCCGAGTTGCGCGCCTCGACCACGTCCACGGGCCGCCCGAAGACGTCCTCGTCGACGAGGAAGCCCGAGACGAACGCCTCGCTGCGGATCTCGCCGTCCGCGTCCCAGTGCAGAGCCACCACCTCGTATCCGTCCTTGCGCGTGCGATTCCACGATCCGTGCAGTGCGACGAGCGCGGCCCCGCGGTAGGCCTCCGGCTGCGAGGGGTGTTCGAGGAACGCGATGCCGAGCGGCGCGTTGTGCGGGCGGAACGCGAACGCCGGCGGAATTGATGCTTCGATGCGCGCCTCTTGCCCCGAGCCGAGGTCCGGATCCGGCACGCGGTCGCCATTGGCCACGGGCCAGCCGTAGTCGCCGCCGCGCACGACCCGGTTCAGCTCGCAGGGCGGGAAGTCGTCGCCGAGCAGGTCCCGCCCGTTGTCGGTGGCGTAGAGCTCGCCGCTGCCGGGCCGCCACGCGAAGTCCACCGCGTTGCGCAGCCCGCGCGCGTACAGCTCGTAGCCCGTACCGTCCGGTGCGAAGCGCATCATCGCCGCGCGCTTCTCGTCCTCCTCTACGCACACGTTGCAGCTCGAGCCGGCGGTCACGTACAGCATCCCGTCGGGGCCGATGCCCACGTTGCGCGACCAATGATTCCCGCCCTCGGGCAGGCCGGTCACGATCGTCTCGCGCTGCCCCTCCACTCGTCCCGTCGCTACGTCGAAGCGCACCCGCGAGACGGTGCTCGCCTCGCCGACGTAGAGCCAGCCGTCCTCGGAAAGCGCGAGGCCGTGGGGCCGGGCGAGGCCGGTCAGCAGATCCCGCACGCCGTCCGGGAGGCCGTCGTCGTTCTGGTCGCGCTCCAGGAGCACGATCTTCTCCGCGCGCGGCAGGCTCACGAGCAGGTCGCCGCGCGGCGTCGCGAGCAGCATGCGCGCGCCCGGCACGAGGGCGTAGAGCGAGATCTCGTACTCGGGCGGCACCCGCAGGCGCCGGGCCACGTCGCCCTCGCTCGGCGCCTCCCCGCCCCACCCGAACAGCGAGTTCATGATCGGCGCGTTGATCGGCGGCAGGAAGCGGCTGAAGAGCGCGCAGCCGCCGAAGACCACGAGCACGGTCGCCAGGAGCACCCGGAGCCAGGTTTTGCGCATGGCGGCGCAGCATACCGGCGACGTCCGCCACCCGGCCGCGCGGGTTGACACCTGCCCGGGCAACCGGGAAAACTGCGCCTCTTTTCGAGGCGGGCCACCAGGCTCGGCCCGCCGGTCGCGGCGCGTCGCCGAAGCAGCCGCCCGCCGACCAAGTTCGCGAAGGGATCCGTCGATGGCAGAGCGCATTCGGAAGGGCGACTTCGTTCAGGTGATCGCCGGCAAGGAACGCAAGACCAAGAAGCGGGGCCGCGTGCTCGAGGTCGACCCCGCGACGGATCGCGTGCGCGTCGAAGGCGTGCGCGTGCAGAAGAAGCACCTGAAGCCGCAGCGCAGCCGCAAGACGCCGGGCGGCGGCATCATCGAGCGCGAGGGCTTCATCCACGTCTCGAACGTGATGCTGGTCGACCCAAAGACGGGCAAGCCGGGCCGCGTGCGCTTCGAGGAGCGCGACGGGAAGAAGGTGCGCGTGTTCAAGAAGAGCGGCGAGGTCGTCGCCGAGCCAAAGAACTGAGCGAGGGTGCGCCCCCACTCGGGGCGCCGCGTGCCGCGAAGCGAACGAGCCACGAGCAGGAGACGCCGCGATGGCCAAGAAGAGCAAGCGCGAGAAGATCAAGCTGGAGTCGACGGCCGGGACCGGCCACTTCTACACCACGAGCAAGAACCGCATCAACACGCCGGACAAACTCGAGTTCAAGAAGTACGACCCGGTCGCGCGCAAGCACGTGGTCTACAAAGAAGCGAAGCTGAAGTGAGCGGAGCGCCGCCGGGCGCTTTGCGCCTGCGGCGTCGAAGCGGCTGACCCAGAGTCGCCGCGCCGGCGGCGCCCGGGGCGATCAGACCGCGCGGTCGAAGGCGGCGGCCATGACGGCCGCGTCGACGTCGCGTCCGCTCCAGAGGCGCAGCTGCTCGCGCGCCTGCTCGACCAGCATCCACTTGCCCGACACGGACTTCGCGCCCCGCGCGCGCGCATCGCGCAGCAGCTGAGTCTCCGGCGGATCGTAGACCGCGTCGAGCACGACGCTGCCTGCGCAGAGCGCCTCCGGCGCCACCGGCGACGCGTCGCTCCTCAGCCCGACGCTCGTGGTGTTCACCAGCACGTCGTACGGCGTCGCCGCGAGCGCCTCGAGCGGCCCGCTGCGCTCCGCGCCGAGCTCCGCCGCCAGCGCCTCCGCCTTGCCCGGCGTGCGGTTCAGCACGACCACGCGCGCGCCGCGCTGGCGCAGCGCGTACACCGCCGCGCGTGCCGTACCTCCCGCTCCCAGCACGATCGCTCGCTTGCCCGCGAGCGACGTCTCGCGCTCGAGCGCGCGTGCGACGCCCACCCAATCCGTGTTGGCGCCGACTAGCTGGCCCTCCGCGAGCGTCACGGTGTTCACCGCGCCGATCGCGCGCGCGGTCTCGTCGACGCGGTCGAGATGCGGGAGGACCGCCTGCTTGTGCGGGATCGAGATCGCGAGCTGGCGAATCGCCATCGCGCGAGCGCCCGCGATCGCGGCGGCGAGGTCGCCGGGCCGCACGTCGAAGGCGAGGTAGACGGCGTCGAGGCCGAGGGCGGCGAAGGCCGCGTTGTGCATGGCGGGCGAGCGCGTGTGGCCGGCCGGATGAAGGAAGATCCCGCACAGCGCCGTCTTCGCAGAGATCGCCGGCCGCGTCACAGTGCCGGACACGCGAGCACCTTGCCCTGCCCCTGCGGCGCCGCGAGCGCCTCGAAGGCCGCCGGAACGCCGGCGAGCGCGACGCGATCCGTGATCAGTGCGCCCGGGTCGATGCGCTCCTGGGCGAGCATGTCGAGGGTGTAGGTGAAGTCGTCCTTCTCGTAGGCGAGCACGAACTGGAGCCCCGCCTCTTTCAAGATCCCGGCGATCGGCGTGATCGCGTCCGCGCCGACGCAGGCGCCGGCCACGACCACGCGCCCGCGGAAGCGCACGCGCGCGATGCACTCCTCGATGAGGCCCGGTACGCCCACCGCCTCGAACACGACGTCGGGGCCGCCCGGCGCGCTGCGCTCGAGCACCGCGCCGAGATCCTCGCGCTGCGGGTCGACCACGCGCGTCGCGCCGAGCCGCTCGGCGAGCGCGCGGCGTCCGGCGGCGCGCTCGGAGACGATCACCTCCCTCGCCCCGAAATGGCGCGCCCAGAGCGCGATCGCCAGGCCGATCGGGCCCGCGCCGATCACGAGGCAGCGGTCGCCCCGGCGCAGCCGGCTCGCGTTCACCGCGTGCACGCCCACCGCGAGGGGCTCCGTCAGCGCGGCGAGCTCCGTGCTCACGCCGGCCGGCACGCGCACCGCCTCGTGCGCGGCGATCGCCACGTACTCGGCGAAGGCGCCGTTCGGGAGCCCGAGGCCGATCGGCGTCTGGGTCGTGCAGTAGGCGCCGAGCCCCGAGCGGCAGCGGTCGCATGCGCCGCACGAGAGGCTCGGAATCGCGCACACGCGCTCACCCGACTTCAAGCCGCCGGCGGCCTCGACGACCTCGCCGCAGAACTCGTGGCCCAGGATCGAGCCGGGCGGCAGCAGCTTGTGCTGGTGGAGATGCAGGTCGCTGCCGCAGATCCCGCACGCCAGCACGCGCAGCACCGCTTGGCCCGGCCCCGCCGTCGGCTCGGGCACGTTCTCGACGACCAGCTCGCCCGGTGCTTTCGAGACCACTGCGCGCATCGCGTCTCCCCGCCGCAGGCGTCGTAGCGTAGAGTGCTGCGCCCTCTCCAGGAAAGGAGCAGCGCATGCCGGCGCGCGTGGGAATCCTGATGGGCAGCGCGAACGACTACGACGTGATGAAGGCCGCCGAGGACGCCCTGAAGGAGCTCGGCGTCGAGAGCGACGTGCGCGTGATCTCCGCGCACCGCACGCCCGAGCGTCTGGTGCGCTTCCTCGCGAACGCCGAGGCGAGCGGGATCGAGGTTGTGATCTGCGGCGCCGGCGCCGCGGCGCATCTCGCCGGCGTCACCGCCGCGCACACCACGCTGCCCGTGCTCGGCGTGCCGATCGACTCGTCGCCGCTGCAGGGCCTCGACGCGCTGCTCAGCACGGTGCAGATGCCGGGCGGAATTCCCGTCGCGACGTTCGCGATCGGCGAGGCGGGTGCGAAGAATGCCGGCCTGTTCGCCGGCGCCATCCTCGCCGGCCGAGATCCCGCGCTGCGCAAGCGGCTCGAGCAGTTCCGCGCGAAGCAGAGCGCGAGCGTGCCGGAGCGGCCGTAGGCCTCTGGGCGACGACTGCCTCGGCTTCGGATCGACCGCCTCGGCGTACGCCGTGGAGACGCCGACGCGCGGCGCGCGAGACGGCTTGGCATAAGCTGTCGCCTTGCCGAGCCATCCGATCGAGGCATCCCGTTTCCTACCGCCGCTGCGCTCACGCGCCGGCCGCACTGCGCTCGCTGCCGAGGCGCTGCGCGCGATCCCCGACGGCTCCCGCGTGTTCGTCTCCGCGGCGTGCGCGACTCCGTTCGGGCTGCTCGAGCAGCTCGATGAGGTGCGCGCGCAGTTCACTTCGCTCGAGATCGTCGTCGGGCACCTGCGTCGACCGCTCGCGCCCTTCGCGCACGCGGGCGCTCCCTTCCGCTTCACGACGCTGCATGCGAGCGCGGTCTTCGGCGCGCTCTGGGGCACGCCGTGGCTCGACGTGCTGCCGTGCCGCTACTCCGACTACGGGCGCCTCTTCACGCCCGGCGGCGCCTACCCGGTAGACGCCGCGCTCGTGCAGGTGAGCGCGCCGGGGCCCGACGGGCGCGTGAGCCTCGGCGTGAGCACGGGCAGCACGCTGCCGGTCGTGCTCGGAGCCAAGCTCGTGATCGCGCAGACGAACCCCCAGATGCCGTACACGTTCGGCGCGGGCGAGCTGCCGCGCGAGGCGTTCGACTTCCTCGTCGCGGCCGACGAGCCGATCCTGGAGGTCTCGTTGTCGCCGCTCGACGACACGTCGCTCGCGATCGCGAAGCACGCCGCGGGCGAGATCCCCGACGGAGCGACGCTGCAGTTCGGCATCGGCGCCGTGCCGGACGCGATCTTGCAGGCGCTGCGCGGCCACCGCGCGCTCGGTCTGCACGGCGGCATGATCGGCGACGCGTGCATCGAGCTCGTCGAGTGCGGCGCTCTCACCGGGGAGCGCAAGGCGCTCGGCCGCGGCCTGCTCGTCGCCAGCGAGGTCATCGGCACGCGGCGCCTGTTCGACTGGGTGCACCGCAATCCGCTCGTGCAGATGGCGCCGCCCGAGGTCTCGCACGGGCCGGCCGCGCTCGCCGCGTGCCCGGACCTCGTGGCGATCAACTCGGCGGTGGAAGTCGCGCTCGACGGCACCGTGAACGCCGAGTCCGTGGGATCCGAGCTCGTGTCCGGCCCGGGCGGCCAGCCCGACTTCGCGATCGCGGCCAGCCTCGCCGCCGAGCACCGCAGCCTGCTCGCGTTTCCGTCCACCGCGGCGGGCGGGCGGGTCTCGCGGATCGTGCGTCGCCTCGCGCCCGACTCCGTCGCCACGCTGCCGCGCTTCCTCGCGGATCGCGTCGTCACGGAGTACGGAGTCGCGCGCCTGCGCGGTCTCCCGCTCCGCGCGCGGGCGGATGCGCTGGCACGCATCGCGCATCCGGGTTTTCGCGCGGCGCTCGCGCGCTGATCAGCCCGCGGACTTCGCCCGCTCTAGCGCCGCCTTCAGATCCTCCCAGACGAGCCGCCGGTTCTCCTGCGTGTACTGCCGCAACAAGAACGCGGGATGGAAGGTCGGCATCACGGGGTAGCCGCGGTAGTCGTGCCAGGAGCCGCGCACGCGCGTGATCGAGACGTCGCGCCCCAACAACAAGCTGGTCGCCGGCTTGCCGAGCGCGACGATCACCTTGGGCCGGATCGCATCGATCTGGCCGTCGAGGAACTCGCGGCAGGTGGCCACCTCGTTCGGCAGCGGCGTGCGGTTGCCCGGCGGGCGGCACTTCACGACGTTCGCGATGTAGACGCTCGCGCGCGGGATCTCGAGGCCGCGCTCGATCATCTGGGTCAGCAGCTCGCCGGCGCGGCCGACGAAGGGCAGGCCGCTGAGGTCCTCCTGCTCGCCCGGGCCCTCTCCGACGAACATCAGCTCCGCGCGCGGATTGCCGTCGCCGAACACGATCTTCGTGCGGCCTCGGTGGAGCGGGCAGCGCGTGCACTCGCCGAGCCGAGCGCGCACCTGCTCGAGCGTGCTGGCTTCCCCGAGCGGCAGCGCGGGTGCGCTGGCGAAGAGCGGGGCCGCGATCGGCGCCGGCGTCGCGGCCGGGCGCGCGGCGCCGTCCAGCGCGCGCCGCGCGTCGCTCGTCGCCGTGCTCGCGCGGGCTGCGTCCGAGTGCCGCCGCGGCTCGACCGCCTCGTCGCGCCGAGCCTCGCGTCCGCCCGGCGGCGTCCACACGAGCTCCTCCTCCGTGAGCTCCAGGAGCCGCGCGCGCGCCGCGCGCAGGACCGCCTTCGCCTCGGCCTCTAGCGCCCGGTCCATTTCGGGCTCCGCCTCTCGAAGAAGGCGGCAATGCCCTCTTGCGCGTCCGCCGTGCGCGACGTGAGCACGATGGCCTCGCGCAAATAGGTCAATGCCGAGTGCGACTCCATCTCGGCCATCGTGTAGACGGCCTCCTTCCCCATGCGCAGCGTCGAGGGGGAGTACGAGACGAACGTCTCGCACAGCTTCGCGATCGTCGCGTCGAGCTGCGCGTCGGGGACCACGCGCGTCGTGATGCCGAGCTGCTGCGCCTCCTGCGCGGAGACGCGGCGGCCGGTGAGCACGAGGTCGAGCAGCACCTTGCGGCTCCCGACGGCGCGCAGGATCGGCACGCTCACCATCAGCGGAAGCAGGCCGAGGGAGATCTCCGGCAGCCCGAACTGCGCGCTCTCGCCGGCGACCGTCAGGTCGGCGGCCACCGCGAGGCCGAAGCCGCCGGCCAGCGCGAAGCCGGGCACGCGCGCGATCACGGGCTGCGGCGCGCGCTCCATGGCGCGCATCACGCGCACGACGCCGTCGAAGTGCTGCCGGCTCTCGTCCATGCTCGCGTGACCGAGGACTTCCTTCAGGTCCGCACCCGCGCAGAACACCTTGTCGCCCGCGCCGCGCAGCACGATCGCACGCACGGTCTCGCTCTGGCCCGCCGCGTCGAAGGCGACCTCGAGCTCCCGCAGGGTCGCGCGGTCGAGGGCGTTGCGCTTCTCCTCGCGATCGATCGTGATCGTCGCGACGCCGTTCGCCGCGAGCTCGCTCGTCACGTTCGCCACCGCGTGCCCCCTAACGACCGCCCGGCACGGCCAGCGCGTTCGCGAGCGCGGCCGCCACCGAGGCCTTCGGCAGGGCGGTGGTCACGAGGCCTTGCAGCGGCCGGTCGCTGTGGCGCTGGTGCTCGATTTTCTCGCGGATGTGGAACTGGAAGCCCGGCTCGCGCTCCTCGCTGTGGCAGCTGCCGCAGAGCTGGGTCACGGCGCACGAGCCGCACTTGTCCGCGAGGCTGAGGATCGTGCCCTTGCGCTGCGCGCCTGTAGCCACGTGGTCCGCGCCGCCGCCGTGGCAGCTCTCGCAGCCGATCTCGGGCGAGTGCTCCGCATGGGGGTGCGCCTTCCACTTCGCGTACTCCGGCGCGTGACAGCTGGCGCACGCCTCGCTCCCCACCTTCGCGACGTGCTGCGGCAGCAGGTCGTTGCGCGGCTTGCCGTGCGCCGCCAGGAACGCCTGCTTCTCGGCGGACGAGAGCTTCGCGAGGGCAGCGTGCGAGACGCGCGGGAGGAACGCGGCGTAGCTGAAGCCGAGCGAGTGCTCGGGGGTGTGGCAGGTGGCGCAGGTGGGCTCGTAGTTCTCGTTCGCCACGTGCCCGGGAGAGAGGTGCGGGCCGCCGCGGCCGTGGCACGTCTCGCAGCCCACGTTCTCGAGGGACCGCTCGGGGCGCGCGATCGCGTAGCCGCCGGCCTTGCCGTAGCCCACTACGTGGCAGGTCACGCACTCGCTGCGCCCGTCGGCGCCGTGCTTCGCGAGCGTCGTCAGCGCGCTGGCGTGCTGGGTCAGCTCGAAGGTCGCAGCCTCGCCGGCGTGGCAGACGGCGCAGAAGTCGTTGCCGCTGTAGCCGCTCTGGCTGAGCAGCATCGGCGGCGTCTCGCCCGCGAGCTTCGCGAGGCGCATGCGCGCGAGCGGCGGGTCGCGGTCGCTGCGCCAGCCCTGCGTGCGCGCGGTGATGCGCCCCTGCTCGTCGATCAACAGGATCACCGGTACGCCCTGCATCGCGCCGTACGCGTTGCGGAGCCCCACGTCGTCGTCGCGCAGGATGACGTCGAAGATGTCGAGCTTCCGGCTCTCGAGCTCGGAGCGAACCGAGAGCTCGCTGCCGTAGGTCGAGACGCCGACCAGCTTCGGGCGCTTGCCGGAGAGCTTCGGCAGCGCCTCGTCCAGGAACTTCAGCGCCTCGTGGCAGTGCGGGCAGTTGTAGAGGAAGAACATCAGGATCACCGGCTGCCCGCGCAGCGACGCCAGGCGGAACTCGCCGCCGCCGAAGCGCTGCGCGGTGAAGTCGGGCGCGAGCGGCAGCTCGCCAGGGGTCGCGAGGCGCAGCCACCCGCGGAAGTTCCCTTCGATCACTTTCGCCGGATCGGGCACGTCGGTCGGGAAGTAGCTGTTCTCCGCGATCATGTTGCCGTCGGCGTCGACCAGGATCGCCCACAGCGGCGGCGGCTGGCGATAGATCTTCCCTGCGAACTCCCCGCTGGCATCGAGGAAGGTCGCGAAGTCGAGGCCGGCGTCGCGCAAGAAGGCCGTCGCCGCCTCGGCGCTCGAGCCCTGCGCGAAGCCCACGATCTGGAAGTTCTCGCGCGTGCGCTCGGGTGCGATCGCGGCGAGCGCGGTCGCGACCGGGCGCGCGCTCGGGATTTCGGGGTTGAAGCCCCAGAGCACCGTGCGTTTGCGCAGGAACGTCCGGATCGAGAGCGGTGAGCCGTCGAGCGCGGCGCCCTCGAAGGCGGGAATCGGGACGCCGCGGCGCTCGCTCGCCGGCGTGGCGGAAGCGCTGGCGGCCGCTGCGGGGGCGGCCTGCGCTGCGTTCGCGTCCGGCGCGCTGGTGGCGCTCGGCTCCTCGCTCGGGCACCCGACGATCGCGATCAGCAGGACGACGACGGCCGGGAAGACGACGGCAGGTGTGCGCACGGGCGCAGAGTAAGCGGGCGGCGCCGAACCCTCCACGCTCGCGAGCTGCCGTGCGCGTCTTCCGCGCAGCGCGGACCGCAGCGGCTCGCACGATCGCTCGCTCGCGCTGAAACGCGACGGGCCGGCCGGCTCGCGCCGACCGGCCCGTGTGCTCGGGATCACTTTCCCGAGCGGCGCAGCCTCAGCTCACCTTTTCGAGGATGTGGATGCCGCAGGCGCTGCCGAGGCCGATCACGTGGGTCAAGCCCAGGCGAGCGTTCGGAACCTGGCGCTTGCCCGCTTCGCCGCGCAGGTGCGTCGACACCTCGTAGATGTTCGCGATGCCGGTCGCTCCGAGCGGGTGGCCCTTCGAGAGCAGACCGCCGGACACGTTCACCGGCACCTTGCCGCCGAGCGCCACGGCGCCGCTGTCGATCAGCTGGCCGGCCTCGCCGTCCTTGCACAGGCCGAGGTTCTCGTAGTGGAGGATCTCGGCGGTCGCGAAGCAGTCGTGCAGCTCGACCAGGTTGATGTCGCCCGCGCCCACGCCCGCCATTTCGTAGGCCTTCTTGGCCGCGAGGCGCGTGCAGGTGTTGACGTCGGGCATCACGAGGTCGCGCTCCTGCCACGGATCGCTCGTCATGACGCTCGCCTTGATGCGCACCGCGCGCTTCATCAGGCCGAGCTCCTTGGCCTTCTTCTCGCTGCACAGAACGGCCGCCGCCGCGCCGTCGACGTTGATCGAGCACATGAACTTGGTGTTCGGGTAGGCGATCATCTCGGAGTTCATCACCTCCTCGAGGCTGAACTCCTTCTGCATCATCGCCTTCGGGTTCATCGTCGAGTGGTGGTGATTCTTCACGGAGACCTTCGCGAACTGCTGGAAGGTCGTGCCGTACTTGCGCGCGTGCTCCTGGCCCGCCTCGGCGAACACCGCCGGCATGGTGCCCGAGCCGAGCAGGCCCTCCTTCGGGATGCCCGTCGCGCCGCCCGCGCCGCCCAGCAGGCCTGCGCCCATCTTCTCGACGCCGACCGCCAGCACGACGTCGTACACGCCGGCCTTCACCGACATCCACGCCTCGCGGAAGGCGGTGGCGCCGGTGGCGCACGCGTTCGCGCAGTTCACGACCGGAATGCCGGTCTGGCCGATCTGCTGCAAGATGCGCTGGCCGACCATCGCGTTGGCCTGGCCGAGGTTCCCGCAGTAGAGCGCCTCCATCTGCTGGATCTTCAGGCCGCAGTCGTCGAGCGCCATCAGCGCCGCTTGCGCGCCCATCACGTCGACCGCCGGCCCCGTGCCGGCCTTCATGAACTTCAGCATGTCGATACCGACGACGTAGACGTCACTCATCGGAGTCTCCTTGGTTCCGGGCCTGGAATCAGGCGCACGGTGAAAGACGAATCAACTCTCGCTGGCTCCCTAGGCGCGCGGCTGGAAGAAGTAGCTGACGTACGAGTTGCCCTCGCGGTCCTTCCGGCCGAGCGCGTCCTTGTAGACCACCTCGACGGGCATCCCGAACTTGATCTTCTCCGGATTCGGGTCGATCCCGATCAGGTTGCCCTTCACCGTGCCGCCGCCGTCGAGGTCGACGACCGCGGAGATGTACGGGACCTGAATGCCGGGGAACGAGCGCGTCACGATCGAGTAGACGTAGAGCTTGCCGGTGTTGGCGAGCTTGGTCGGCGCGATCTGGCCGCGGGCGCCGCACTTCGAGCACACCTCGCGGGCGCCCAGGAAGATCGCGCTGCAGGCGGCGCACTTGTGGCCTTCGAGGTAGGGGTCGCCGCCGTCGGGCAGCTTCAGAAAGTCGACGGCGGGCAGAGGTCTCTTGGCCTCATCTGCCATGGGGGAAGGCTCCTTTGGGTTCGCGAGCGATCTCGCGGAAGGGCGCAAGATGGCCCAGCAGCCCCGCGACGGCGAGGGGCAGGGCGCGCGGCCGCTCGTCGTCGGCGCGGGCGGCGCCCTGGGCCCGGCGCCCGCGCGCTGCGCGCGGCGGGGTCAGCGGGGGAGCAGCGCGATCGCCTCGCGCACCCGACCGGCGTGGACGGTCTCCTCTCTGCCGTTCTGCCGGAGTAGTTTCGCGACCTCCGGATTCGGCTCCGCGTCGGCCCAGCGCTGGTAGCCGGCGTCGCCGTCGAGCTCGCCCTGGACGAGCGCGGTGAGGAGCTGCGCGTCGATCTTCTCCGGAAGCCGGATCGCGAGCGGCGCGAGATCCACCGGCTCTGGCGTCCACGGCCCGCCGAGCTTGCGTTCGATGGCGCGCCGCACGCGCTCCGCGTGGCCTCGCTCCTCGCGCCCGTTCTTGCGCAGCAGGTCCGCGGCCTGCGAGCTCGCCACGCGCTCGGCGAGAAGCTGGTAGAAGGTCTCGCCGGAGTTCTCGAGGCGGAAGATCACGCGCAGCTCGGGCACGCCCAGCTTCGCGAATCCGCCGAGGGAGGCGGCCACCGTCAGGAAATCGTCCGAACCCACCGCCATCGCTTCTCCTTTGCGCGGGCACCGCGCCGCGCGAAGGAAATCGAACTTCGCCGCGCTGCGCGACCCGGGCGCCGAACGCCGCGCAGATGCGCAGGGCGTCGGGACCGCGTCGGTCGACGCAGAGGGCTGGCGCGCGGGGGCGCCGGGGATTGGGCTCAGCGCCCGATCGGCGGCGGCCCGACCGTGCCCGGCGGCGCATTGCGCAGCGCCAGGCGGATCTCCTCCGCCTTCTTCTTGAAGCCCTCGTTCGTGGGCTCGAAGGTCAGCGCCATCTTCATGTTGCGCGCCGCCGACGCGAGGTCGCCTTTGTCGAGGTCGGCGCGCGCCAGGCCGAAGAAGCGCCGCCCGTTCGGCGTCTTGCCCAGGTAGTCGTCGAGCGCCTGCTTGTCGGCGCGCGCCTCGGCCTCGGCGAGCGGGATGCGGTTGGCGCCGCCGTTCAACTGCGCGTCGTAAGCCTGGCGGCGGCGCTGATCGCGCAGCACCTGATAGGCCTCGCTGATGCGCTTCGCGATGCGCTCCAGCGCCTCGCGCTCGCCGCCGGACAGGTGGCGGTTCGCATCCGGGTGCAGCTTGCGCGAAGCGGCGTAGTAAGCCTGCTTCACCGCCGAGGCGGGCGCGCCGGGGGCCAGCTCGAGCAGCTGGTAGTAGTTCAGCTCGTCCACGAGCTTCGCGAGCGCGCGCACTTCGGCGGCGGAGATCACGGAACCCTCACTCGTCGTCGTGGTGGTACCGAGACAGGTCCGCCCCGTGGTCGAACAGACTCTCGGCGCCGCTCATCAGCTCGGGAGACTGCGAGGTGTCGCCGCCGGCCTCGATCTCGATGCCCTCGAGGTCGGCCTCCTCGACCGCGACGGACTCTGCGAGGACGTCGAGATCGCCCACGATCTCCATCGCCTCCTCGCCCTCCGCGACGGCGGCCTCCGAGGCGGTGGCGGTGTTCTCGTTCGCGTTCGCGCCGGTCTGGGTCTCGACGTCGAGGCTCAGGTCGTCGAGTTCGAGCAGATCGCTCGAGCCGTCGTCGACCACGGCAACGTCCTCGGGCGCGCTGGGCGCGATCGCGATCACCCGCGGCGCCTTCTCGGGCGCGGGCCGAGGGGCCGGCTTCGCGGGCGCGGGCCCTGCGCTGGGCGCAGCGACTGCGGGCGCAGGCTTCGGCGCTGTCGGCGCGGGCTTCGCGGGAGTCGGAAGGGGCTGCGCGCTCTTCGACGCAGTCGGCGCCGGCGCTGCGACCGGCGCGGGCTTCGGCGCGGGAGCCGCCACCTTCGGTGCCGGCTTCGCTGCGACTGGCGCCGCGGGTCTCGGCGCCGCAGCCGGCTTCGCCTGGTGCGGCGCCGGCGCGGGCTCGATCTCCGAGTCGGGCAGCGCCTCGGTCTGCACGCGGCTCGTGCGGTTCGCGTCGAGAATCTGCTCGAGCTCCCCGTCGGAGAGACCGGACGTGAAGGTGAGCGTGGTCGACGCCACCTTGCCCGTCTCCTGGTCTTTCGCCTGGACGTTCAGGATGCCGTCGGCATTGATCTCGAACGTGACGTCGATGCGCACGCCGCCGCGCGGCGCCTTGTTGAAGCCGGAGAAGTCGAACTGGCCGAGCAGCTCGTTCTTCTCCGCGCGCCGCGATTCGCCCTGGTAAACGCGAATCTGCACGCGCTCTTGGTTGTCCTGCGTCGTGGTGAACGTGCGCGATTGCTCGATGGGCACCGGCGTGTTGCGCTCGATCACCGTCTCGGCGAGGCCGCCCGCGACGCCGATGCGCAGCGAGAGCGGCGTCACGTCGAGCAGGAACGCGCCGCCGCCCGCGGCGTCCTCCGTCACCACGTCGCCCACGAGCGCGGCGGCGTGGATCGCGGCGCCCATCGCGACCACCTCGTCGGGGTCGACGTCGGTGCGCGGCTCCTGCTGGAAGTAGGTCTTCACGTGGTCGCGGATCAGCGGCAGCCGCGTCGGGCCGCCCACCAGGATCACGCCGTCGAGGTCGCGCGCCACGAGGCCCGCCTGCTGCAGCGCCTCGTCGCACACCTTGAAAGTGCGCAGCACGAGGTCGCCCACCAACTGCTGGAACTCGTCCGCGGTGAGCGTGCGCTCCACCGAGAGCGAGCGCCCCTGGGCATCCTTCGCGATGTCGGGGATGGAGATCTCGGCCTGCGGCTCGACGGAGAGCGTCCGCTTCGCCGCCTCCGCGGCGACCTTCAGCTTCTCGAGCGCATACACGTCGCTGCGCAGGTTCGTGCCGTGCTGCGCGACGAATTCGTCGGCGAGCAAGTCGATCACGCGATCGTCGAAGTCGTCGCCGCCGAGATAGGTGTCGCCGCAGGTGGCGAGCACCTCGAACACGTCCTTGCCGATCTCGAGGATCGAGATGTCGAAGGTGCCGCCGCCGAAGTCGTAGACCGCGACCTTCTGCGAGAGGCCCTTGCCGAAGCCGTAGGCGAGGGCGGCGGCGGTGGGCTCGTTCAGGAGCCGCAGCACTTCGAGGCCCGCGATCTTGCCGGCGTCCTTGGTGGCTTGGCGCTGGTTGTCGTTGAAGTAGGCGGGCACGGTGATGACCGCCTTGGTGACCGGCTGGCCGAGGCGCGCCTCGGCGATGCCCTTCATCTCCTTCAGCACCATTGCCGAGATCTCGGGCAGCGAATACAGCTCGTCGCGGATCTGGATGCGGACGCTGTGGCCCGGCCCGTCGAGGATCTTGTACGCGCAGATCGCGCGCGCCTTCTTCACTTCCTCGCTGAACGAGTACCGCCCGATCAGGCGCTTGGCGGAGGCGACGGTGTTGTGTGGGTCGAGGATCAGGTTCGTGCGGGCCACGTTGCCGACCTGCACCGTGCCATCCTCGTGGAAGGCGACCACGCTGGCGGTGATGCGCTCCCCCGCCGCGTTCGCGAGCACGTCGACCTTTCGGCCACGGGCGATGGCGACGCACGAGTTGCTGGTCCCCAGATCGATGCCCACCGCGACTTCCGCCATGCGCCCTCCGCCCCGCGTTGCACGCGGGACTCCTCGGGCCCTATCGGAGCGCGGCGGGGGGTCCCTTGAGACGGACCGTCGCGGCCAGATCCGAGGCAGGGCAGCGCCCCACTGGACGACTCGGTTTCGCGGTGCGTGGGGGTGCGCTAGAGGGTTTCCCTCTCCGGGGAGCGAGGCGGATGTCCGGTCATTCCAAGTGGGCCACGATCCGGCGCAAGAAGGGCGCGATCGACGCCAAGCGCGGGAAGATCTTCACCAAGATCATCCGCGAGATCTCCACGGCCGCGCGGCTGGGCGGCGGCAACGTGGACGGCAATCCGCGCCTGAGGCTCGTCGTCGACAAGGCGCGAGCGGCGAACATGCCGAAGGACACCATCCAGCGCGCCATCCAGAAGGGTGCCGGCGGCGGCGAGGGCTCGAGCTACGAAGAAGTGGTCTACGAGGGCTACGGGCCGGGCGGGGTCGCCGTGCTGGTCGAGGCGCTCACCGACAACCGCGCGCGCACCGTCAGCGAAGTGCGCCACGCCTTCTCGAAGCACGGCGGCAACCTGGGCGCGCAGGGCTGCGTGTCCCACCTGTTCGAGAAGAAGGGGAACATCGTCCTCGAAGGAGTCGACGGCGACAAAGTGATGGAGGCGGCGCTCGACGCGGGCGCCGACGACGTAATGGAGGACGAGGGCGTGTTCACCGTGGTCACGCGGCCGAGCGACCTCGAGGCCGTGAAGACCGCGCTGGAGAAGGCGGGCTTCGCGCCGAAGAGCGCGGAGATCACGATGCACGCGTCGACCCAGGTGCCGCTCAGCGGCGACCCGGCCGCCTCGATGGTGAAGCTCGCAGACGCGCTCGAAGACCTGGACGACGTGCAGAACGTGCACGCGAACTTCGACATTCCGAGCGAGGAGCTGGCGAAGCTGGCGTAGGCGCGGAGCGCGCCCTGGCCGCCGGAACATCGAGGCGGCGCGAGGGGCGGGCGGAGTGGGGGGCGCGACTCCGAGCGCTCACCGGCCGCCGTGCGTCGTTGGGTGTGGGAGAGCGCGCGGCATGCGGGCGTGCTCTCGCGCTCACACCGGGAATCGTTGCGTGTGAGGCGCGCGGGGATCGTGCTCCTGTCGCGCCCTCCGCTGCGCCCCCCACTCCGTCTGCCCCTCGCGCCGGCAGCGGGTTGGCTCGCTTCCAGAGAAGCAGGAAGAAATCGGAGCGCCGGGCAGTTGGCAGGATTCGCGTCGATGGCTTCGCCACGGCGAGCGGGCGGGTTACAGTGCAGCGCGCGCCGATCCCCCCGACGCGCTGGGTTCCTCTCCTCCGACAGGCGGTGCGCGGCTTGCGGATTCTTGGGATCGATCCGGGTACGAACGCGACCGGGTGGGGCGTGGTCGAGCGCGAGGGTGCGCGCATGCGCCACGTCGCCCACGGCGTGCTGCGCCCGGCTCGCACGCAGTCGATGGCCGCGCGGCTGGCGGAGATCCACGCGGGCGTCGTCGCGCTGCTCGCGCTGCACGCGCCCGCCTGCGTGGCGATCGAGCAGATCTTCGTAGCGGCGAGCGGTCGCTCTGCGCTCGTGCTCGGCCAGGCGCGCGGCGTTGCCCTCGCCGCGATCGGCGCGGCGGGCCTGCCCTTCGACGAGCTCGCTCCGCAGCACGTCAAGCTCGCCGTCACGGGCAGCGGCGCCGCCGACAAGGCGCAGGTGCAAGGCATGGTGCGGCGCCTGCTCGCGCTCGACGCGTCGCCCGCGCGCGACGCCGCGGACGCCCTCGCGGCCGCGATCTGCCGCGCCCAAATGGAGGGCTCGCCGCTGCGCGCCGCTCGTGCGGCCGCGCGGGAAGCGACCGCCAGCGGCGACTCGCCCGCCGGGGAGGGGCGCCGGCTGTGGGAGCAGGGCGCATCGCAGCCGCGCCGGCGCGCGCGGCCCGCGCAGTTCGTGCTGCGGAGCGCGCGGTGATCGCCCGGCTCGAGGGCACGCTGCTGGAGCGCACGCCCACGCGCGTCGTCGTGGACGTGCGCGGCGTCGGCTACGAGGCGTGGATCCCGCTCTCGACGTTCGGCCAGCTGCCCGACGAAGGAAAGACCGTCGCGCTGCGCATCTACACCCACGTGCGCGAGGACGCGCTCGTACTCTACGGCTTCGCGAGCGAGATCGAGCGCGCGGCGTTCGAACTGCTGCTCCACGCGAGCGGCGTCGGCCCCAAGCTGGCGCAGCGGATCCTCTCGGGCATCGAGGCGAACGCCCTGCTGCGCGCGATCCGCGCCGGCGACCTCGCGACGCTGCGCACGGTGCCGGGAGTCGGCGCGAAGCTCGCGGAGAAGATCTGCGTCGAGCTGCGCGATCGCGTCGAGGAGCTCGCGGACTTCGCGAGCGGAGCGGAGCCGGCGCGCCGCGGCGCGGGCGAGGAGTCGGAGACGCGCGCGCAGCTCGTCTCGGCGCTCTTGAACCTGCAGACGCCGCGGCCCAAGGCCGAGCGCGTCGCCGACGAGGTGCTGGAGGCGCTGGGGGCCGAGGCCGAGCTCGGCGAGCTGGTGCGCGCCGCGCTGCGCAGGCTCGCGCGATGAGCGCGCCGGTGCTGGAGAAGGCGCCGCTGCCGGGCGAGGCGGCCTTCGAGGACACGCTGCGGCCGCAGTCCCTTTCGGAGATGGTCGGCCAAGATCGGCTGCGCGAGAACCTCGCGGTCTTCATCGCCGCGGCGCGCCAGCGCGGCGAGTGCCTCGACCACCTGCTGTTCTATGGACCGCCCGGCCTCGGCAAGACCTCTCTCGCCCGCATCGTCGCGCGCGAGATGAACGCGCAGTTCCGCGCGACGAGCGGCCCGGTGCTCGAGCGCGCCAGCGATCTCGCCGCGCTGCTCTCGAACCTCGAGCCCGCCGACGTGCTCTTCATCGACGAGATCCACCGCTTGCCGGCCGCCGTCGAGGAGGTCCTCTACCCGGCGATGGAGGATTTCCAGCTCGACGTCCTGATCGGGCAGGGCCCGAGCGCGCGCTCGCTGCGTCTCGACCTCCCGCGTTTCACGCTCGTCGCCGCGACCACGCGGGCGGGTCTGCTCACTTCGCCGCTGCGCGACCGCTTCGGCTGGTCCGCGCGCCTCGACTACTACCCCCCGGCGGACCTGGTCGGCGTGCTCGTGCGCTCGGCGCGCGTGCTTGGCATCGCGCTCGAGCCCGACGCCGCGGGCGAGATCGCTCAGCGCTCGCGCGGCACGCCGCGCATCGCGAACCGCCTGCTTCGCCGCGTTCGCGACTTCTCCTCCGTCGAGCGGGGCGCAGCGGCGCCGATCGACGCCGCCGCAGCCCGCGCGGCGCTCGAGCGGCTCGACGTGGACGCCGCCGGCTTCGACAAGCTCGACCGCGCGCTGCTGCTCACGCTGATCGAGAAGTTCGGGGGCGGCCCGGTCGGCATCGAGACGCTCGCCGCCGCCTTGTCGGAGGATCGCGGCACGCTCGAGGACATCGTCGAGCCGTTCCTCATCCAGGGCGGCTTCCTCGACCGCACCCTGCGTGGGCGCGTGGCGACGCGCCGCGCCTTCGATCATCTCGGCATCGCGGCCCCCGCCGCGAGCACGCGACAGGGGCAGCTCTTCTAGCAGGCCCGGGGTTCACGAGGCGGCAACTTCCGGCGGCAAGGGCTCAGCATCCGCCGCCGGCCGTCCGATACGGCACCCCATGCTCCGGCTCCTGCTCACGACCCTCGGGCTCGCCGCTTCCGTGCTGGGCGCCCTCGGCATCGCGCGCGACCTCGCGCCAGACAACGCGCTCGTCGCGAAGCTCGCGCCGCTGGCGGACGGTGCGCTGGCCGCCGCGGGCGCAGGCGAGCTCGTCGAGAAGCTGGCGGGCTCGGTTCCTGGAGCGGCGCTGTGCGCGCTCGCGATCGCGTGCCTCGCAATCGCATCGAAGCTCCCCGACGGCTCGCAGCGGGGCAAGCAGCTGCCAGGGCCGAAGGGCCTGCCGTCCGGTCCGGAGCCAGTCACCGGGCGCGGCGCGAAGAAGGTGGAGAAGCAGGCCGCGCGCATGGCGAAGGACGGCGATCTGGTCGGAGCCGGCGAGCTCTGCCTCGAGAGCGGCCTCCACGATCTCGCGGTCAAGTACTTCGTGGACGCGCGCGAGCTCGAAAAGGCCGCGCACGCGCGGCAGAACCAGGATCGCTTCGAGGACGCCGCCGAGCTCTTCGTGCAGGCAGGCAAGTTCGAGAGCGCCGCGGGCCTGTACGCCGCGCGCGGGGTCTGGGAGAAGGCGGCAGACGCCTACCGCAAGGCCGGCAAGATGAGCGTCGCGGGCGAGATGTACGAGAAGGCCAACAACCTCGCGCTCGCCGGCGAGTGCTACATGCGCTGCGAGTTCTACCGGCACGCCGCCCAGTCGTTCCTCAAGCTGCAGGACTGGAAGCGCGCCGCGGCCGCGGTCGAGAAGGCGCTGCAGGACGAGCTCAACTCTCCGGCGGCGAGCCAGAGTGCCGAGAAGGCGAAGGAGCTGCGCAAGCTCGTCCTGCAAGCCGCGAAGCTCCACGAGCAGGCCGGCGACGTGGAGGCTGCGCTGCGGGCGCTGGCGAGCGGCGAGTGCTGGGCGGCCGCCGCCGACCTGGCCGAGCGCTCGTCGCTGCACGAGCGCGCCGCGGACTTCCACCAGCGCGCCGGCAACATCCCGAAGGCGGCGGAGGCGCTGCGCAAGCTCGGCGAGAACGCGGCCGCGGCGCAGATGCTCGGCGAGTACCTGCGCGAGAAGGGCAAGGACGACGAGGCGGCGCAGCTGCTGGCGGAGGCGGGCGACTTCGGCGCGGCCGCCGATCTCTACCGGAATCGCGAGGACTGGAAGCAGGCCGGCGAGTGCTACGAGCGCGGCGGCGACACTGTGCGCGCGGCGGAGATGTTCCGGCTCTCCCAGGAGTGGGATCGCGCGGCGACGGCGTACGAGAAGGCGCGGCACTTCAAGGAAGCGGCGGAGTGCGCGGCCCAGCTCGGCGATCGCGCGCGGGAGGCGCGCTGCCTCGCGCAGGCGGGCGAGCGCGTGGCTGCGGCCGGCGTACTCGGGCAGATCGGGCAGGACGAGGAAGCGATCAAGCTGCTCCAGCAGGTGGCGGCGAGCTCGGCGGAGTTCACCGAGGCGTCCGCGCTGCTCGGCGAGATCTTCCGCAGGAAGGGCAAGCACGGCCTCGCGCAGAAGAAGCTCGAGCAGGCGATCGCAGGCGCGCCGCTCAGCGCCGCCAACGCGGAGCTCTACTACCAGCTCGCGAACACGCTCGAGGCGCAGGGGCAGCCGGCTGCGGCGATCGACGTGTACGAGAAGATCCAGGCGATCGACTTCCACTTCCGCGACGTGGACACGCGGCTCGAGGCGCTGCGACCGCTCGCCGCGGCGCAGGGCGCGACGTCGGGCGTGCCGGGCCTCACGGACTCGAAGTCCAGCGAGGCGCGCGCGTCGCGCTACCGCATCGACCGCGAGCTCGGGCGCGGCGGGATGGGCATCGTCTACCGAGCGACGGACCTGGTGCTCGACCGTCCCGTCGCGCTCAAGGTTCTGCCGGACCAGCTGCGCGACAACCCGCAGGCGCTCCGCAACTTCATCCGCGAGGCGAAGGCCGCCGCCAAGCTGAACCACCCGAACATCGTCACGGTGTACGACGCCGGCGAGCAGGACGGACGGACCTACATCGCGATGGAGTACGTCGACGGCACGACGCTGAAGGCGATCGTGAAGCAGCGCGGCCCGCTGGCGCCGCGCGCGATCTCACACGTGCTGGCGCAGGTCTGCGAGGGTCTCCAGTACGCCCACGCACAGAAGATCGTCCACCGCGACATCAAGACCGCGAACCTGATGTGGACCCGCGAGAAGAAGGCCAAGATCATGGACTTCGGTCTCGCGAAGGTGGTGGAAGACCTGAACCACACCACGCTGGTCTCGGGCACGCCCTACTACATGAGCCCGGAGCAGACCGAGGGCACGAACGTCGACCACCGGACTGACCTCTACAGCCTGGGCGTGACGGCCTTCGAGCTGGCGACCGGCGCGGTGCCGTTCCGTGAGGGCAACGTGGCCTACCACCACGTCCACACCGCGCCGCCGGATCCGCGCTCGCTGCGCCCCGAGCTGCCCGCGCCCCTGGCGGACCTGATCCTGCGTTGCCTCGCGAAGTCGCCAGACGCTCGGCCCCAAGAGGCGACGGAGATCCTGGGCGCCCTGCGCAGCCTGCCGGTCCGGTAGCCGGTGCTCGCAACTTCGTAACCCGGCCGTCACAGTCGTGACCCGGCGCTCACGGGGTCGAGCGATCGGCGCAATCGACCTGTGACCCGGATCACGCTAACCACCCACCGATGCAGGGGTTTTCCTCACCGTTCGCCCACCTGCGCCGCTTGCTCTCGTGGCATGGCGGTTGCTGTGGCGAAACATCGGTTGCGCGGATGGGGGCGGCCGAGGGGTTGGCTGCGCTCGCCGGGCCGACGGGGCGAGGGGCGGCGGTGACGCAGAAGACGATCTCCGAGAAGGCGGCTTGCACGGGCGTCGGCTTGCACTCCGGGGAGAGCGCGCAGCTCGTGCTGTATCCGGCGCGCCCCGGCACCGGCATCGTCTTCGTGCGGACCGATCTACCCGACGCACCGGAGATCCCGGCACGCCGCGCCGCCCTGGCCTCGACGCTCCTCGCCACGACACTCGGGCGCGGCGCCGCCACCGTCGGCACCGTCGAACATCTCCTGGCCGCGATCGCCTCCCTCGGGATCGACAACCTGCGGGTCGAGGTGGACGGGCCGGAGATCCCGGTGATGGATGGCAGCGCCGCGCCCTTCGTCGCCCTGCTGCGCGAAGCGGGCGTCTTCGACCAAGGCGTCGCCCGCCGCGTGATCCGCGTGCGCAGGCCCATCTCGGTGCGCGACGGCGATCGCGTGATCCGCGTGTCGCCGGCACCGCGCCTGACCGTCTCCTACTTCGTCGACTATCCGCACGCGGCGATCGGCAAGCAGTGCATCGCGTCCCTCGCCGTCGACGCGACGAGCTTCGAGCGCGAGCTGGCGCGCGCGCGCACGTTCGGCTTCCTCCACGAAGTGGAGGCGCTCTGGCGCGGCGGCCTCGCACGGGGCGGCAACCTCGAGAACACAGTCGTGCTCGACGAGCAGCGCGTGCTCAACCAGGGCGGACTGCGCTTCCCCGACGAGTTCGTGCGCCACAAGGCGCTCGACCTGATCGGCGACCTCGCCTTGCTCGGCATGCCGCTCGCGGCCCACGTCGAAGTGGAGTGCGGCGGCCACGCGCTGCACCAGCAGCTCGTGGAGCGCATCCTCGCGACGCCCGAGGCCTGGACGATCGAGACGGTGTTCGCGCCGCTCGTGTTGCCCGCCGAGGAAGAGCTGCTGTCGCTCGCCGCGATGGCCTGAGCGAGGCTGAGCTCGCTCGTCGCTCAGTCGGGCTCGGCGGGCTCTCGCTCCAGCTCGCGCGCCAGCGCCGCCGTCGTCGCCGGATCGAGGAACTCGATCCCCATCCCCGGCGACGGCGCCGGGCTCCCGTCCGCTGCGGACGCGGGCATCGCCCACGCCACGCGTCCGTCGAGCTCGTGCACCAGCGCTCCGCCGGGAAGCTGGAAGCGCAAGCGGATCCGTGCGCCGACGGGGAGCGCGTGCTCGGTCTCCAGGAACAAGCCGCCGGCGCCGAGCGTCGTCGCCCACTCGCTGCGCTGGGCGCCGTTCGTGAGGACGTCGACGCGCAGCCGCACCGTGCGCCTGCGGAAGCGCCGCAGCTGGGGCGCGCGCGGGGCCGCGCTCACAGCGTCGCGGCCCATGCGCGCACCGCGAGCGCGAGCAGCTCGCGCGCCTCGGGCTGTGCGGCGATCCGCGCGCGCAGGTCGGCCTCGGGCGGGAGAGTGCGGGCGGCGTCGGGATCGTCGGTCTGCACCCAGGCGACGAAAGCGTCGCGCAGGCTGCACTCGCCGCGGTCCACGACCACGGCGCTGGCGAGCGCGCGCAGCGCTCGGCGCCAGGCGGCGAAGTCGAGCGAGGCGACCTCGTCCGGCGTGTGTCCCTCGAGCGCGCGCTTGACGCGCTTCTTCGCGCGCCAGCCGAGCGCCCGGGAGAGCGCGTTCACGAGCGCGCCATCCGCGGACGACACGGCCTCCTCTTCCGCCGCCAGCTCCGCGAGCAGCGTGAGGGCGCTGGCGAGGTCTGCGTCCGAAAGGGGCGCGAGACAGGGAGCCGAGAGCTCGCCCTCCGCCGCGACGACCGCAGCGCGGAAGCGCGCGTTTCCTTCGCCGAGCACGCTCGCGCCCGCGGGTGCCTTGCCACCGCCGAGCGCCGCGCCCAGCTCGCTCGCCGCTTCCTGAGCGAGGCGCCGCGCCAGCTCGAAGCGCGGGTCGCGCAGCGTGCCCTGGCCGGCGAGCGCGAGCGCAATGCGCGCGGGCGCCTCGCGGGATTCCTCGGCCGTCGCAGCGCCGAGCGCGCGCAGCAGCGCGAGGCCTGCGGCGGCGGCGGCGGCGTTGCCCCGCCCCCGCGCGATGCGCAGCAGGCCGCGCAGCGAGGCGAGGCGCGCCGGATCCGAAGCGAGTAGGTCGCGGTGCCGCTCGATCGCCTCGTCCCAGTGCCGTGGCCGGTGCAGCAGCAGGTCCGCAAGCGCCTCGGCGCACTCCCGGTTGTTGGGCTGGAGCGCGGCCGCGGATCGGTAGACCTCGACTGCGCCGTCGACGTCCTCGAGCGGCCCCGCGAGCAGGCGCCCGAGCTGGTGTAGGGCCGCCGCGCGGGCGGACACGGCGTCGGCGGGCGCGCGCTCCGCGAAGCTGCGCAGCACGTCCGCCGCGGCGCGCCACTCGCCGAGGCCGCGCAGCAGGCGGGCCGCGGACAGCGCCGCCTCGCTCGCACGCGGGCTCAGCTGCGAGGCCACGGCGAAGGCATCGGCGGCCGCACGCAGCTCGCCGCGCTGCTCGTAAGCGCGGCCGCACAGCGCCTCGAGCCGGCTCTGCAGCCCGACGTCGCGGGCTGCCTGCGCGCCACGGTGCGCCGCGTCGATCACCTCGCTCCAGCGGCCCTGCTTGACCTTCAGCTCGGCGAGCAGCGCCCAGCCCGTCGCGCAGGCCGCGTCGAGCTCGACCGTCTGGCGCAGCAGCTCCTCTGCCGCCGCCTCGCGGCCCGGCCGCCCGAGCTCGAGCTCCGCGGCGTGGAGCAGGCGCTTCGCGCGCTCCGCAGGCGCGCTCTCGAGCGCCGCCCAAGCCGTGAGCGCCTCGATGCTCTCCGCCTCGCGCTGCGCGCTCATCAGCACCGCCACAAGCCCGGCGTAAGCGTCTGCCAGGGTCGGCTCGATCTGGAGCGCGGCGCGGAAGTGCGCGAGCGCCGCGTCGTTCGCGCGCGCGGCCGCCTCCGCGTTGCCGAGCTGCGCGAGCAGCATCGCGCGATCGCGCGGCGCTTCGGACAGCTCGAGCGCGCGCGAGAGCGCGCTGCGGGCGCCCGCGACGTCGCCGAGACGGAGCAGGGTGCGGCCGTACTGCGCCAGCGCCTCCGTGTGGTTCGGCTCGAGCGCGAGCGCATCCGCCAAGAGGCGCGACGCGGGCGTGAGATGGTCGAGCGCCAGCGCGGCGCGCGCGCCGCACAGCGCGGCGTCCTGGCGCAGGCTCGGCACCAACGCGGCGCCCTGGCTGGCGAGCGCCACGGCGCGCTCGGCCGAGGCCACGGCGCGCGCCACGTCGCCGCTCGACGCGGCGGCGAGCGCCAGCTTCGCGAAGGCCTCCGCGCAGAGCGGGTCCTCCTCGGTCGCGCTCGCGAGCAGCGCCACGCGGCGCGCGTCGTCGCCTTCGCCGAGCAGCTGTGCGGCGTGGACGCGCCGCTGTGCGGCCGCCGCACCGCGGCAGAGGTCCGCGGCGCGCTCGAGGGCCGCCGCTGCCTCGCGGCTGCGGCCGAGTCGCTCGCGCAGGTGTGCGCAGCGATCCCAGGCGTCCGCGAGCTCGGGCGCGCGTTCGCAGGCGCGCTCCGCGCGGGCGAGCGCAGCGTCGAAGCGCTCGAGCGTCTCGAGCGCGCCGGCGAGGCGCAGCTCGTCCTGCGCGCTGGCGGCGGCGTCGGGGGCGTCCAGCCAGGCTGCGAAGGTCTGAACGAAGCGCTCGCGCTCGCCGAGCCGGTCGAGCAGCTCCGCCAGCTCGCGCAGCCGCGCCGTCTCGAGCGCCGCCAGGCGCGCCGCGGCGTCGGTACAGCGCAGCGCGCGCGGCGGATCGTTCGCGTGCAGGGTCGCGATCTCCGCAGCGCGCAGCCAGCACGCGCGCCGGCGCGCGGGCTGCGCGTCGGCGAGCACCTCGACCTCGCTCTCGTACAGGTCGAGCGCGCCGCGCCAGTCTTCCATCGCCTCGAACAGGAGCTGAAGGGCGCGCAGCGAGACGAGATCGCCGGGATCGGCCTCGAGAGCGCCGGCATACGCACGGCTGGCGCGCGTCGTCTCGTCGAGTCGGTGCCAGCTCACTTCGCCGAGCCGGCGCAGCAGCGCGGCCCGCTCGGGCGCGGGCATCCCCGCCCGCAGCGCGAGCTCGGCCTCGAGCGAGGCGGCCACCTCGCGCCAGCGGCCGAGCAGCTCGTACGTCGCGCGGCTGCCGCGGAGCGCGGCGAGCGAGCCCGGGTCGCGCTCCCGCGCGCGCTCGAACGCGATCGCCGCGGCCGCGGGCTGGTGAAGCACCTCGAGGCGCAGGCGCCCGAGCTCGAGCCACGGCTCGGCGTCGGCGCTGGGGAACTCCGCGAGGTGATCTCCGAGCCGCCGCGCGAGCCCCACCGGGTCGCCCACGCTTCGCAGCGCGTCGATCAGCGATTCGCCCGCGTCGGCGCGCGCGCGCGCGAGCGCCTCGTCGCCGCGCGGCAGCTCGCCGTCGAGCAGCGCGGTCCAGTGCGCGATGGCCGTCTCGGGCGCGGCGAGCCGCGTCGCGTAGTGGTTCGCGAGCTGGGCGCGCAGCGCGCGGCGGCGTTCCGCGAACACCGCCTTGCCCGGCTCGAGCGAGGCGAGCTCGGCCTCGGCGACCCGCACCCACAGATCGGGCCGATCCGCGAGGCCGTCTGCCAGGAGGCGCAGGAGCTGCGCCCGCTCGTGAGCGATCGGGCCGCATTCGCCGAGCGCGGCCCAGAGCTGTGCGACGGCCTCTTCGCGCTCCCCGAGCGAGCGCGCGAGCGCCGCGGCGGTCTTGCGAAGCGAGAGGCGCAGCGCGGGCCCTTCGACGGCGATGCGCGCCTGGACGACGCCGAGCCGCTCGCGCGGCCGGCCCAGCTCACCGTGCAGGCGGTCGAGCATCGCGAGGAGGTCCGGATGCGCGGGCGCGACCTCGCGCGCGGCTTCGAGCAGCGCGGCGGCGCGCGCTGGCGCGTTCAGCCGCTCGCACAACAGCTCGGCGGCCTCGAGCGAGAGCTCGACGCGCCGCGCGGGCGCCGGCGCGAGCGCGAGCTCGGCCTCGAGCGTGCGCAGCAGCGCGTCGGCGCGGCTCGCCGCGCGGTGCACCTGGGCGATGCGCGCGAGCGGCTCCGCGTCGTCGGGGCGCGCCGCGTGCAGCCGCTCCAGCCAGGGCAGCGCTGCGTCGGGGCCGAGCATCTCGTTTGCGAAGCGCACCGCCTCGGTGAGCAGCGCGCAGCGGGCGCTGGTGTCGCCGCGCGGGAGCGTGGTCAGCTCGCGCTCGAAGCAGGCGAGCAGCCCCGCCCAGTCGCCGCGGTCCTCGAGCACGCCGCGCAGCGCGGCGAGCGTGCCGGCCGAATCGGGCACCAGCGCGAGGGACGCCTCGAAGCAGGCGATCGCCTCCGCGGGGCGGGCCAGCGGGCCCGCGAGCAACGCGCCGCGCCGCGCGAGCAGCCGCGCGCGGCGGCTCGGATCGGAGGCGCGTTTGGCCGCCTCGGCGAGAAGCACGTCGGAGGCCTCGTTCGCGCCGGCTTGCTCGGCGGCGGAGATTGCGCGGTCGAGGGCGTCGGCGTTGCCCGGCTCGAGCTCGAGCACGCGGCGATAGTGGACGAGCGCGCCGGCCGGGTCGCGCAGCTCGCCGGCCAACAGGGCGCCGAGCTCGAGCCGCAGCGGCACCTCGCGCGGCCCGACCGTGCGCGCGAGCTCGGCCGCCAGCAGGCGGGCGAGCGGCTCCGCGCGCCGCAGGCTGCGGTAGAGGTCGCGCAGCGAGGCCTGCAGATCGGGATCCGACGGGCGGTCGGTCAGCGCGCGGCGGTAGGCCTCCGCAGCGGCCTCGAGGTCGCCGCTCGCGCGCTCCGCGTCCCCGAGCCGCACGCGCCAGGCGCTCCGCTCGGCGGCGGACTCGGCGCGCGCGGCCGCGCGCTGCGCCAGCCCGATCAGCTCGTCGCTGCGCTGGGCGCGAGCCAGGAGATCGGCGAGCGGCGCGGCGACGATGGCGAGCGAGTCGTCGCTCGCGGCAGCCGGCCGCAGCGTCTCGATCGCTGCGGCGAGATCGCCCAGCGCGTCCGCTTCGAGCTGCGCGAGCTTCAGGCGCAACGCCGCGCTGGCGTCTGCGTCGCCCGCGAGATGGGAGAGCCGCGCGCGGTAGAGCTCGGCGAGCTCGCGCGTGCGGCCCGCCTGCTCGTAGCGCTCGGCGAGGAAGCGCACGGAGCGGGCGTCCGCCGGCTCGAGCGCGAGCACTTCCCGATGATGAGCTTCAGCGCGCGCGAGGTCGCTGGCGCGCTCGTAGATCTCGGCGCAGCGGGCGTGCAGGAGGCGCGCGCGGTCGGGGGCGACACCGGCCTCCAGCTCGCGCTCGAACGCGGAGCAGAGCGCCGCCTCGCGGCCGTGGCCCTCGAGCAGCGCCTGAAGGGAGTGCAGCAGGGCGATTTCGCCGGGCGCCAGCGCGATCGCCTTCTCGAGGTGCGCGACCGCGCCGTCCGGATCGTTCAGCTCGTCGCGATGCAGCGCTGCGAGCCGGCGGTGGAGGGCGCAATCCTCCTGCGCGTCCCCGCGCCCGATCGCGGCCGCGAGGCGCTGCGCGAGGGCCGGCCAGTCGCGCTCGTCCTCGAGCAGCTGGCGCAGCTTGCGCTCGGCGTCTCCGGCCACCGCGCTGTCGCCCCCGGCGATCTCCGCCAGGACGCTGCGCGCCTCGGGGAGGCTCGACAGGCGCTGCTCGAACAGCACGGCGCGCTCCATGTCGAGCAGCGCCTTGCGCTCGCGGTCGGCCTCGAGCTCGCCGCGCTCCGCGAGCACCTTCACCAGGCGCGCGTGGTCGTCGGTGGCGCGCAACGCGCGCTCGAGCACGTCGCGCGCGCGGGCGTGGCGCGGATTCGCGTCGCGCACGGCGTCGCACAGCGCGATCGCGTCGGCCGCGCGGCCGAGGCGATCGATCAGGATCTCGGCGCGATCGAGGTCGAGCTCGAAGCCGCGCGGGTCGAGGGGATCGAGCAGGCGCCGGCGCAGGTCGAGCCGCGCGCACACGACGTCCCAGTGGCCGAGGCGCGACAGCACCTCGACGAAGCGCTCCTCGGCGAAGGCGGGCGCACCGGGCGCGTCGACCACCGCCTCGAAGCATGCGCCCGCGCCGTGCAGGTCGCCCGCTTCGTCCATCAGCAGGCAGCCCAGCTCGAACTGGCGCGCGGTGCGCTCGTCGCCGGTCGCGACCGCCACCAGATGGCGCAGCGCGGCGCTGCGCTCGTCGCAGGGCGCCGTGCGGCCGAGCAGGTTCACCACGGCGCGCGCGCTGGCGAGGTCGTTCGCCTCGAGCGCCAGCACCGAGCGGTGCGCGCGCAGCGCGGCGTCGGCGTCGCCGAGCTCGGCGTAGAGCGCGGCGAGTCGGCGGCGGCAGGCGAGCCGCTCCGCGCCCCCGATCAGCGGGTCGAGTCGCCCGAGCGTCGCAGCTTCGGCGGCGCGATCGCCGAGCGCGCGCTGCAGGCGCGCGATCTCGCCGAGCGTGACCACGTCTTCGGGCCGTACGGACGAGAGCCGCTCGCGCCAGGCGAGCGCCTTGGCGAGGTCGCCGCGCTGCTCGTGGATGGTGGCGAGCTCGCCGACCAGGAAGGCGAGGCGGTCGCGATCCGCGGTCGCCTCGGCCTCGCGCTCGAAGCTGGCGATCAGCACCTCGCGGTCGCCGGTCGCGAGCGCGACGCGCTCCCGGCCCTGCCGCGCGAGCGCGTTCTCGGCGTCGGCCTCGAGCGCACGGTCGAAGGCCGCGCGTGCGGCATCGAGATCCTCGCGCTCGATGCGCAGCTGGCCGAGGCGCACCAGGATGGCTGCGCGCGCGGCTCCCGTTCCGGCTTCGGCTGCGGCGGCCAGCCGCTCGGCGAGCGGCTCCCAGCGCTCGAGCTTGCGGGCGACACGCTCCAGGGCGGCGAGCGCGCCGTCGTGTGCGGGCACGGCGTCGAGCGCCTGGGCGTACGCGTCGAAGGCAGTCGCCGCGTCGCCGCGGCGCTCTTCGTGGTGGGCGCCGAGCTGGAGCCAGAGCGCCGCTTCTTTCTCGGCGCCGGGTCGCGCCGCGAGCTGGCTCTCGAGCCACTCGACGAGCTCTTCCTCGCGCCCGGCGCGCGCGAGCGCCTCGCCGAGCTGCTCCGCCACGTCGCCGCGGCGCGGGTCGCGCTCGAACGCGCGTCGTAGCTGGGCGAGCGCCGCCTCGGCGTCGCCCCGCTCGCTCTCCAGCTGTGCGCTCTCGCGCAGCGCGTCCACGGGCGCCGCGTTGTCCGCGAGCTGCGTCGCCCGGCGCAGATGCGCGGCCAGCGCGTCGTTCTCCCCGAGCATGCGGGCGGCGTCCGCCAGGTAGAGGTGAACCACCGGGTCGCTGGGGAACAGCTCGAGCGCGCGCTTGAACCAGAGGCGCGCCCCGGCGGCGTTGCCCGCCTTCTCCAGCTGCACGCGGCCGGCCTCGTGGGCGATTGCGAGCCGCGCGAGCCGGTCCTTCGAGAGCGCGAAGCGGCGGTTCTGGAACTCGTCGAACTGCGCCCACTGCTGCCTCGCGAGCGCGCGCTCGGCCATCGCCTCGAGCGCGTCCGTCTGGCCCGGGTCGTCCGACAACGCGCGGCGGAAGTTCTCGGCCGCGCGCGGCGCGTCGCCGAGCTGTTCGCGCTGGAGCTTCGCCAAGCGCGAGAGCGCCGACGCGCGCTCGGCGCCGCGCAACATCCCGGCCGCGCGCTCGAGCGCGCGCGCCGCGTCGGCGTGCGCACCGGTCGCTTCCGCGGCGTTCGCGAGGCCGAGCAGCGCCGGCGCGTAGGACGCCTCCGCCTCGAGCGCCCGCTCGTAACAACTGCGCGCCTTCGCCGCGTCGCCGCGCTTCTCGAGCCAGAGCGCGCCCATCTCGCTCGCGAGCTGTGCCCGCTCCGACGGGCGCATCGGCAGCTTCGCCTCGGCGTCGGCGGTCGCGAGCACGCCTTCCCAGTCTTCGCGCCGCGCCAGCACGCGCCGCAGCTGCGCGAACGCGGGTCGCAGCGTCGGGTCGAGCAGCGTCGCGTCGCGCAGCAGCGCGATCGCTGCGGTCTCGTCCTGCAGCCGCTCGTCGAGCACCTGCGCCTTGCGCTGCAGCACGCGGGCGCGCAGCTTCGGCGCGCGGTCGCCGGACAGATCGCTCGCAGACAGGCGGCGGTCGTAGAGTGCGATCAGCTCGCGCCACTCGCCCGCCACGAACAGCGCCTCCTCGAGCGCCGCGAAGGCGGCGGCGTCCTCGGGCTTGGCTTCGAAGCGGGCGCGCAACGCTGTGTTCGCGGTCACGAGATTCCTCGCCGAAACGGGCGGAGGGCCTTCCGCGCGTCGTCAGCCCTTTCGGCGCGTCCGCAGCGCGGCTTGACGCTTTTGCACTTCCGCGTCCACTCGGTTTGAATAGTCGGGACGCGGGGTTACGCGACGACCATGCCCACCGAGCCCGATGCCCGAAGTGCAGCCGAGCCCGCCTCGCCGGCGGAGCTCGAGCGGCGGCGGCTGCGCCGGGACCTCGGGCTCGTGCTCGGCGCGTTCGCCGCACTGACCGCCGTGATCGCCGTGGAGCAGCGCATCGCGAGCCTGCCCGACTCCGCGCCGTTCGCGGACAGCCTGTCCTTCCTGGCGCTCACGGCCGTCTCGGTCGTGCTGATCGTGTTGCTCGTCTACTTGTCGGGCCGGCAGCTCGTGAAGCTCTGGTTCGAGCGCCGCGCCGGCGTCTTCGGCTCCCACCTCACCGCGAAGTTCGTGCTGGCGCTGTTCCTGGTGGCGACCGTTCCCATGGGCATCCAGGTCGCCGTATCCTCTTCCCTGATCACGGCGTCGATCAACGCGTGGTTCGGGGCCCAGTGGGATCGCGCCATCGACGACAGCGCGGAGGTGGCGTCCGCCTACTACGACGCGTGGCGGAACATTTCCCTGCACCACGGTCGCCAGATGTCCGCGGAGATCACCGAGCGGCGGCTGCTACGGGAGGGGGACGGAGCCGCGCTCGAGCGATTCGTGCAGGCGAAGCAGGCCGAGTACGGACTCGGCGTCGTGCAGATCTTTCCGTTCGGCGAGCACGCTCCGCTCGCGACGCTGCCGGATCCGCGCGGTGGGGAGGCCGCGCTCGCCGACCGCGAGAGCGCGCTGGTGGCGAGCGCCATCGCGGGCGAAGAGGGCACTCGGGTCGACGAGACGGGCGGCGACGGGGGCGACGTGATCCGCGCGGCGGTGCCGATCCGCTCGTCCGATCCCACGCGCCCGAATGACATCGTGGGCGTGGTGGTCGTGAACCACGTCGTGCCCCAGGCGCTCGCTTACAAGGTGGACTCGATCCGCGCCGCGGTGGCCGAGTACCGCAACGTGAAGCCGCTCGCGGCGCGCATCGGGGGCGTGTTCCGCCTGGCCCTCGTGATCGTCTCGCTCGCCACCGTTTTGTTCGCGCTGTGGTGGGGACTGCGCATGGCGAAGGGCGTGACGGGCCCCATCCGCGCGCTCGCGGAGGGCACCGCCAAAGTCGCGCGCGGCGAGCTCGACGTGGTGGTGACCGAGTCCTCCGACGACGAGATCGGCTTCCTGGTGCGCTCGTTCAACCGCATGACCAGCGACCTGCGCGAGGCGCTCGCGCGCCTCGAGCGCGGCCGTACAGAGCTCGACCAGCGCCGGCGCACGATGGAGATCGTGCTGCGCAACGTGGACTCGGGCGTGGTGTCGATCGACGCCGAGGGGCGCATCAGCACCATCAACCGCGCCGCCATGCGACTGTTCGGCGTGCCCGAGACCCCGCCGCCGATCGGACGCAAGCTCGACGAGGCGGTCGCGCGCCGGGAGCTGCTGGCGAGCGTGCAGGAGGGCATCGCTCACGCGCGGCCCGGCTCGCGCGAGAGCGTGCGCCGCCAGACGCTCACCGCCGCCGGCGACGAGCCGCAGACGCTGCTGGTCACCGTGTCGCGCATGCAGGACGAGGAGGGTCGCGCGCTCGGCAGCGTGGTCGTGGTGGACGACTACACGCAGGAGGTGCGCGCGCAGCGCACGGCCGCCTGGCGCGAGGTGGCGCGCCGCATCGCGCACGAGATCAAGAACCCGCTCACGCCGATCCAGCTCTCGGCGGAGCGCATCCGCAGGCGCTTCGGCGACAAGCTCGCGCCGAACTCCGAAGACGCGCGGGTGTTCGACGAGTGTGTGGATACGATCACGGGCCACGTCGAGGGCATGAAGGTGTTGGTGAACGAGTTCTCTCAGTTCGCCAGGCTGCCGTCGGCGAAGCCGCAACCGGGCGACCTCGATTCGCTCGTGCAGGAGGCGGTGGCGAGCTACACGGGGGCCGACGGCGTGCGCTTCGCGACTCACTGCGCCGGCGACCTGCCGAAGGTGGACTTCGACCGCGAGCAGCTCCGCCGGGTGCTGACCAACCTGATCGACAACGCCTGCGCCGCCGTGCAGGCGAACGGCGGCAGCGGCGAGGTGACGGTGGCGACGCACCACGACGCGGCGCGCGAGACGGTGCGCATCGAGGTTGCGGACGACGGCGCGGGCATCCGCGACGAAGACCGCGTGCGCGTCTTCGAGCCCTACTACTCGACCAAGCCGCATGGCACCGGCCTCGGCCTCGCCATCGTCGCGCGCATCGTCGCGGACCATCACGGCTACGTGCGCGCGCTGCGGAACGCGCCGCGCGGCTCGCGCTTCGTGGTCGAGCTCCCGGTGCGATATGCCTAATCACACGGCGCACACGGCGCGCGTGCTGGTGGTGGACGACGAGGCGGCGATCCGCCGCTCGCTCGCCGGCGCCCTCGCGGACGAGGGCTACGACGCCGCGCTGGCCGAGGACGGCGAGCGCGCGCTGGCCGCGGTGCGCGAGCGCGCGCCCGACGTCGTGCTGCTCGACATCGCGATGCCGGGCCGCGACGGCATCGAGGTGCTCGAGGAGCTGCGCCGCGCCCAGCCGGCGCTGCCGGTCGTGATGATGAGCGGCCACGGCACGATCGAGACGGCCGTGCGCGCCACCCAGCTCGGCGCCTTCGACTTCGTCGAGAAGCCGCTCTCCCTCGACAAGCTGCTGCTCACCGTGCGCCACGCCCTCGAGAAGAGCTCGCTCGAGCGCGAGAACCGCGAGCTGCGCGCGAAGAGCCTGCGTGCGCACGAGATCCTCGGCGACTCCGCGCCGATCCAGAAGCTGAAGGAGCAGATCGCGCTCGCCGCGCCGACGAACGGCTGGGTGCTGATCTCCGGCGAGAACGGAACGGGCAAGGAGATGGTCGCGAAGCAGCTGCACGTGCTGAGCAAGCGCGCGCACGGGCCCTTCGTCGAGGTGAACTGCGCGGCGATCCCCGAGGAGCTGATCGAGAGCGAGCTGTTCGGCCACGAGAAGGGCGCGTTCACCGGCGCGATCGCGCAGAAGCGCGGGAAGTTCGAGCTGGCCCACGGCGGCACGATCTTCCTCGACGAGATCGCCGACATGTCCCTGCGAACGCAGGCCAAGATCCTGCGCATCCTCCAGGAGCACAAGTTCGAGCGCGTCGGCGGCAGCGAGACGATCGACGTGGACGTGCGCGTGATCGCCGCGACCAACAAGAGCCTCGAGCGCGAGATCCAGGACGGGAAGTTCCGCGAGGATCTCTACTACCGGCTCAACGTGATCCCGTTCCACGTGCCGGCGCTGCGCGAGCGGCGCGAGGACATCCCGCTCCTCGCCCAAGCGTTCGTGAAGGAGTTCTGCGCGGATTCCGCGGTGCCGCCAAAGACGCTCGCGCCGCGCACGCTCGCGCTGCTCGGCGGCTACGCCTGGCCCGGCAACGTGCGCGAGCTGCGCAACCTCGTGGAGCGGCTCGTGCTGATGACGCCGGGCGCGCGCATCCGGCCCCACGACCTGCCCACCGAGCTGCGCGGGGCGACAGGGCGCGCGGCGGAGGCGAGCGGGTCCTCGCTGGAGGAGGCGCGCCGCGAGTTCGAGCGCCGCTTCCTGCTCGCTCGCCTCCAGGAGCACGGGGGCAACATCTCCCGGACCGCCGAGGCGATCGGCCTCGCGCGCGAAAGCCTCTCGCGCAAGCTGCGCGCGCTGAAGATCCAGGCGCCGCGCGGTGAGTGAGCGCGCGGGCCGCCCGGCGCCGGGACCCGCGGTCCGGCCCGCGCGGCTCTCGGACTGCGCAGCGATCGCAGCGCTCGCGCAGGAGCTTCTGCCCGAGGCGTGGACCGAGCCGCAGATCTCCAGCGAAGTCGCGCTGCCGGAGGGTCGCGTCTGGGTCGCGCGGGCCGGCGAGCGGCTGGTCGGGTTCCTCGTGGCGCGGCGCGAGCTCGACGAGCTGCACGTCCTGCTCACCGGGGTCGCCCCGGACGCTCGGCGCCGGGGCATCGCTTCGCGGCTGCTGGAGAGCGCCCTCGCCGCCGAGACGGGCCTCGCTCGGACCCACCTCGAGGTGCGCGAGGGCAACCGCGGGGCTCAGGCCTTCTACGCGAGCCTCGGCTTCCGGCACGTCGGCCGCCGGCCTCGGCACTACGCCGATGGAGAGGCCGCCGTGGTCATGACTCGAGCCGGCTCCTGAGGCGCCAAACCCGCGGGAACGCGCCGTCACCGCACGGGTTTTTCCTTGTGGAAAACCAGCGACGTGGATAGGTTACGCCCGCTTTGAGCGCGCTGACGGAGTGGGCGTAGGTCCACTTTTTTCGTTTATGGGGTCCGGTTGCCGCCGGCCCCCGGGGCGGACTGCGCGCCCCGGGCAAGGTGAACGCGATGTACGGGGACATACCGGCGGCAATGCGGGACCTCATCGAACCGATCGTCACGTCCCACGGGCTCGAGCTCGTGGACGTGGAGCGCACCCAGGGGCGGGCCCCCTGGCGGGTGCGCGTGATCGTCGACACGCCCGCTGGCGACGGCCGCGTGGCGATCGAGCGCTGCGCCGAGGTGTCCCGAGAGCTCGGCGTGAACCTCGACGCCCACGACGCGATCCCGGTCGCCTACACGCTCGAGGTCTCGTCGCCGGGCTTCGATCGCGTGCTGGCGCGCGAGAAGGACTTCGAACGCGTGCTCGGGAGCGAGGTGAAGATCGAGACGCGCGCGCCGATCGCGGGCCGGCGCCGCTTCAAGGGCACCCTCACGGCGTTCGTCGGCGGCGCCGCGAGCGTCTCTGTCGACGGCCAGTCCTTCCGCATCCCCTTCGCGGACGTGGCGCGTGCGAACAAGGTTCACCACTTCACGCCCGCAGACTTCTCAGGCGCGGCCTAAGAACTCCAGCGTACGGGACGAGACGCCATGAACATCGCACCCCTGAAGCGCGAGATCGACCAGATCGCCAAGGACAAGGGCATCGACAAGCGCACCATCATCTCCGCTCTCGAGGAGGCGATGAAGCAGGCGGCGCGCCGGAAGTTCGGCCTCGAGAAGGAGATCGAGGCGCGCTTCAACCCCGAGACGAGCGAGATCGAGCTGTTCGAGTTCCGCGAGGTCGTGGAGACGGTCACCGACGCACAGGCGCACATCGCGCTCGAGAACGCGAAGAAGCTCGACCCCGAGGCGGAGATCGGCGACGAGATCGGCGTCAAGCTCGACACCGCGGACTTCGGCCGCATCCTCGCCCAGACCGCGAAGCAGGTGATCATCCAGCGCGTGCGCGATGCCGAGCGCGACATCGTGTACGAGGAGTACAAGGACCGGAAGGGCGAGATCGTGAACGGCATCGTGCGCCGCTTCGAGAAGGGCGCGCTGCTGGTCGACCTCGGCCGCACCGAGGCCGTGCTGCCCGCGAAGGAGCAGGTGCCGCGCGAGACGTATCGGCCCGGTGACCGCATCCGCGCCTACGTGCTCGACGTGACGACCATGGGCAAGGGCGCGCAGGTGATCCTGTCGCGCGCCTCGATCCACTTTCTCTCGAAGCTGTTCGCCCAGGAAGTGCCGGAGATCTACGAGGGCATCGTGAAGATCGAATCCGCCGCGCGCGAGCCGGGCGGGCGCTCGAAGATCGCAGTCTCCTCGCGCGACAAGGACGTGGATCCCGTCGGCGCCTGCGTCGGCATGAAGGGCAGCCGTGTGCAGGCCGTGGTGCAGGAGCTGCGCGGCGAGCGCATCGACATCGTGCCCTACAGCAGCGACGCGGCGCGCTACGTGTGCAGCGCGCTCTCGCCCGCGCAGGTCTCGAAGGTGATCATCGACGAGGCCACCAAGTCGATGGACGTGATCGTCCCCGACGACCAGCTGTCGCTCGCGATCGGCCGCAAGGGTCAGAACGTGCGGCTGGCGGTCCAGCTGACCGGCTGGAAGATCGACATCAAGAGCGAGTCGAAGATCCGCGAGCTGGCGGACTGGTTCGTGCGCGCCGTGTCGGTGGTACCGGGGCTCGGAATGGACGAGGCGGACGCGCTGCTGCAGAGCGGCATCACGAGCCTCGAAGACCTCGCGAAGTGCCAGGACTCGCTGCTGCTCTCGTTCCCCGGCGTGGACAACGCCGGCGTGCGCGCGATCAAGGCGAACGCGGCGAAGCTCGCGCAGGAGAAGGCAGCCGAGGACGCTCGCGCCGCGGCGGCCGCGGAAGCCGCGCTGAACACGGAGCGGCGCGAGTAGCCGCGCGCGAGCGCGGCGTCCGCCAACGAGGAAGTCCCGAACCGAATGTCCACACGCGCATACAAGCTTGCGGAAGAGCTCGGCATCGACCGCAACGAGTTCGTCGCCAGAGCGAAGGAAGCCGGCGTCGAGCTGCGCAACGCGATGGCGACGCTGGACGAAGCGCAGGTCGCGTTCCTGCGCGAGAAGCTGGCGACCAAGAAGGTCGACCGCGTCACCGAGGCGCGCGTGCAGGTCACGGGCGGCGCCGTGATCCGGCGGCGCAAGCGCGCGGAGCCAGAGCCCGCGGCGCCGGAGCCGCCGCCGCCGCCCGCACCCGAGCTCGCGCCCGCAGCTCCCGCCGCCGAGCCCGTCGCCGAGGAGCAGCCCGCCGCGCCCGCGGTCGAGGCGGCGCCCACCGAAGAGGAGGCGGCAGCCGCGCCGGCGGCTCCCGCGCCCGGCGAGGACGAGGAAGAGGAGACGCCGGCCAAGATCGCTGCGCGCGGACGCACCGGCGCGCGCGACGAGGCTGCGCCCGGAGGGGCGGCGGATCGGGGCGCGCAGAGCCGCAAGCAGTTCCGAGAGGTGGTGAACCTGCGCGAGCAAGAGCTGCTCGCGAAGCAGGTGGTCGGACGCACGGCCCCGCCGCGCGTGTCGGTCGTGGATCCACGTTCCATGGCGTCGCCGCGGCGCAAGAGGCGAGACGCACCCGTGAAGAAATCGGCGGCGGCCGCCGCGGCCGCGAAGCCCGGCAAGCGCGTCGTGCGCCTCGAGGGCGAGATCTCCGTCGCCGAGCTGGCGCGCCAGCTCGGCGTCAAGGCGCCGCAGATCCAGGGCAAGCTGATGGGCCTCGGCACGATGGTCAGCATCCAGCAGACCATCAACGCGGAGACCGCGGCGCTGGTGGCCTCCGAGTTCGGCGGCGAGGTGCAAGACGTCGGCTTTCAGGAGGCCGAGTACCTAGGCGCGCCCGCCGCTCCGGAAGGCAAGGAGAAGGCCGGCACGCCGCGGCCGCCCGTCGTCACGGTGATGGGCCACGTCGACCACGGCAAGACCTCGCTGCTCGACGCCCTGCGCGAGACGAACGTGGTCGCCGGCGAGGCGGGCGGCATCACGCAGCACATCGGCGCTTATCAGGTCGAGACCGGCGGCCACACGATCACGTTCATCGACACGCCCGGCCACGCGGCGTTCACGCAGATGCGCGCGCGCGGCGCGCAGGTGACGGACATCGTGATCCTGGTAGTCGCGGCGAGCGAAGGCATCATGCCGCAGACGATCGAGGCGATCTCGCACGCCAAGGCGGCGAACGTCCCGATCATCGTCGCCGTCAACAAGTGCGACCTGCCGGACGCGAACCCGCAGCTCACGCGCCAGCGCCTGATGGAGCACGGCATCGTCGTCGAGGATTTCGGCGGCGAGACGCTGGCCGTGAACATCTCGGCGACCAAGCGCACGGGCCTCGACAAGCTGCTCGAGGCGATCGTGCTGCAGGCGGAGTTGGTCGAGCCGCGCGCCGACACGACGATCCGCGCCAAGGGCATCGTGCTCGAGGCGCAGCTCGACAAGGGCCTCGGCCCGGTGGCGACGGTGCTCGTGCAGGAAGGCACGCTGCGCCGCGGCGACATCGTCGTTGTGGGCACGCACTACGGCCGCGTGCGCATCATGAACGACGACAAGGGCGAGCAGATCAAGGAGGCCGGCCCCGCGAAGCCGGTGCAGATCGTCGGCCTGTCGGGGGTGCCCGGCGCCGGCGACCTCCTGCACTGCGTCGAGTCCGAGCGCGTGGCGAAGGAGATCGTCGACCACCGCCTCGCCGAGGAGCGCAAGGAGAAGGCGCCCGCGGCGAAGCCGCGCATCTCGCTCGAGGACCTGTTCGCCGGTCAAGGCGACGGGCCGAAGGAGCTCGCGCTGATCGTGAAGGCGGACGTGCAGGGATCGGCCGAGGCGATCAGCGCTGCGCTCGCCAAGCTCTCCACCGACCGGGTGAAGGTGAACGTGCTCCACGTCGCGGTCGGGGGCATCACCGAGAGCGACGTGCAGCTCGCGCAGGCGAGCCGGGCGATCGTGGTCGGCTTCCACGTGCGCCCCGACGCCAAGGCGCGCAAGGCCGCCGAGGGCGTCGGCGTCGAGATCCGCACCTACCAGATCATCTACGAGATGCTCGACGAGGTGAAGGCCGCGATGGCGGGCCTGCTCCCGCCCACCACGCGCGAGGTGGTGCTGGGCCAGGCGGAGGTGCGCCAGCTCTTCAGCATCCCGCGCGTCGGCACGATCGCGGGCAGCTACGTCACCGATGGGCTCTTGCGCCGCGGCGCCCGCGCGCGGCTGGTGCGCGACGGCGTGCAGGTCTGGGACGGGAAGTTCGCGTCGCTGAAGCGCTTCAAGGACGACGCGCGCGAGGTGCAGACGGGCTTCGAGTGCGGCATCGGGTTGGACGGCTTCAACGACCTGAAGGTCGGCGACGTGATCGAGGCCTACGAGATCGAGACGAAGCCGGCGGAGCTGTAGACGCAGGGCCGCGCCCTTTGCGCGGAGAACGGTCATGTTCGTGGCGGCCGCGCGAATCGAGCTTCACGTGCACGGCTCGCAGTCTCTGAAGCAGAAGCGCGGCGTGATCTCGTCGATCAAGCAGCGCGTGCGCAACGAGTTCAACGTCTCGGTCGCCGAGGTGGGCGGTCGGGACACGTGGCAGGTCGCGGTGCTCGGGCTCGCGGCGGTCTCTGAGGAAGCCCAGGATGCGCGCGTGCGGCTCGAGCGGGCGATCGACTTCATCGAGGGCCTGCACCTCGCAGAAGTGACCGACCAGGAAGTGGAGATTCTGTGACGCGGCGGACGGAGCGGATCGGCGAGCAGATTCGCGGCGAGCTCGCGCGCCTGCTGCGCGAAGAGGTGACAGACCCGCGCGTCGGCATGGTCACGCTGACGCACATCGACGTGGCGCCGGATCTCTCCCATGCGAAGGTGTACTGGAGTGCCCTCGACGCGGTGCCGCACGGCCGCGCCGGCGCCACGCACGCGGACGCCGACACCGCGAAGGGGCTCGCGAGCGCCGCCGGCTTCCTGCGCTCGCAGCTCGCGCGCGCGCTCGCGACCAAGCGCGTCCCCGAGCTGCGCTTCGTCCACGACGACGCCATCGACGCCGGCGCCGAGACGCTGCGCTTGCTGAAGGAGATCGACCGTGGCCGGCCGTGACGAGGGGGGGACGCCGGCGAAGCCGGCGCAGGGTGCGCGCAGCGACGTGAAGCCGCGCGAAGGGCAGCCGGCGAGCGGAACTCGCGAAAGAGCTGGTCCTGCGGGATTCCTCGCGATCGACAAGCCGATCGGCTGGTCGTCGCACGACGTGGTGGACGCGGCGCGCCGCTGGCTCGGGACCCGGCGCGTCGGCCACCTCGGCACTCTCGATCCGCTGGCGACCGGCGTGCTGCCCCTCGCGGTCCGCGACGCGACGAAGCTGATCCCGTTCGTCGACCAGCACGAGAAGATCTACGCGGGCACGATCCGCCTCGGCGTCGCGACGGACACGTTCGACGGCGAAGGCAGGGTGGTGCGCAAGCACGCGGGGCCGCTCCCCGAAGAGGCGGTCGTGCGCGCCGCGCTCGCGGCCTTCGCGGGCGAGATCGAACAGGTCCCGCCGATGTTCAGCTCGGTGAAGAAGGAAGGCGTTCCCCTCTACCGGCTGGCGCGGAAGGGGGAGGAGGTGGAGCGCGCGCCGCGCAGGGTGACGGTCCACCGCATCGCGGTGACGCGCTTCGAGCCGCCCGACGTCGGCATCGAGGTGGCGTGCTCGCCCGGCACCTACGTGCGCGTGCTCGCGGCTGACCTCGGGGAGGCGCTCGGCTGCGGCGCGCATCTGGCCGGCCTGCGCCGCACGGCGAACGGCCCCTTTCTCCTCGCGGACTGCCTCACGCCCGCTCAGTGCGACGAGTTGGCCGCGAAGGGAGAGCTCGAGGGCCGCATCGTGCCGCCGGCGCGCGTCCTGCCGCTGCCCCAGATCGCGCTCACGGCGATGCAGGCGCGCCGTGTCGCGAATGGCGGGGCGGTGGCCGCCGCGGAGGCGCGTGGGCCGTTCGAGCGCGGCCCGCGGCCCGTGCCGGGCGCCAAGTTCGCGGCGCTAGGCCCCGCGGGCGACCTGCTGGCCGTGATGGAGCTGCGCCCAGACCGCAGGTTTCATCCCCTGCGCGTGTTCCCGCCGGCCGCCTAGTCCCGTCCACGCCGGTGGCACTTCGCGAGGCACGCTGATAAACACCTCGCCTTCGAGGAGATCGAGTTGGCGACCGCACGGGTGATCGAGCAGTTCCGCATCCACGAGTCGGATACCGGCTCGCCGGAAGTTCAGGTGGCGCTGCTGTCGGCGCGTATCGACCAGCTGGCGCGCCATTTCGAGACGCACGAGAAAGACCATCACTCGCGCCGAGGGCTCTTGAAGCTCGTGAGCCAGCGCCGCCGCCTGCTCGACTACCTCGAGAGCACGAGCGCAGATCGCTATCAGGCCCTGGTCGACAAGCTGGGCCTGCGGCGATAGCAAGCGGCGCGAAGCGCCGTACGCAGCGCGCCGAAGGCGAGCGCAGTCGAACGGTGGCAACGCGGAAGAAATGACGGGGATGCGCTGCGCCGCATCTCCACGCCGCTAGCGAGAAAGGGCGGCACGCTGCTCGAGGGTCGAGCAGCAACGACAAAGCGAGGCGGCCGGCCGCGGAATCGCGAGATGTGGGAGTCACGAATCCGCTCAGTGCGCTGAGCGGATCCTTGATCCCGCATCCCGTCCCCTGGATGCCACGTCCACGCCGCCTCATCAGGCGCCGACGATCGCGCAATGCCGCGACGCTCGGTGGAGACGTGTATTCCGATGTCCAGCGAATGGTTCAAGGCAGAGACGGTGACCGTCACGGTCGGCGGCACCGAGATCACGATCGAGACCGGCCGGCTCGCGAAGCAGTCCGCGGGCGCCGCGGTCGTGACGATCGGCGGCAGCGTGGTGCTCACGACGGTGAACACCGCGAAGCCGCGCGAAGGCATCGACTTCTTCCCGCTCTCGGTCGACTTCGTCGAGAAAACCTCGGCCGCGGGCAAGATCCCGGGCGGCTTCTTCAAGCGGGAGGCGCGCCTCTCGGACCGCGAGATCCTGGTCTCGCGCTTCATCGACCGCTCCTGCCGCCCGCTCTTCCCGGACGGCTACCGCGACGAGGTGCAGGTCACGGCCACGGTGCTCGCGGCCGACGGCGTGAATCCGCCCGACATGTGCGCCTTCGTCGGCGCCTCGGCGGCCCTCGCGATCTCGCAGATTCCGTTCCAGGGTCCGATCGGCGCCGCGCGGCTCGCGCGCGTCGACGGCAAGCTCGTGCTCTACCCGACCTACGAGCAGCAGAAGCAGAGCACGCTCGACCTCGTGGCCGCGGGCTCGCGCCAGGCGCTCGTGATGGTCGAAGGCGGCGCGAAGGAGTGCAGCGAGAGCGACGTGCTCGAGGCGCTCCAGTTCGTCCACCGCGAGATCCTCGCGGTGATCGGCGCACAGGAAGAGCTCGTGCGGCGCGTCGGCAAGGCGAAGATCCAGGTGGCGGGCCCGCCCGCGGAGAAGCTCCAGATCGAGGCGCAGGTGAAGGAGCTCGCGGAGGCGCGCCTGCGCGACGCGATCGCGATCAAGAGCAAGCACGAGCGCTACGCGGCGATCGACGCCGTCGAGAAGGACGTGCTCGCGAAGCTCGCGACGCCCTATCGCCAGGAGCGCGTCGAGCTCGCGTCGCTCGAGCAGGTGGAAGCGCGCCAGACCGGCCTGCGACGGCTGACGACGCTCACCAAGGACGCGCTCCACGACCTGCGCTCGCAGCTGATGCGCGATCGCATCCTCGACCAGGGCGAGCGCATCGACGGGCGCAAGACCACCGACATCCGCCCGATCGCGTGCCAGGTGCGCGCGCTGCCCCGCGCCCACGGCGTCGCGCTGTTCACGCGCGGCGAGACGCAGGCGCTGGTGTACGCGACGCTCGGCAGCGGCGACGACGCGCAGACCATCGACGCGCTGCACGAGCGCAGCGAGAAGCACTTCCTGCTGCACTACAACTTCCCGCCGTTCTCGGTCGGCGAGGTGCGGCCCCTGCGCGGCCCCTCGCGCCGCGACGTCGGTCACGGCCACCTGGCCGAGCGCGCCCTCGCCGCGGTGATGCCGACGATCGACACGTTCCCCTACACGGTGCGCGTCGTGTCGGAGATCCTCGAGTCGAACGGCTCGTCGTCGATGGCGACGATCTGCGGCGGCACCCTGGCGCTGATGGACGCGGGCGTGCCGATGCGCGCGCCGGTCGCCGGCATCGCGATGGGCCTGATCGAGTCGGGCCAGCGCCGCGCGATCCTGAGCGACATCCTCGGCGACGAGGACCACCTGGGCGACATGGACTTCAAGGTCGCCGGCACGCGCCAGGGCATCACGGCGCTGCAGATGGACATCAAGATCGAGGCCGTCGACTGGACGGTGATGGAGCGCGCGCTCGCGCAGGCGAAGGACGCGCGCATGCACATCCTCGACGCCATGGAGCGCGACTCGCGCGACCTCCTGCCCGGCTTCGTGCCGCGCCAGGCGCCGTCGGAGTGGGCGCCGCGGATGGAGGTCATCAAGATCAAGACCGACCGCATCCGCGACGTGATCGGGCCCGGAGGCCGCGTGATCCGCGGCATCCAGGAGATGAGCGGCGCGAAGATCGAGATCGAGGACTCGGGCAAGGTCAGCATCTTCGCGCCGAACGGCGAGGCGCTGCGCCGCGCCCAGCAGATGGTCCAGGAGCTCACCCAGGAGGCGGAGCTCGGCAAGCTCTACACGGGCAAGGTCAAGCGCATCACCGACTTCGGCGCCTTCGTCGAGATCTTCCCCGGCACCGACGGGCTCGTGCACATCAGCCATCTGGCCGAGGCGCGCGTGAACCGCGTCGAGGACGTGGTGGCGGAGGGCGACGAGATCCTGGTGAAGTGCATCGACATCGATCCCACCGGCCGCATCCGCCTGTCGCGCCGCGAGGCGCTGGCGGAGGCGCTGGCGGCGCCGCAGCAGTAGCGGGAAGTGCCGGGAGCCGGCCGCGTCCATCGCTCGGGTCGGCGGGCCCGATCCGGATCGGCGCGATGAGCTCGGGCGACGCCGAGCCGGTGGTGGCGCTCGTGACGCGGGTCTCGGGCAACGACGACCTGCCGCTGCCGTCCTACGCGACGGCTGGGGCGGCCGGCCTCGACCTGCGCGCGGCCGTGCGCGAGCGGCTCGTGCTCGCGCCGGGCGAGCGCGCGCTCGTACCCACCGGCCTGCGCATCGCGCTGCCCCCCGGCTTCGAGGGGCAGGTGCGCGCGCGCAGCGGCCTCGCGCTGAAGCACGGGATCGTGCTCCCCAACGCGCCCGGTACGATAGACGCGGACTACCGCGGAGAGCTGTCGGTGATCTTGTGGAACACGGGCCGCGAGCCGTTCCCCGTGCAGCGCGGCGACCGCATCGCGCAGCTCGTCGTGGCGCGGGTCGCGCGCCTGCGCTGGGACGAGCGCAGCTCGCTCGAGGAGAGCGGGCGGGGCGACGGCGGCTTCGGCTCGACGGGCGCGCGATGAGCGAGCCCGCGACGCTCCTGCCCGAATCGGAAGTCCCGAAGCGCACGAACCTCCAGGAGCGCCTGATCACGGCAGCGGTGCTGATCCCGCTGGTCTGCGGCGTGATCGCGCTCGGCGGCTGGTGGCTGCTGCTCACGATCCTCGTGATCACGGGCATCGCGATCAACGAGTTCTACCACCTGATCGAGGCGAAGGGCGCCGTGCCGGTCCGCGGCGTCGGAACCGTCGCGGCGCTCGCGCTGCCGGTGATCGCTTTCATCGGCAGCGAGTACCTGGCGACGCTCACGCTGAGCATGGTGCTGCTCGGCCTGATGATCGCGCAGCTGCGCAAGAAGGAGATCTCGGAGTCGCTGGCGAGCATCAGCGAGACCTTCTTCGGCGTGTTCTACGTGGGCTGGCTGCTCTCCCACGCGATCGTGCTGCGCGAGTTCCAGGATTCGGTGGCCGGGCGCTGGGGCGGCGCGGTGGCGCGGCAGCTCCACCCCGACGCCGGCGCCTTCTACCTGTTCTTCGTGATCGCGGTGGTGATCGCCGGCGACGCCGGCGCCTACTTCGCGGGGCGGCGCTTCGGGCAGCGCCCGCTCGCTCCGGCGGTGTCGCCCAAGAAGACCATCGAGGGCGCCTACGGCGCGCTCGCGGGCGGCATCCTGATGGCGGCGCTCGTGAAGGGCGGCTTCGACATCGCGTTGCCGAAGCTCTCCGCTCAGCTCAGCTGGGGATTCGCGCTTTTCCTCGGCCCGATCTTGGCCGGCGTCGGCATCGTCGGCGACCTGGTGGAGTCGCTGCTGAAGCGCGACGCGCGGGTGAAGGACACCGGCACGCTCTTGCCCGGCACGGGCGGCGTGCTCGACCGGATCGACTCGAACCTGCTCGGCATCCCCGTCATGTACTACTTCCTGCTCGCCTACACGTACCTCTCGTCGGTGTCGGCGCGCTACGCGACCCCCTGACGGCCCCGAGGCCCTACCGCAGCGGAGACCGCATGTTCCCCTCCCAAGAGCTTTCCGAGCTGGCTGTGACGAAGGAGCGGGAGCGCTTCAAGGACGAGTGCGGGATCGTCGGCGTCCACGGGCACTCCGAGGCGGCCAACATCGCCTACCTGGCGCTCTATGCGCTCCAGCACCGCGGCCAGGAGAGCGCCGGCATCGTCTCGACCCAGGGCGGCGAGCAGTTCGTGCACCGCGGCATGGGCTACGTCGCCGACGTCTTCACCGAGAAGGTGCTCGCGAAGCTGCCCGGCCGGCACGCGATCGGCCACGTTCGCTACTCGACGACGGGCGCGAGCACGCTGAGGAACGCGCAGCCGTTCTGCGCGAACACCGACGGCGGCCCCGTCTCGATCGCCCACAACGGCAACCTGGTGAACGCCACGGCGGTGCGGCGCGAGCTCGAAGGCCGCGGCGCGATCTTCAGCACCACCTCCGACAGCGAGGTGATCGTCCACCTGCTCGCGCGCTCGCGCGAGACCTCGCTCGAGGATCGGCTGATCGACGCGCTCACGCGCGTGAAAGGTGCCTTCTCGCTGGTGATGCTCACCCACGACGCACTGGTGGCCGTGCGCGACTCGAACGGCTTCCGCCCGCTCGTGCTGGGGCAGCTGGACGGCGCGTGGGTTGCGGCGAGCGAGACCTGCGCCCTCGACCTGATCGGCGCGAGCGTCGTGCGCCACCTCGACCCGGGCGAGATGGTCGTGGTGCGTCGCGGCCGGCTTCGCTCGCTGCGTCCGTTCCCGAAACCCGAGCGCGAGTCGTTCTGCATCTTCGAGTACATGTATTTCGCGCGGCCCGACTCGAACTTCCCGGGCAGCAACGTCTACCTGTTCCGCAAGTCGCTCGGCCGCTTGCTCGCCCAGGAGCACCCGGCCGAGGCGGACCTGGTGGTGCCGCTGCTCGATTCCGGCAGCGCCGCGGCGCTGGGCTACTCCGAGGTGTCGGGCATCCCGTACGAGACCGCGATCATCCGCAACCACTTCGTCGGCCGCACCTTCATCGAGCCCGCGCAGTCGATCCGCAACTTCGGCGTGAAGGTGAAGCACAACGCGATCCGCGGCGTGCTCGACGGCAAGCGCGTCGTGCTGGTGGACGACTCGATCGTGCGCGGCACCAGCATGCTGAAGATCTCGAACATGATGCGCGCGGCGGGCGCGTCGCAGGTGCACGTGCGCATCGCGGCGCCGCCGACGATCCGGCCGTGCCACTACGGCATCGACATGCCCACGCGCTCGGAGCTGATCGCTTCGAACAAGTCGGCCGAGGAGATCCGCGAGGCGATCGGCGCCGACTCGCTCGGCTACCTGTCGCTCGCCGGCCTGCGCGGGCTCGGCAAGAAGCTCGAGCACGGCTCCTGCGACGCCTGCTTCTCGGACGAGTACCCGGTGCCGATCGCGGGCGCGGAGGACGTGCCACAGCTCTCGTTGTTCCGCGCGGTCGAGGAAGAGACGGGCGACGCGGGCGGCGGCGCCTGACGCGCCCGCTGCCCGCGCGGCCGAACGGAACGGAGCGAAGCGCGAGATGAGCCGCCGCTGGATTGGCGTCACGACCTATCGCCGCGAGCGCGACGGACGCGCGCGCTTCACGCTACCCGCCGCCTACGTCGACGCGGTGCGCGCGGTGGGCGGCGTCGCCGTGCTGCTCTCGCCTGGCGACGACGCGCCCGACCAGCTCCTCGCGCGCCTCGACGGACTCGTGCTCTCGGGCGGCGGCGACCTCGATCCGAGCGTCTCGGGTGCGGCGGTGCACGGCGCCGTCTACGGCACCTGCGCCGAGCGCGACGCCTTCGAGATCGCGCTCGCTCGCGCCGCGATCGCGCTGGGCACGCCCACCCTCGCGATCTGCCGCGGCCTGCAGATCGTGAACGTCGCGCGCGGAGGCACGCTGCACGGGCACCTGCCGGACGTGGTGGGCGAACGGGTACAGCACCGCGCGAGCCAGCAGGAGGCCACCGCGCATCCCGTGCGCATCGACCCGGGCTCGGCGCTCGCCGGCGCGCTTGGCGCCGAGCGGCTCGCGAGCGTGCCGTCCTGGCACCACCAGGCGATCGATCGGCTGGGCGAGGGGCTCGCGCCCGTGGGCTGGGCCGCGGACCGCGTGATCGAGGCGGTGGAGTTGGCCGGTGCGCCGGCGCTCACCGCGGTGCAGTGGCACCCCGAGCTCGACATGGCCCCGGACGCTCCGGGCCGCCGCCTGTTCGAGCGGCTGGCGGGGGCCTGACCGGCCGCGCCTCCCTACGCCTCGACGAGTCGGCCGGATCACCCGTCCTCGACCTTTCAGACTGCGGTGCGGCCTGCCGATGCCCGCTGGTGGAGGCGAGCCGGAGGGGCTCCGGGCGCCCGCGCGGGAGCCATCGATGCACCGTCTCAAGCTCGCGTTCGCCGATCCGGCCGAGCTCGCGGCCGAGTTCGAGCGGAACATCGCGGCGGGCGGCGCGCAGATTCCCTGCGACCGAAAGCTCGACCTGCGCGAGTTCGTGGAGGTGGAGTTCGACTTCCGCTGGCGCGGCGCCTCGCTCGTCTTCGAGGCCGAGGTGGTGTTCTGCGGGACCGGGGTCGTGGCGGTCCAGTTCCGCAAGCCGGCCTCGGAGCTGCGCGGCGATCTCGCGCCGTACATGCCGAGCGCGGCGAATCCCGAGACGGGGGGCAAGGCGCCGCGGGCGCAGCCGTCCGATCTGTTCGGCGACGTCGACCGCGAGCGGGACGACTCGCGGCCCACGCGCCCCACGCTGCCGCAGATCCCCGACCCGCGCGCGAAGACCGTGCTGCGGGTGAGCCGCGACGCGGCGCCGCTGCGCGGCGGCGACCCGCTCGTCGACGTCGGCGACCGCCGAAAGGCGGCCCGCTCGGTGGCGCGCGTGCCCGCGCTGCTCCAGTCCACCCACGTGAAGCTCGAAGGCCGCACGCGCGACCTCTCGGAGACCGGCGTGCTGATCTCGGCGGACGGGAGCGACCTGCCGCTGGGCAAGAGCGTCGAGCTGGAGCTCCAGCACCCCGAGAGCGGTGAGCGCCTCGCCGTCCACGGCAAGGTCTCGCGCCACGTCACGACCGACGGCACCGTGGCCGCGGTGGGCATCCACTTCGACGAGCCGCCCGAGCGCGCCAGCGAGCTGCGCAACTTCGTGAGCGACGTGAAGCGCGCCGAATCCGAGCGCGCGCGCTCCGGCATCTCGGGCCGCATCGAGGAGCTGGGCATCGCGAACTTGATCCAAATGCTCGGCCAGTCATCGCCGCTCGGGACGCTCACCGCGACTCACGGCGCCGAGGAGGCGACGCTCGCGTTCGAGGGCGGCGCGCTGCGCTATGCGCTGCTCGGCCCGCTGCGCGGGGTAAAGGCGCTCGCGCGCGTGCTGCAATGGAGCACGGGCACCTTCTCGTTCACGCGCTCCGTCGACGGGATCACCGACGAAGGCAATCCCGTGCCGCTGCAGAGCGCGCTGCTCGAGGCCGCGCGCCAGGTCGACGAGGCGGGCCGCGTCTCGAAACTCGACATGACGCGCCGCTTCGACGCCGATCGCGCAGCCAACGTCTCGGCGGGCGAGCTGACCAAGCTCGAAGAGGCGGTGCTGGACCTCGCCGCAGCCGGCCTCACGGTGCGGCGCATGATCGACGTGATCCCGGACAGCGACGCCGCGGTGCAGGAGGCGATCCGCGCGCTGCTCGAGCGCGGTCTGCTGCGGCCGAAGAAGTAGCGCCGGCCTTCAGGAGTTCAGGCGCCGGATCACCGTGTCGCGCCCGTAGCGCGCGTCGTCGCGCCGCGGGTGGTCGAGCGTGTAGTGGAGGCCGCGGCTCTCCTTGCGGCGCACCGCGCACTCGATCACGAGCTCGGCGACGACCGCGAGGTTGCGCAGCTCGATCAGCGGCGGCGTCAGCTTGGCGTTCCAGTAGTACTCGTTGATCTCCTCGCGCAAGAGCGCGATGCGGCGCATGGCGCGCTCGAGGCGCTTGTCGCTGCGCACGATGCCCACGTAGTTCCACATGAAGCGGCGGATCTCGTCCCAGTTCTGCGTGATCACCACCGCCTCGGAGCTCTCCGTCGCGTCGCCCTCGCTCCACGGCTCGATCTGCGGCGCGAGCGGAGGCGCGAGGTCCGGCAGGCGCCTTGTCGCCTCGCTCGCGGCGGCCTCCGCGAACACCACGCCCTCGAGCAGCGAGTTCGAGGCGAGCCGGTTCGCGCCGTGCAGCCCGGTGCAGGTGACCTCGCCCGCGGCGAACAGGTTCTGAATGTCGCTCTCGCCCGAGAGGTCCGTGACCACGCCACCGCAGCAGTAGTGCGCGGCGGGCACCACCGGAATCGGCTGGCGCGCGATGTCGATGCCGAACGAGAGGCAGCGCTCGTAGATGTTGGGGAAGCGCTCGCGCAGGAAGGCGGCGTCCTTGTGGGTCACGTCGAGCACGACGTAGTCGTCGCCCGAGCGCTTCAGCTCCGAGTCGATGGCGCGCGCCACCACGTCGCGCGGCGCGAGATCTCTCATCTCGTGGTAGCGCGGCATGAAGGCATCGCCGCGCATCGTGCGCAGGATGCCGCCCTCGCCGCGCACCGCCTCCGTGATCAGGAACGACTTCGCCTGCGGATGGAACAGGCAGGTCGGGTGGAACTGGAAGAACTCCATGTTCGCGAGCGTCGCGCCCGCGCGGTACGCCATCGCCATGCCGTCGCCCGACGCGATGTCGGGGTTGCTGGTGTACAGGTAGACCTTGCCGGCCCCACCCGTCGCGAGGAAGGTGACGCGCGCGAGGAAGCGCTCGACCACGTGCCGCTCCGCGTCGAGCACGTAGGCGCCGAGCGCGCGGTTCGGTGCGGCGAGCCCGGCGCGCTGGGTCGTGAGCAGGTCCACCGCGCAGTGGTTCTCGAACAGCGCGATGTTGGGGTGCGCGCGGACGCGGGCGAGCAGGGCGCGCTCGATCTCGCGGCCGGTGGAGTCGCGGTGGTGGAGCACGCGCCGGCGGGTGTGACCCCCCTCGCGCCCGACCGCGAACTCGCCGCCTGCGCGGTCGAAGTCGACCCCGAGCTTCAGCAGCGCCTCGATCGTGGCTGGCCCGCGCTCCACCACGAAGCGCACGACCTCCGCCTTGCAGAGTCCCGCCCCGGCCTCGAGGGTGTCCCGGACGTGCGCCTCGGTCGTGTCGTCGGGCGCCACGACCGCCGCGATCCCCCCCTGCGCGTAGTTGGTCGCCGACTCGGCCGCCTGTTTTTTTGTGACGATCGCCACGCGCCCGTGCTCGGCCGCGCGCAGGGCGAAGAACAGGCCCGCGATGCCGCTCCCCAGCACGAGGAAATCGCATTGCTGAACGTCGTCGCCGAAGGCCAAGTTGCCGCCTGCTGAAGGCCGCCCGGCGGGCGGGATCGCCTGCTTGCCCCGCTCAGGCCGACACGAGGCCGCGCCGATACATCCTGACGAGATGGACGCAGCATATCCCGCGATGCATTCCCGGGTCAGCGCCGCCGCGCCCCGAGCCCGGGTTTTCGCGCTGGTGCTGGGCGTCGCGGCGCTGCTCGCACCGCTCGCCGCCTTCGCGGGCGGGCCGCTCTACCGCTACGTCGACCAGCGCGGCGTCGTCCACTTCACGAACGTGCAGTGGGACGGGCGCTACACGCGCTTGAAGGAGCTGCCGCGCCTCGTGTTCGATCGCAGTCGCCGCGGCGCCTTCCGGCCGGTGGCCAACCCGAGGCTGTACGACCCGCTGGTGGAGCGCGTCGGACGCCAGGCCGGCGTGCCGCCCGCGCTGGTGAAGGCCGTGATCCACGCGGAGAGCGCCTTCGACGCGCGGGCGGTCTCCCACAAGGGCGCGATGGGTCTCATGCAGCTGATGCCTTCGACGGCGCATTCGCTCGGCGTCTCCCAGCCGTTTGCGGCGGAGCAGAACGTCGCCGGCGGTACGCGCTATTTGCGGACGCTGCGCGAGCAGTTCGGTAGCTGGACGATGGCGCTCGCCGCGTACAACGCCGGGCCCCAGGCGGTCTCGAGGTTCGGCGGGATCCCGCCCTATCGCGAGACGCAGGCCTATGTGCGGCGCGTGCTGACTTACTATCGCCAGTACCACCCGCAATTCGCCGCCCGCTGAAGCGCGCCCTCGGGCTCGCGCCGCGCGCGAGCCAAGGAGCCGAGTGGCCGAGCTGCACCAGCGCGAAGAGCTCTGGAACCTGCCGAACACGATCACGATCGCGCGGCTCGCAGTGCTGCCCGTGCTTGCGGCCTTTCCGTGGTACCCCGAGCACTCCGTCCTGGTCGGGTGGTTGTTCATCCTCTCCGCTCTCGGCGACCTGGCCGACGGCTACTTGGCGCGGCGCAGCGGAACGATCACCAGCATCGGCAAGCACCTCGACCCGCTGGCCGACAAGCTCACCTCCTCGACCGCGCTGATCGTCCTGCTGGCGATGGGCAGAATCCCCGGCAACTGGGGAGCCGTGGCGGTGGCCGTGATCATCGGCCGTGAGCTGGCAGTCACGGGCCTGCGCGGCTTCGCCGCCGAGTTCGGTACCGTCGTCGCCGCCGAATGGCCGGGGAAGCTGAAGACCCTGTGCCAGAACCTGGCCGCTGGCTTCTTGCTGTTCCCAGCCGGGACACTGGGCATGCCGAATCACCAAGTTGGCGAGTTACTTCTGGCCTTGGCCGTGGTCCTCACTCTCTGGTCGGGCTGGGGCTATTTCGCGGCCTTCTTCGGTCCTGGCCGCGCCCTGCCGAAATGACCCCACCACGTCGAGGACACCGATGAGCCGTCTGGAAGACCTGAAGGGCAAGATCGAAGCGCGCGAGGCGTGCATCGGCGTGATCGGCCTCGGCTACGTGGGCCTGCCCCTCGCGCTCGAGTTCGCCAAGGCCGGCTTCCGCGTCACGGGCTTCGACCTCGACGCCGAGAAGGTCCGGGTTCTGGCGGGCGGCGGCTCTTACATCGAGGATGTCCCGGCGGCGGAGGTGGCCGAGGCCGTGCGGACCGGGCGGTTCACCCCGACCAGCGAGTTCCGGGCGTTGGCCACGATGGACGTGATCAACGTCTGCGTGCCGACCCCGCTCACGAAGACCAAGGACCCCGACGTCTCCTTCATGCTGCGCGCCGTCGAGGAGATCGGCCGGCGCCTGCGCAGCGGGCAGCTCGTGATCCTCGGCAGCACCACCTACCCGGGCACGACGACCGAGCTCTACGTCCCGCACCTCGAGTCCTCGGGCCTCAAGTGCGGCGTCGACTTCGGCGTGGCGTTCGCGCCGGAGCGCATCGACCCCGCCAACAAGCGCTTCAAGGTGCGCGAGGTGCCGAAGGTCGTGGGCGGCGAGACGCCGCTCGCCGGCGAGCTCGCCTGCCAGGTCTTTGCGACGGTGTTCGACCAGATCGTGCCGGTCTCCTCTACCCAGACCGCCGAGATGGTGAAGCTGCTGGAGAACACGTTCCGCGCCATCAACATCGGCCTCGTGAACGAGGTCGCGTTGATGTGCGACCGGCTCGGCCTCGACGTGTGGGAAGTGATCGACGCCGCGTCCACGAAGCCCTACGGCTTCATGCGCTTCACCCCCGGCCCCGGCCTCGGCGGCCATTGCATTCCCGTCGACCCGACCTACCTGAGCTGGAAGATGAAGGCGCTGAACTTCACGGCGCGCTTCATCGAGCTCGCCACCGACGTGAACGGCCACATGCCCGAGTACGTGGTGGAGAAAGTCACCGCGCTGCTGAACGAGGAACGCCTGGCGGTGAACGGCGCGAAGCTCTTGCTGCTCGGCGTCGCCTACAAGGCGGACGTCTCCGACGTGCGCGAGTCGCCCGCGCTCGACATCGCCGAGCTGCTGCTCGAGCGCGGCGGCGACGTGCGCTTCCACGACCCGCACGTCCCGGAGATGCGTCTCGACGGCCACAGCTTGAAGAGCGTCGACCTCACGGACGAGCAGCTCTCCGCTGCCGACCTGGTCGTGATCCTCACCGACCACACGAGCATCGACTACGACCGCGTCGTTCGCCTCGCGCACCGCGTCTACGACACGCGCAACGCCACGCGCAACGTGAAGGAAGGCCGGGAGCGCGTGCGGAAGCTGTGAGGCGCGCGCGGCGCGCCGGCCTAGACGGTGCCGGGGGCGTCGCCTAAATTGCCCCGCCTTCGCGCGAGTAGCTCAGTTGGTAGAGCACCACGTTGCCAACGTGGATGTCGCCGGTTCGAATCCGGTCTCGCGCTCCAGGCTCTCTCCGAACGCCCTCGGTCCCGCGGACCGGGGGCGTCGCGTTCGTGCGCGCGACCCAATGCGCGCGCCTCACTCCTCCAGCAGCCGAATCGCGTCCGCCGCCGCCTTGCGAACGCGGGCGTCGCCGTGGGAGAGCAGGGGCCGCAGGCTGGGCACGATGCTCGCGTCGCCCGCGAACTCCAGCGAGTCGATCGCTTCCACGACGACCTCTGCGTTCGGGTCGTCGAGCGCACCGACCAGCGCCTGCACCGCCGCGAACTCCTCGCTCTCCTCGAGGCCGACGGTCGCGGCCGCGCGCACGCGCGGGTCGGGGTCGCGCTCGATGGCTCCGATCAGCGCGTCGAGCCCCGCGCCCTCGCCTTCGAGCGCGAGCACCGCGCGGATGCGCGTCTCCGCGTCCGAATCCTTCAGCTGGCGCAGCGCTTCCTCCTCGCTCCACGCCGCCGGCGCATCGTGCAGCTCGCGCAGCGCGCGCTCGAGCGCGTCCGAGACCTCGCCGGGTCGCATGCCCGTGCCGTCCGCTCCCGCGCCGACGGAACGAGGGCCGCCCACCACGAGCTTCGCGAGGCGATGCGCGCCGCCCTCGCTCGTCCACTCCGCGGTGTACTCGAGCTCGCCCACGAGCAGGGGCAACGCGATCTCCAGCGGCTGCGCGTCGACCCGCAGCGTCAGGGGCGGCCACTCGCCCGGCGCCGCCTCCAGTGCGAAGCCTGCGCGCTGCGCGAGCGCCTCGAGCAGAGGCCGGCGCGGCGCGTCGACGGCGTCGATGCTGACGACGCCGTTCGCGACCGCGAGCTGCCACTCGCCCGCCGGGAGCAGGGCGCCCGCTGGCATCGCGACGTCGGCGGGCGCCGGTGCGGGAGCTTCTCGAGCAGCGGGGGCGCGCGCCGCGGTGCTCGGCGTCTCGTCCTCGCCGCACGCCGCGGCCAGCGCCGCCGCGAGCGCCAGCGCGAGCGCGCGACCGCTCGGCCGTCTCGCTATGGCTGCGTCGCTTGCCACGACCCGCGCAGCTGCATCTTCAGCGTGCCCTGGCTGGTGCCCTCGCTCGACATCCCCGTGCCGCGCACGAACAGCGTCAGCTTCCCGCGTGTGTCGCGCTTGTTCAGCTTCAGGTCGAAGTGCGTGACGTTCGAGCTCAGCACCGTCACCTGGGTCTCGCACAGGCTGCTGGCGATCGACTCGAGGAACAGATCGACCGCTCGCCGGCTCGGCGCGTCGAAGGACAGGCTCCAGATCTGGCCGCTGTTCCCGACCGGGGTCGCGGTGCCGGAAGGCCCGGGGCTTCCGCCCACCATCGTCGTGAAGTTCCCACCGGCCACCTGGAGGTCCCACGTCAGGGAGACACGGTCGCCGCCGCAGCCCTTGACCTTGAGCCGGCCGACGCCGCTGAGCGCGCCGCCACCGTCCGCGAGCGCGGGCGCCGACAGAGCGAGGACCAATGCCGCGAGGAGCCATCGCATCGTACGAACCTCCGCAGAGCGGGCAGGTTGCGCGCAGCGCGCGACACGGTCAACTCACGTCTGACTGCGCGCCGCATGCCGTTATCTTGCGCGCTCGTGAAGACCGACGAGCTGTTCGCGCGGCCGCTCCGTTCCCTAGGCGAGCTCGCGAAGCTGTCGGCCTCTCAGCTGCTCGTGGTCTCGTTCCTCGCCCTCGTGCTCGTCGGCTGGCTCGGGTTCCTGTTCCTGCCCGGCGTGTACGAGGGCGCGCGGATGTCCTGGGTGGACGCGCTGTTCGTCTCGGCGAGCGCCGTCTGCGTGACGGGGCTCTCCCCCGTGGACGTGGGCCGCGTGTTCTCGTTCTGGGGCGAGCTCTGGCTGCTCGCGCTCATCCAGGCCGGCGCGCTCGGCATCCTCACCTTCGCGGCGATGGTCGTCGCCGCGGCGGGACGCCGCGCCGGCCTCGACGTCGAGGAGGCCGCCAGCGGCTTCGCCTCGGTGCTGCCGCGCGGTACGCCGCGCCAGATGCTCGGAACGATCCTCGCTGCGACGATCGCCGTCGAGGCCGCCGGCGCGCTCGCACTGTTCGCGCTCTGGGTCGGCGACCATGGCGTCGTGCGCTCGCTCTGGCTGTCGGTCTTCCACGCCGTCTCCGCCTTCGGCAACGCGGGCTTCTCGCTGTTCTCCGACAACCTGATGGGACAGCGCGGTCATCCGCTCGTGCTGCTGGTGATCGGCGGGCTGGTGGTCGTCGGCGGCATCGGCTTCCCGGTCGTGCAGGACCTGCGCCTGCGCCTGCGCGATCGGCAACGCCGGCTCACCACACACACGCGCCTCGCGCTGGGCGCGACGCTCGTGCTCGTGCTGGGCGGCGCAGCGTTCTTCGCGTTCTTCGAGTGGAATCGGCAGCTCGCCGATCTGTCCAGCATGGATCGGATCGCCAACGCGCTCTTCATGTCGATCACCCCGCGCACCGCGGGCTTCAACAGCGTCGACTACGACGGCGTCTCGAACGCGTCGCTGTTCCTCACCTTCGTCTTGATGTGGATCGGCGGCGGCTCGGCGTCCACGGCGGGCGGCGCGAAGGTGACCACGGCGACGCTGCTCGCGCTCGTGTTGTGGGCGCGCCTGCGCGGCGATGCCCACGTCTCCGTCGCGGGCCGCACCGTGCCCGACGAGACGGTGAACCGCGCCACCGGCCTCGCGGTCGGCATGGCGCTCCTCCTGGTCGCGTTCCTCACGCTGATGGTCGCGTTCGAGCCCTACGCCGGCGTCGAAGAGGAACGCGATCAGCTCGTGCGCCACGCCTTCGAGGTGCAGAGCGCGCTCAGCACGGTGGGGCTCTCGATGAATCTCACGCCCACGCTCTCCGATGGAAGCAAGTTGACGCTCGCGGCCGTGATGCTGCTCGGGCGCGTGGGACCGCTGGCGGTGCTCGGCGCCATGACGCTGCGCTCGCGGAGCGCGCCGTTCCGCTACGCCCACGAAGAGGTGCTGATCGGATGAGTCAGTCGTTTGCGGAGATGGCGCGCGCTCGGGCGCGCGCAGCGCGGGCCCGCAGAATCGCCCGCATGGCGCTCGAGGCGAATCGGGGGACGAACGCATGAGAGTTCTGCTGGTGGGCTTCGGAGCCTTCGGGTTGTGGTTCGCGCGCACGCTGCGGGAGATCGGGCACGAGGTCGTGGCGATCGAGCGCGAGGGCGCGCTGGTCGACCGCTATGCGGACTGGGCGAGCCGCGCGATCGTGGGCGACGCCACGGACCCCGCGGTGCTCGAGCGCGCCGGCGCGCGCGACGTCGATGCGGCCGTGATCGGCACCTCCGAGGCGCTCGCGACGACGATCCTCACGACGGTCGCGCTGCGCGACCTCGGCGTGCGGCAGATCTACGCGAAGGTGCGCAGCGAGAACGAAGCGCGCGCGCTCGAGGGCCTCGATATCACCGAGGCGATCTTCCCGGAGCGCGAGGCCGCCTTTCGCCTCGCGCATCGCGTCGCCACGACCACGGTGCTCCAGTACACGCCGATCGCGCCGGGCTTCTCGGTGCAGGAAATGGCGATCCCCGCCGACTGGATCGGGAGGTCGATCCTGGCGCTCGACCCGCGCGCGCGCCTCGGCATCCAGGTGATCGCGGTGCGCTGCGCGCTGACCGGCGGGTTCAAGCTGCCGCCCGATCCGGCCGAGCTGCTGAAGCCGTCGGATTCGCTCGTCCTCGCCGGCTCGGACGCGGCGCTCGCGAAGCTCGCGGCGGGCTGAGCGCGGACCCAACGTGCCGGTTCCCCGCGTCCCGATCTTCCGCAGCGAGCGCGTGCTCGAGGCGAAGCACATCGACCAGCTCGGCCACGTGAACAACCT
>CAYWRY010000007.1:0-59208 GCA_964460485.1 uncultured Spirochaetales bacterium
GTCGATGCGCAGGCCGTGGCCGCGGTGGAAGGCGCCGTCGCGGTAGTCCCACCAGGAGAAGGCCTGCTTGTCCGGGTGCTTCGCGCGATACAGATCCGTGAAGCCGAGCGCGAGCAGACGCTGCCAGCGCGCGCGCTCCTCGTCGGTGTGGAAGATCTGCCCGTGCAGCGCGGGCTCGTTCCAGGAGTCGAGGGGCGCGGGGCAGAGGTTGAAGTCGCCGCACAGCAGGTGCGGCGCGGCGCCGACGCCGCGCGCGGCGAAGTGCGCGACGAGCGCGTCGAGCCACGCGAGCTTGCGCGGGAAGTCCTCGTGCGTGACGGACTTGCCGTTGGGCACGTAGACCGTGGTGAAGACGACGCCCGCGACCTGGGCGCTGAGCAGCCGCGCGCCGAGCTCCTCCTGACCGGGCAGGCCCACCTGCACGACCCTCGCCTCCTCGCGCGCGAGGATCGCGACGCCGTTCCACGCCTTCTGCCCGTGCGTGACGGCCCGGTAGCCGAGCGGCGCGAACGCGTCGTGAGGGAACTGGTCGTCGGAGAGCTTCAGCTCCTGCATCCCGACCACGTCCGGCTGCCGCGCGCGCAGCCAGTGCTGCACGAACTCGAGACGCGCGCGCAGGCCGTTCACGTTCCAGGTGGCGAGCCGCATCGCGCGCGGAGTTAGCACGCAACGCGCCGGGGGTTTGACCCCGTTCGGGTTCGATGCGCGTCTTGTGGTCGACCGCCTCCGGTCGCGTCGCGGTAGCCTGCGCGCCCATGTCCGACGAGCTCGACGACCTCCGCACGCGCGTCCGCGAGTGGCTGCGTGCCAACCTGCCGCCCGCGCCCGCGTTCGCGCTGCCGCACAACGCGCTCACCGTGCACAGCGACGAGCAGCTCGCCTGGCTGCGCGCCTGGCAGGCGCGCCTCTACGACGCCGGCTTCGTCGGCGCCGAGTGGCCCGCGCAGTACGGCGGCCGCGGCCTCGCGCGCGGCGCGCAGCGCGCCATCGACGCGGAGCTCGCGCGCGCCGGCGCGCCGTTCCTGGTGAACAACGTCGCGCTCGCCTGGGCGGGCCCGATGATCCTCCACTACGGCACCGAGGCGCAGCGCCAGCGCTACCTCGCGAAGCTGCTGCGCGCCGACGAGATCTGGTGCCAGGGCTTCAGCGAGCCGGGCTCGGGCAGCGATCTCGCCTCGCTGCGCACGCGCGCGGTGCGCGACGGCGACGTCTACGTGATCGACGGCCACAAGGTGTGGACCTCCCTCGGCCGCTTCGCCGACCACATGATCCTGCTCGCGCGCACCGACCCGAGCGCCGCGAAGCACGCCGGCATCTCCTACTTCCTCGCGCCCATGCGCATCCCCGGTGTCGAGGTGCGCCCGCTCGTCAAGTTCACCGGCGAGGGCGGCTTCAATCAGGTGATCTTCAGCAACGCGCGCATCCCGGCGGACACGCTGCTCGGGCGCGAGGGCCAGGGCTGGGAGCTCGCCACCGCCACGCTCTCCTTCGAGCGCGGCGCGAGCGAGGGCTCGGCGGGCGCCTCGGGCATGGGCGGCGTCGGTCTCGGCGAGCTCGTCGCGCTCCTGCGCGGCGCGCCGCCCGCCCTGCGCGGCGACGCCGCCGTGCGCGACCGCTTCGCTCAGTTCGCGATCGAGGCCGCAGCCCTCCGCTTCAGCGCCGCGCGCATGCGCGTCCCGGGACTCACCGCCGATCGGCCGCAGGCGCTGCCGCTGATGGCGAAGCTCACCGGCACCGAGCACGTGCAGCGGCTCGCCGATTTCGGCCTCGAGCTCGCCGGGCACGCCGCGACGCTGTGGAAGGACGAGGCCGTGCCGGGCTCCGGCGAATGGGCGCACAGCTACTTGAGCAGCTACGCGGGCACGATCGCCGGCGGCACCAGCGAGATCCTCCGCAACGTGCTGGGCGAGAAGGTGCTCGGGCTGCCCAAGAGTCGTTAGCTGGGCTCACGTGCCCACATCCCCACGCAGCATCGCGACTGGAGCGCGTCTCGAGTGAACGTCCGCCTGCGCTACGACGACGACCACGCGCTACTGCGCGACGAGGCGCGGCGCTGGCTCGCGGAGCGGGTCACGCCCGCAGAGCTGCGCCGGCTCGCGACCGACGCGCGCGGCGACGACCCGACTTGCTGGAAGCAGCTCGCCGCGCTGGGCTGGGCAGGCCTCGTCGCGCCCGAGAAGCACGGCGGCGCCGGCTTCGGCGCGGTGCACCTCGCGGTGCTCGCCGAGGAATGCGGCCGCAAGCTGCTGCCTTCGCCGCTGCTGCCGACGCTGCTCGCGTCGAAGCTGATCGAGCTCGCCGCCGGCGACGCGCAGCGCGAGCGCTTCCTGCCGCGCGTCGCGAGCGGCGAGGCGATCGCCGCGGTCGCGCACGTCGAGCCGGGCGGCGCCTGGGACGCGGAGGCGACGACGTGCACGCTCGACGGCGCGCACCTCAGCGGCGAGAAGGCGCACGTCTGGGCGGCGCCGGCTGCGCAGCTCTTCGTCGTTCCCGCGCGCGCGGCGGCGGGCGGCGCGCTGCGCCTCGCAGTCGTCGAGGCGAGCGCGACCGGCGTGCACACGACCGCGGAGCGCGTCGTCGACCCGAGCCGGCGCCAGGGGCGCGTGCGCTTCGCGCGCGCCGCTTGCGACGTGCTGGCCGGCGACGCCGCGGCCGCGTGGCGGGCCTGGGCCCCGTGGGCACAGACCGCGCTCGCCGCGGAGATGGCGGGCGGTGCGGACGCCGCGCTCGCGATGACCGCCGCCTACGCCCAGACGCGCGTGCAGTTCGATCGCCCGATCGGCTCGTTCCAGGCGATCAAGCATCCGCTGGTGAACGTGCTCGTCGCGGTCGAGCAGCTGCGCTCGCTCGTCTACGCCGCGGCGTCGGCGCTCGACGCGGGCGACGCCGAGGCGCCGCTGCTCGCGCGCATGGCGAAGGCCGCCGCGGCCGAGGCGTATCCGTTCGCGTGCTCGCGCGCGGTGCAGTTCCACGGCGGCTACGGGTTCACTGAGGACTGCGACGCGCATCTCTACCTACGCCGCGCGCTCGCCTCGCGGCCGGCCTTCGGCGACGCGCGCGAGCAGCGCGCGGCGATCGCGAGCGCTCTGCTCGACGAGGGCGCCGAGCTGCCGTAGCGGGGTCGTCGCGGGACCCGCACGCCGCGAAAGAAGCCCGGGGTTCGCCAGCGGGGCTAGGCTCGTGGCATCCGAGCATTCCGCACGCTCGCCTCAGGAGTCCCGCCATGGTTCTCGACTTCTTCCGCAAGAAGCAGCGCATGGTCGCGCCGAGCGAGGCGCTGCCCGGTCGCCCCGAGAAGATGCGCGTCGCCGCACGTCACACGGTGCTCGGTAATTCGCTGCTGCCGCCCTATCCGCCGCACCTCGAGCTCGCGATGCTGGCGATGGGCTGTTTCTGGGGCGCCGAGCGCAAGTTCTGGCAGGCGCCCGGCGTGTGGAGCACCGCGGTCGGCTACGCGGGCGGCTACACGCCGAACCCGAGCTACGAGGAGGTTTGCTCGGGCCTCACCGGCCACACCGAGGTCGTGCGCGTGGTCTTCGACCCGGCGCAACTCTCCTACGTGCAGCTGCTGCGCATCTTCTGGGAGAACCACGATCCGACCCAGGGCATGCGCCAGGGCAACGACGTCGGCACGCAGTACCGCTCCGCGGTCTACACCTACGGCCCCGCGCAGCTCGCCGCCGCGCGCGAGAGCGCCGAGATGTACGGCAAGGAGCTGGCGCGCGCGGGCTACGGGGCCATCACCACCGAGATCCGCGAGGCGCCCGAGTTCTTCTTCGCCGAGGACTACCACCAGCAGTACCTGGACAAGAACCCCGACGGCTACTGCGGGATCGGCGGCACCGGCGTCGCCTGCTCGATCGGCCTGAAGCTCTGACCTAACGCCCTGGTGCTATCGGCCTCCCGCGTGAGTCACCCACCCGCGGAGCCGCGATGACGCGCGCGGAGCTGGAAGAGGCGCTGGGCCGCGTGCTCGCGGTGAGCCGCGGCTGGGCGCTCGCGCAGGCGCGCTGGGACGCAGCGGAGGCGGACGACGTGCTGCAGGCGGCGGTGCTGAAGGTGCTCGACGGGCGCGCGCGCTTCGAGGCGCGCTCGAGCTTCCGCACCTTCGTGTTCGGCGTGATCCGCCAGACCGCGCGCGAGCGGCGGCGGCGCCGCTTCGTGCGGGAGCTCGTGCTCGCGCGCCCCGCCGCGCGCGATGCCGCGGCGCCGCAAGCGGGCGCGACGGCACTCGCGCCGGACGCGCGGCTCGAGCGCTCGCGCGAGAGCCAGCGCCTGGTCGCCGCGCTCGCGCAGCTTCCGGAGCGACAGCGCGAGATCCTGCATCTCGTGTTCTACGGCGAGCTGACGATCGAGCAGGCCGCGCGCGCGCGGCTGGCGTGGCGCTCGGGACCGCGCGCACGCACTACGCCCGCGGCAAGCAACGGCTGCGCGAGCTCTTGCCCGAGCTCGCTCCGGAGGAAGAGCGGTGAGCGAGCGCGACGACGAGCGCCGGCTGCGCAGCGCGTTCGCGCGGCTGCGCGAGGAGGAGGCGCAGCGCGCGCCGTCGCTGGCGCAGGTCGTCGCGCGGGCCGAGGCCGCGCGCGGGGAGCGTTCGCCGCGGCGTCCGTGGCTGCGGCTCGCGCTGCCGCTCGGGGGCGCCGCTGCGGCTGGCGTCGCGTGGTGGATCGCGACGAGCGCAGCGCGGGCGCCGTCGCCCGATCCCTTGGCGATGGACCGCACCCCTGCCGCCGCGCGCGACGCGACCGGCGGGGCGACCGCGCCCGACGCGACGCGCGAGCCGCCGATCGCGCTCGGCAGCCTGCGCTCGCCCACCGACGTCCTGCTCGCGCCGCCGCTGCCGCCGCTCTCGGCCGACTTCTCGCGCTCCCTGATTCCCGCGCCGCCCGAGAGTGCGCCGCCGAAAGGCGATCAAACCCGCCGCTCACCCGCCCGGAGGTTCCCCGCGTGAAGAAGCTCCCCGTGCTCGTCGTGCTCGTGGTCGCGCTCGCGCTCCCCGCGTTCGCGAACGAAAAGGACCCGCCGTTCCTGCGCAACTTCTTCGCGCCCGAGCTGGTGCTGAAGCACGCGCGCGAGATCGGGCTCACGCCCCAGCAGCGCACCGCGCTGGTCAAGGACATCGGCCAGGTGACCGGCGCCACCACCGAGCTTCAGCTCTCGATGGTCGAGGGCATGGCGAGCGTCGAGGAGCTTTCGGCCGCCGATCCCGTGAGCGAGCGCGCGCTGCTCGACGCGATCCGCCAGGTGCTCGGCGCGGAGATGAAGGTGAAGGAGGCGCACATGGGCCTGCTGGTCCGCGTGCGCAACCTGCTCACTCCCGAGCAGCGGGAGAAGCTGACCGCGCTGCGCGGAGATTCCTGACGCGCGACGCGAGCGCCGCGGCGACCGCTCCGCCCGCCAAGCCTTGAGACGCTCCGCGAGCCTCGTCATGCTCCGTCCCTTCACCGACGAGGACGGGAGCAGAAGGCCATGGCAAAGGTTCTGCGCGACGGAGCGTTCACGGGAGAGACCCACATCGTCACGGGCGCGGCGCAGGGCATCGGCCACGCCATCGCGACGATGCTCGCCGAGCACGGCGCGCAGGTGGTGCTCGTGGACCTCGACGAGGGCCGCCTGCGCGACGCGCAGGCCAAGATCGCGGGCGTCGCCGGCGTGAAGCCGCTCTACGTGCGCGCGAACGTGGCCGAGGAGCAGGACGTGATCCGCGCCGTCGGCTTCGCGCTCGAGGCGACCGGCGTGATCAACGGCGTCGTCAACACCGCCGGCATCACGCGCGACGCGCGCATCCCGAAGAAGTCCTTCGACGACTTCAAGCTGGTGATGGCGGTGCACGTGCACGGCACCTTCCTGTTCACGCGCGAGGTCGCCGCGCAGCACTGGCACGTGCTGTTCAAGAACGCCGGCAACCAGCCGCTCGCCGACGGCTTGAACCGCTTCATCGTGAACTTCTCGTCCGTGTCGGGCCGCAACGGCAACGTCGGTCAGATCGACTACACCGCCGCGAAGGGTGCGATCGAGTCGATGACGAAGACGACGGCGCGCGAGTTTGCCGGCTACCGCGCGCGCGTGAACGCGATCGCGCCGGGCCCCGTGAACACGCCCATGCTCGCGGCGGTGCCGGGCGGCGGCATCGATGCCTTCGCGCGCGGCACGATCGTCGGCCGCGTCGCCGAGCCCGAGGACATGGCCGGGGTCGTATGCTTCCTCGCGGACCCGAAGCTGAGCGGATACGTCACGGGGCAGGTGATTCCGGCGAATGGTGGCCTCTACTTGGCCTGAACCGGTCCGCTTCACAGGCGGAGCTCGCCCTCCGCGATGCGCGCATGCAGCGCCGCATCCAGCCGCACGTACGCCCCCCGCTCCGCGTCTGCGAGGTACAGCGGATCGCGCACGACCGCCGGATCGAACCCCTCCCCCACCAGCTCCAGCTTGCGGTGCTTGAAGGTGCCCGTCACCTCGAGCTCGGGCTGGAGGCGCAGGAAGAGCGGGCGCGCGTAGGCGGCGAGGTTGCCGGCCGCGTGCTTCCAGAGGCCCGCGAGATCGAGGTCCTCGTCGGCCACGAGCGCCGCCATGCCCGCGCGGCCCTCGCTGCCGGGCACGCGCACGCCGTACACGTTCGCCTCGCGCACGCCGGGGAACGCGCCGAGCACCTCGGCGAACTCACCCGTGGCGACGTTCTCGCCCTTCCAGCGGAAGGTGTCGCCGATGCGGTCGACGAAGTAGTAGTACCCCTCGGCGTCGCAGCGCAGCAGGTCGCCGCTGCGGAAGTAGGCGTCGCCGCGCTCGAACACGTCGCGCAGGATCTTGCGCTCGCTCGCGTCCGCGTCCGAGTAGCCCTCGAACTTCACGAGCGCGCGCGGGCCCATCGCACCTAACAGCTCGCCCGCCTCGCTTGCACTCCATGCACCGGCCGTCGGCGCCGCGCACGACCTCCTCGCGCTCCACGTCGAAGCGCACGATGCGCGTGCCGGTGAGCTTGCGCATCGCCCACGGCATGCGGCCCACCGCGCCCACCTTCCCGCGCGTGTTGACGAGCGAGACGTTGCCCTCGGTCGCGCCGTAGAATTCGACGATGCGGGGGATGCGGAAGCGCTGTTGGAAGGCGGGCCAGACGTCGGCGCGCAGGCCGTTGCCGATCGCGACGCGCAGGCGGTGGCGCCGCTCGTCGGCGTGCGCGGGCGAGGCGAGCAGGTAGCGGCAGAGCTCGCCGATGTACTGGAAGACGGTCGCCTCGTGCGCGACGCAGTCGGTCCAGAAGCGGCTCGCGGAGAAGCGCCGCGCGAGCGCGACGCTCGCCCCCGCCACGAGCGCGGTCCCGGTCGCGGCCGCGAGGCCCGCGGAGTGGTAGAGCGGCAGCGGAACGTAGGTGCAGTCGTCCGGCGTGAGGTCCGTGGCGTCGCCGAAGCCGGCCGCCATCACCAGGAAGCGGTGGTGGCTGAAGTTCGCCGCCTTCGGCAGGCCGGTCGTGCCGCTCGTGTAGATGTAGAAGAGGTTGTCGCTCGCGCGGAGTCCCCTGCGCACGTCCGGCTCGAGCGGCGCGGCGCTCTCCGCGGCGACGGCCGCGTCGAAGTCCTCGGCTCCCGCCGTCGCGCCGCCCTGCGCCCACACGCGCGGCGTCTCCTTTAGCTGCGCGAGCGCGTCGCCACAGCGCTCCGCCAGCTCGGCGCCCACCACGAGCTGCTTCGCCCGCGCGACGCGCAGCGAGTGCGCGAGCGGTACACCTGCGAGCTGCGTGTTCACGAGCGCGCCGACGGCCCCGAGCTTCGCGAGGCCGAAGCACGCGATCACGTACTCGGGGCGGTTCTCCATGCGCAGCCCGACCACGGCGCCGCGGCCCACGCCCCGGCGCCGCGCCCAGCGCGCGAAGCGGTTCGCCTCCTCGTCGAGCTCGCGGTAGCTGAGCTTGCGCTCCTCGAAGCGCAGCGCGATGCGCTTCGGACCGCGGCGTGCGCTGGCTTCGAGCGCGTCCGCCGCCGTGAACTCGCCGTCGGGCCGCAGCGCGAGGATGCGCCGCGCGAGGCGCAAGCCGCGCGCGGCCTCCTCCACGTCGAGCCGCAGGTTCTCGAGCCAAGCCATCCGGGGCGCTCCCTCCGGCGCGCTTGACCGCACGGGTCCGCGCGCCACAACATCGCCCGATCCGGAGGCACGGCGCCATGCAGATGAACGACATGATCCTCGTCTCGGTCGACGATCACGTCTGCGAGCCGCCGGATCTGTTCGAGCGGCACGTGCCGGCGAGGTGGCGCGACCGCGCGCCGCGCCTGCTGCAGAAGGCCGACGGCACCGACGCCTGGTACCTCGAAGGCCACCAGATCCCGAACATCGGGCTGAACGCCGTCGCCGGCCGCCCGCCCGAGGAGTACGGGATGGAGCCGACGCAGCTGCGCCAGCTGCGCGCGGGTTGTTACGACCGCAAGGCGCGCATCGACGACATGAACGCCGCCGGCATCCTCGGCTCGCTCTGCTTCGCGTCGATGACCGGCTTCTGCGGCGAGCTGTTCGGGCGGCTCGAGGACAAAGAGCTCGGGCGCGCGCTCACCATGGCCTACAACGACTGGCACCTGGACGACTGGTGCGGCAGCGCGCCGGGCCGCTTCATCCCGCTCGCGCTGCCGATGCTGTGGGATCCGAAGGCGACGGCCGACGAGATCCGCCGGCTCGCGATGCGCGGATGCCACGCGATGACGTTCCCCGACGTCCCGCCGGGCCTCGGCTTTCCGAGCCTGCACAGCGATTACTGGACGCCGATCTGGGAGGCCGCCGACGAGTGCAGCACGGTGCTGTGCATGCACATCGGTTCCGGTACCGGCATGAACCTGCAAGATCACAGCGCGCCGGTGGAGATCATGATCACCAGCACCCCGATCACGCTCTACAACGGCGTGACCGAGCTCGTGTACTCGAAGTTCCTGCCGAAGTACCGGAACCTGAAGTTCGCGCTCAGCGAGGGCGGCATCGGCTGGATCCCGTACTTCCTCGAGCGCGCCGACTACGTCCACCGCCATCACCACCGGTGGACGCTGAACGACTTCGGCGGCCGCCTGCCCAGCGACGTGTTCCGCGAGCACATCGTGGTGTGCTTCATCGACGACGCGGTGGGCGTGCGCAATCGCGACCTGATCGGCGTCGATGCGATCACCTGGGAATGCGACTACCCGCACTCCGACAGCACCTGGCCGAACGCTCCCGAGACGCTGTGGCAGAGCCTCGCCGCCGTGCCCGACGCAGAGATCGACAAGATCACCCACCAGAACGCGATGAGGGTGTTCTCGTACGACCCGTTCCGGCACGTGCCGCGCGCGCAGGCGACGGTCGGCGCGCTGCGCGCGCAGGCGAAGCACGTCGACCTGCGACCCACCCCCGGCAAGGGCGGCAAGAAGCCCAGCGACTACGCCGCGGGCTACGCGACGATCGGCGACGTGATCAAGCAGATGGCCGGCGCGTTCGCGGTGGCGTTCCAGGGCGACCAGGGCGTGGACGAGGCGGCGGTCCGCCAGCGCTTGATCGAGCGCGCGCAGCGCGCGGCGCAGGGGAAACGTTAGGGTCGGCCGTGCGCCCGGAGTCGACCGCGTGAGCCTGCTCGACACCTGGCTGCCCCGCTACGAGTTCGCCGAACGGCACGCCCGCCGCGTTCGCGCGGCGCCGGAGGCGGTGCGCCGCGCGCTGCACGAGGTCGACGTCGCGCGCCTGCCGCTCGTGCGCATGCTGATGACCCTGCGCGCGCTGCCGGGCCTCGTCGTCGCGCCGCGGGCGACTCTCGCCCGCATCCGTTCGCGCGCGGGAGGCCAGCGCCGCTTGGGCCTGATGGCGCTCGACGGCTTCGCGCTGCTCGCCGACGAGCCCCACGAGATCGTGCTCGGCCTGACGGGCCGCTTCTGGAAGGCGAGCGGCGAGATTCTGTCCTGCGACGCCGCCACCTTCCGCGACGCGCCGCCGGCCGGGGCCGCGCGCGTCGCGATGAACTTCTTGCTCGCGCCCCAGCCGGACGGCGCGACGCGCGTCTCCACCGAGACGCGCGTCCACGTGCCCGACGCGACCGCGCGGCGAAGGTTCGCCTGGTACTGGCGCGCGATCCGCCTCGGCAGCGGCGCGATCCGCCATGCGATGCTGGGCGCCGTGAAGCGCGCGGCGGAGCGCGCCGAGCGCGCGCCCGTGGAGGCGTCACGAGGTTGACCGGGCGGCTCGGGATCGCGCGCGACCCTTCTCCGCTGCCGGATCGGCAGCGGCGCGAAGCGCCGCCCGCTGCATCCGGCCGCGGCGACCTCCGCCTCACTTCGGCTGAAGGCTCTGCAGCCGCTCCGACGCTTCCACGTAGCCCTCCACCAGCTCGTAGATCACGTCGCGCACGGCCTTGCGCTGCTTGATCATGCCGACGGCCTGTCCCACCGGATTGAACGCGACCTTCTGCGTCTGCGCGACGCCCGCATAGCGGCTCGTGCGCGCGATCGCGTCGGCGGTGACCATACCCTGCAGCGGCATGCCGAGGGGCTTCGGGTTCTCAGGCTTCTCCCACGCCTCCGTCCAGTCGTTGCGCAGCATGCGGGCCGGCTTGCCCGTCCACGAGCGCGAGCGCACCGCGTCCTCGCTGCTGGCGCGCAGCAGCGACTCGACCTGCGCCGGCTCGGCTTCCGCCTCCTCGACGGTGAGCCACAGCGAGCCTGTCCACACGCCCTGCGCGCCGAGCGCGAGCGCGGCGGCGACCTGCGCGCCGCTCGCGATGCCGCCCGCCGCGAGCACCGGCGTCGGCGCCACGGCCGCGACCACCTGAGGCCACAGCACGAGGCTGCCGATCTCGCCCGTGTGGCCGCCGCCCTCGGTGCCCTGCGCGATGATGATGTCGACGCCGGCCTCCTTGTGGCGCTTCGCCTGATGGAGGCGCCCGCACAGCGCGGCGATCAGGCGCCCACTCTCGTGCACGCGCTGGATCACGTCGGCGGGCGGCGTGCCGAGCGCGTTCGCGATCAGTCGCGCCTTCGGATGCGACAGCGCGACGTCGAGCTGCGGCGCCGCGGTCGTCGCAGTCCAGCCGAGCAGCTGGCGCGCCTGTTGGTCGGCGGGCAGCTCCGGAACACCGTGGTCGGCGAGCAGCTTGGCGGCGAACTCGCGATGACCCTTCGGGATCAGCTTCGCGAGCTGCTCCTCGAGCTGCTTCGGATCGAGGTCGGAGCCCTTGCCCTCGTACTTCTCCGGGATGACGAAGTCGACGCCGTAGGTGTTGCTGCCGACGTGGGCGTCGAGCCAGCGGCACTCGATCTCGAGCTGCTCCGGCGTGAACCCCACCGCGCCGAGCACGCCGAAGCCGCCCGCGTTCGAGACCGCAGCGACGACGTCGCGGCAGTGGGTGAACGCGAAGATCGGGAACTCGATGTCGAACAAATCGCAGAGCGGGGTGCGCATGGCGCCCTCCTCTTGGAGTGGGAAGGCGCAGCATAACCCGATATCGGACAGGGTGTCCGACCGAGGCTGACTGGCCCTGTGCGACCGGTTGCGCGGGGCGGAGCCGTCGTCCAGCCGAAGCGGAAGGCGCCGCGCGCCGCCGTCCCCCCACCGCGCGCGGCTAGCGAACGAGGAACGACACGCGGTCGCCTGCGGCGCCGGATGCGTCTTCGAGCACGAGCTCGTGGCGGCCGCGCGCGAGCGGCCAGAGGCGAGGCACATCGGCGGCGCCGAGCGACGCGCCGTTGGCGCGCAGCACGAAGCGCTGGTCCTCGGCGACGTCGCCGTACTGCGGCAGCACCTGCCGCAGCGTGGGCTCGCCGGTGTCGAAGGCGAAGCGGCGCCGCCCGCCGACGAGCGCGCCGTTCAACGCCTTCAGGCCGGGCTTCAGCGTGAAAGCGCGACGCAGACCGGCCGGCAGGTCGGCGGCGAAGTCGTAGACCCACTCGCTGCTCGTCACCCAGCGCGCGCGGCCCGCGGCGGGGCAGTCCACGGCGAACGCGTCGGTCGCGACGCGCGGGTCGCCGAGCGGCACGATCTCCGCGCTGAAGCGCGCGACGACCTGGCGCACGCCTTTCGCGCGGACTTCCGGCGAGAGGCTCTCGATCCGTGGCGCGGTCTGGGCAGCGGAGGCGAGCGCGAGCAGCGTACCGGCCGAGAACGCGAGCGAGAGCGCGGCGAACGAGCGAGCGAGACGCAACGCGTGGCGACGCACGACGACCCCCCGGTGTCACGAGCCGGCCAGCCTGAGCGATCGGCTCGCAGAACGGCCGGTCTGGGTGCCGCGCGGGCTTCGCGCGGCGCGCAGGCGATCTGCTTCCCCAGCTCGCGGCGGCTCCGTTCCGCAGCGGCCGCGACGTTCCCGGCGACAGCCACCCTGGAGCGCGCGCCGCGCCTCCGCCATCGTGCCGGCTGGCCGCGTCCGCCGAGGTACCCATGCCGATGCCGCTCATCGCCGAGCCGGAGCCGTCGTGGCACGGTGTCGACCCCGCCCACCCCGACGCCGAGCGCTGGGACGACCCGTTCCCCTCGCTCGCCTGGTTCCGCGCTCACGCGCCGGTGAACCGGACGCCCGCGGAGCTGTGGCGCCTGTACCGCTACGCAGACTGCGCGCGCGTGCTCCGCGAGCTGCCCTGCGGTGTGCGCCGCACGGACGGCAGCGCGCCGGGCAACGCCATGGGGGGCGGCGGCAGCGACGGCGCGGGCGGGCAGTTCATGCTCCAGCAGGACCCGCCGAACCACACGCGGCTGCGCAAGCTGGTGGCGAAGGCGTTCACGCCGCGCGCCGCCGAACGGCTGCGGCCGCGCGCCCGGGAGATCGTGCGCGAGCTGCTGGATCGCGCGCTCGCCGAGCGCGACTTCGACCTCGTCGCGCGCCTCGCGCTGCCCCTGCCCTCCCAGCTGATCTGCGAGATGCTGGGCGTGCCCGTCGCCGACCGCGAACGCTTCACCCAATGGACGGCGGTGGCGACGCACCTCTTGCGCGGCAGCTACCTCGGCGGGGCGGAGCGCGCGCGCGTCGAGGCGACCGTGCAGCAGCTGGCCGGCTACTTCCAGGCGCTGATCGAGAAGCGCCGCAAACGCCTCGGCGACGACCTGCTCTCCACTTTGATCCGCGCCGAGGAGACCGGCGACCAGCTCTCGCCCCAGGAGCTGCTGATCCAGTCGATCGGCCTCCTGGTCGCGGGCTTCGAGACGACCGTCGGCCTGATCGCGCTCGGCGCGAAGAACCTGATCGACCACGCCGACCAGACGGAGCGCCTGCGGCGCGAGCCAGACCTGATCGCGAGCGCGGTGGAGGAGTGCCTGCGCTTCGAGGGCCCGATCGGCATGACCACGCGCGTGCTCCACGCGGACGCCGAGATCGGCGGACGCGCGATCCCCAAGAACACGACGCTCTGGCTCTCGCTCTGGAGCGCGAACCGCGATCCCGCCCAGTTCGAGGCACCCGATCGCTTCGACGTGGCGCGCACGCCGAATCCGCACCTCGCGTTCGGCGCGGGCACGCACGCCTGCCTCGGCATGCACCTCGCGCGCATGGAGGCGCAGGAGGCGCTCGGCGCGCTGGTCGCGCGCACGCGCGGCCTCGGCCGCGAGACCGGCGCGCCGCGCTGGGGCGCCTCGGTGTTCCGCGTGCCGGGCGAGCTGCGCGTTCGCGCCGACGCGCGCTAGCAAGCGAAGCGCAGCGCGGCGGAGTCTTCGGAGCCGCGCGAAGTCGAACAGCGGCCTCCGCGCCCGAGGAGCCGCAAATGTGCGGTGCTCGCGCGCCGCGTGGGCCGGGCGAGGCGACCCGCCGCGACGCGATCGAAGCTGCGCCGCGCGCCGATTCGGCGGCGCCGCGGCGCGCGCCCGCAGTAGAGTGCGCCCACCTCGGAGGAGCCCGCGATGAAGCAGTCCCTGGTCGTGAACCCGGCGTCGATGAAGAACCTCTACGACAACTTCCACTTCGCCGCGGCCGCGCGCGCCGGCGATCTGCTCGTCTGCTCGGGTCAGATCGGCACCGGCCCCGACGGACGCGCGATCGAGGACCCCGCCGCGCAGTTCGCCGCCGCCTTCGACAACGTGAAAGCCGTGCTCGCGGAGGCCGGCCTCGACTTCAGCGACGTCGTCGAGATCACCACCTTCCATGTCGGCCTGCGCCAGCACCTCGGCACCTTCCTCCAGGTGAAGGACGCCTTCATGCCGCCGGCCTACACGGCGTGGACGGCGATCGGCGTGAGCGAGCTCGCGATCCCGGGCGCGCTCGTCGAGATCCGCGCGACCGCACTGCTGCGCAAGCCGGCTGCGCGCGCGGGCGCCGCGAAGGCGAAGCCGCGCGCGGCGAAGAAGCGCGCCGCCAAGCGAAAGCCGGCGCGGAAGCGTTGAGCTTCCCGTCGGCGCCGCCGGCGTGGCTCGCATGACGCAGCACGACCCGCGCGTCGGCCGCCCCTTCGGCGAGAACCCATTCCTGCGTGGGCTCGCGCTCGGCTACGCGCTCGTCTTCGCCTGGAGCGCGTGGCGGCCGAAGTATCCGCACGACTGGTGGCTCGAGATGCTGCTGGCGTTCGCGTTCGTCGCCGCGCTGGTCGCGACGCACCGCCGCTTCGTGTTCTCGAACTTCTCCTACGCGCTGATCGCCTCGTTCCTCGCGCTGCACACCTACGGCGCCCACTACACCTACTCCGAATCCGCGTTCGGCGACTGGCTGAAGGCGGCGCTCGGGCTCTCGCGCAACCACTACGACCGCATCGTGCACTTCGGCTTCGGGCTGCTGCTCGTCCACCCCATCCACGAGATGGGACGCCGCGTGCTGCACCTGCGCGGCGGCTGGGCCTACTCGATCCCGTGGCTGACCGTGCTCGCGCTGTCCGCCGGCTACGAGATCGTCGAGGGCTGGACCGCGCGCCTCGTCTCGCCCGAGCTCGGCACCGCCTACCTCGGCACGCAGGGCGACGAGTGGGACGCCCAGAAGGACATGAGCCTCGCGAACTCGGGGTCGCTGATCTCGCTCGCGCTCATCGCGCTGGTGCAGCGGCGGACCGGCCGCGAGCCGTGGCGGCTCGGGGGCTGAGCCGCAGCCGTACGTCAGCTCCTTGCCGTGGTGGGGGCAGAACCTTCAGGCGCCGCTCATCGCGTTGCCCTTCGCATCGCGCTCAGGCGGGCTTCGGCGGCTCCCAGCTCTCGCCCGGCGGCGGCGCCACCGCGGGCGGCGGGTCTCCGTTCAGGATCGCGTCGAAGCGCGCCTTCATCATGTAGTTCCAGTGCGGGTGCGTGAACAGGTAGAAGCGGTTCGCGCGGATGCCGTCCACGACGATCTCGCCCACGCGCCGCGGCTGGAGGCCGCCCTTCAGCAGCGCGGCGACGATCTCGCGCTGGGCGCCGAACTCGCTCGACGGCGCGGCGGCCGGCGCGGGCCGCGGCGCCTCGGGGCGGTTGCGCTCGGACTCGAGGATGCGCGTGTTCACCCAGCCGGGGCACAGCACCGAGACGCCCACGTGCGGCGCGCGCAGCTGGCACTCGCGGTAGAGCGCCTCGGAGATCGCCACGCAGGCGTGCTTCGAGACGCCGTAGATGCCGCCGCTCGCGATCGTGCCCGCGAGCGAGGCGGTGTTCACCACGTGCGCCTCGGGCTGCTGCACGAGGATCGGCAGGAACGCGCGCATGCCGTGGATCACGCCCCAGGTGTTCACGCCGAGCACCCACTCCCAGTCTGCGAGCGGCAGCTCCCAGAGCGCGCCCATGTTCGCCGCGCCCGCGACGCCCGCGTTGTTGCACACGACGTGGACCGCGCCGTGCTGCGCCAGGGCGCGCTCCGCGAGCTCGGCGACCGATTTGGGGCTCGTCACGTCGCAGCGCACGCCGATCACGTCGGCGCCGCCGCCCTTCAGTTCCTGCGTCGTCGCGGCGAGCGCCGGCTCCTCGACGTCCGCCAGCACGAGCTTCATGCCCTGCGCCGCGAACGCCTCGGCCATGCCGCGGCCGATCCCGCTCGCGCCGCCCGTCACCACCGCCACGCGACCCTTCAGCTCCTTCACGTGCTCTCCTCCCGAGTCGTCAGGGATTGGCGCCGCCCGCCGCGGCGCCTCGCGCGGCGAGCTTGCGCAGGTTCTCCGCGTGTCCCGCGCGGCTGATGCGATACCGCGAGTAGCAGGCGATTGCGATCGCGTAGAGGGCGACGGCGCCCACGGCGTAGCCGGCGCCGAGCTGCTCGATCATGCGCGCGCGCGCTTCGGGATCGCCCTCGCCCGGCCGCCCGATCCACGCGATCAGCAGCGCGGAGAGCAGGATGCCGAGGCCCGAGACGGACTTGTCGATGAAGCTCCGCGCGGCGAAGAAGACGCCCTCGGAGCGCCGGCCGGTAGCGAGCTCGTTCTCCTCCACCACGTCCGCGACCATCGCCGAGACGAGCGCGGCTGAGCAGATCGCGACGGTCACTTCGAGCGTGTAGATCGCCATCAGCGTGTAGAACAGCGCGCTCGTGCCGTTCTCCGGGAACAAGCCCGCGAAGCGCAGGGCGATCGGCAGCGGCGCGACCGCGATCATCGCCAGCGAGGCGCCGATCGCCGCGCGCTTCTTGCCGAGGCGCCGCGAGAGCAACGGCGCGAGGAACAGCGCCGCGGCGGCGGAGAAGTAGTAGGGCAGGTTCAGGAGCCCGATCTGCTCGGAGCTCAAGGCCCAGAAGTAGGTGGCCAGGTAGATCGAGAGCGCGGCGGAGAGCCCGGCGGCCATCGAGTAGAAGACTGCGCCCGCGAGCAGCGCGAGCAGCGAGGGGCTCGCCAGCGATTCGTGCACCTCGCGCGCGGCGTCGCGAAGGCCCGGGCGCGCGTGGCCGGGCGGCTGGCGCAGGCGGGGGATCTCGCGATGCGTGCCGAGCGCGGAGGCCAGGATCGCGCCCAGCATGATGAGCGAGCCGACCACCCCGTAGGTGCGGTAGCCGGGCGCCGCGAGCTGGCCGCCGCCGGCGGGCAGCAGCACCTGATAAGCGAGCACCGCGACCGTGAGCCCGCCCCACCAGCCGAAGAAGTACCGCAGCGAGAGCAGGCGCGTTCGCTCGTCGTAGTCGTCGCTGAGCTCGGCGACGAGCGCGGTGGAGGGCGTCTCGTAGAGCGTGATCATGGCGCGCACGCCGATCGAGATGCCCACCAGCCACGCGAACAGCCCCCACTCGCCGAGGCCCGCGGGCGGGTTCCAGAGCAGGAAGTAGGAGGCTGCGACGGGCAGCGCGGCGCCGTACATCAGCGGATGGCGGCGCCCCCAGCGCGTGCGCAGGTGATCCGACACCCAACCGACGGTGGGATCCCAGAGCGAGTCCACCACGAACGCGATCATGATGGCGAGCCCGGCGAGCAGGACGGGCAGGCCGAGCACCTGGTCGTAGTAGAAGAGCAGCAGGTACTTGAAGCCGTTGTCCTTCACGCCGAACGCGACGGCGCCGAAGCCGTAGGCGACGCGCGTCGCGAAGGAGACCGAGCGCGCGGGTACGCGGGCGCCTGCTGCGTGCGCGCCCGCATCGACCTCGTTCATCGCGTCTCCCGCATCGCCGCTCCGCTGGACAGCGCCCCGCCGCAACGCGCACCTCGCGCTCGGCGCGGCGTGCGCGCAGCCTCGCCGCGCGGCGCGCGAGTATGGTGTGAGGCGAGGGGGAACGCCGCATGCGCATCGCGGAGGGGCTCGGCCTCTGACTCGCCGCCATCGTCGTCGCGTTTGCGGCGGCCTACGCCGCGGGCGCGATCCCTGGGCTCGCTCGCGCGGCGGGCCGCGTCAGAAGCGCAGGTTCAGCTCAAGGCCGTACGTGCGCGGGTGCCCCCACATCTGCTCGTTGAAGCCGAGGCCCGAGAGCTTGAAGGCCGACGCGAGGTAGTTGCGATCGAGCAGGTTGCGCGCGAACGCCGCCACTTCGTAGCGGCCCTCCTCGAACGCGTAGCCGACGCGCGCGTTCCAGACTGCGTAGGGAGCCTGCGAGAGGATGGGGTCGTTGCCGGTCTCGAAGTAGACGGTGTCCTGATAGTTGAAGTCCGTCTGGAGCGAGAGCGTGCCCGAGGCCACCGAAATCTCGTAGCGAATGAGCCCGTTCAGGCTCGCACCTGGAGCGAACACGAGCTCGTTGCCCTCGTAGGCTCGAGAGATCGCCGGGTCGAAGCTCTCGAACTCGACCAGCTCGGTGTGCAGGAACTCCGCTCCGAGCTTCACGTACAGGCCGTCGAGCGGCGCGAGCTCGAGCTCGATCTCGCTGCCGTAGATCTTCGCGGTGCCGGCGTTGTCGAGGATCGTGATGATCACCGCCGGCGCGATGTTCACGGTGGTGAAGACCTGGAGGTCCTCGTAGTCGTACCAGAAGAAGCCGGCATTCAGGCGCACGCGGCGATCGAATAGATCCCACTTCGCGCCGATCTCGTAGGCCCACACGGTCTCCGGATCGAAGGGGGGCAGCTCGGCGGGATCGAAGGCGAAGGCACCGCTGAACCCGCCGCTCTTGAAGCCGCGCGAGACGCTGGCGAAGAGCAGCAGGTCTTCGACCGGCTTGTAGTCCAGACCCAGCTTCGCCGACCACTCCTTGAAGTCGACCGAGTCGCGCAGCGTGAAGACCGGCACCGTGAAGGACGGCTCCTGAAACTCCACGTCTTCGACGAAGTCGCGCTGTTCCCAGGTGAAGCGGCCCCCGATCGTGCCGCGCAGCTTCTCGGTGAAGTCCCAGTCGAGCTGCCCGAAGGCGGCCGCCGACTCGACCTCCTGCCGGTAGTGCGTCTTGCTGGAGAAAATCGGCGCGCCGAGGGCGGTGGCTCCCGGATCGAAGCCGCCCGGGTACGCGATCGGGTCGATGGCCTCCGCGAGCGGGCGCAGGTCGCGGAACAGGTCTAGGTAGTTGTCGACGCGCACGCGCTCGCGCAGGTAGTAGAGACCGACCTGCCAGTGGTAGCCCTCGCCGTCGGAAGCGAGGCGCAGCTCCTGGGTGAACTCCCAGCCGTCGTTGAGATACGCGATCTCGATCAGCTGGTTCGGGCTGGCGTCGGTGTCTTCCTCGAACAGCTTGTCGACCCACTCGTAAGCGCTGAGCGAGGTGAGCGTCATCTCGCCGAGGCCCAGCTCCACGCGCAGGAAGGTGCCGAACGTGTCGATGTCGAGGTCGCCCTCGAAGTTGTACTCGCCGCGCTCGTTGTTCTTCGCGTCGCGATAGCCGTAGGCGTCGACGCACACGTCGCTGCGGATCTGCGAGACCGTGCAGGGGGCGCTCGTGATCGGGTCGTTCGTGCCCTGATGCTCGTACTGCGCCGAGAGCGAGCGGTTCTGCGCGCCGTGCAGGTTGAACAGCACGTCGAGCGAGTCGCTCGGCTGCCAGGAGAGCGCGAAGCGGCCGGCCCAGTTGTTCGCGTCGTTGTTGTCGCGGCCGCCGGGGAACTCGTTGTCGATGTATCCGTCGGCGCGGTTGTAAGCGAGCGACACGCGCGCGGCGATCGTCTCGCCGATCGGCGTGCCGAAAGCGCCCTCGATCCTCACCGTATCCCACTTGCCGTAGCTCGCGGTCAGGTAGCCCTCGCGGACTTCGTGGCTCGGCTTGCGCGAGATGAAGCTCACCAGGCCGCCGGTGGTGTTGCGGCCGTAGAGCGTGCCCTGCGGCCCGCGCGCCACCTCGACGCGCTCCAGGTCGAAGAGCTGGAAGTTCTGCGCCGTCACCTGGCTGATGTAGACCTCGTCCATGTACCAGCCGACGGAGCCGTTCGAGTTGGCGTTGTAGTCGTTGAGGCCGACGCCGCGCAGGAAGATCGCGGGCGTGTTCGTCTCGCCGGAGGGGAAGCCGATCTTCAGGCCCGGCGTCTGCGCCGCGATGTCGACGCTCTCGCCGATGCCGAGCGCCGCGAGATCCTCGCCCGTGATCGCGGTGACGGAGATCGGCACGTCCTGCAGGTTCTGCGCGCGCTTCTGCGTCGTGATCACGATCTCTTCGATCGCGCCGAGGTCCTCCGATTCCTCTGCCGGAGCCGGCGCGGTGTCCTGAGCGACGGCTCCCGTCGTCGCGAGCGAGAGTGCGAGCGCCGCCTTCGCCGCACGCGCGAAGAGCCGAGTTCGGATCGCCACGGTCCCTCCTAGCTCCCGAGCACGCGCCGCAGGAAGGCGTTGGTGAACACGCGCTTCGGGTCGAGCTTTTCGCGCACGCGCAGGAAGTCCTCCCACTTCGGGTAGAGCGGGGCGAGCTCCTTCGCGGCCAGCTGGTGGAGCTTTCCCCAGTGCGGCCGGCCCTGGTGGTTGCGGAAGATCGCCTCCACGTCGGCGAAGTAGGCGCGATAGGAGCGCTCTGCCGGCTGATGGGCGGAGATCGTCACGGTGGCTCGCCCGAAGTCGGGCGAGAGGAACGCCTCGTCCTGCTTGACGGTGCGGTACTCGAGCGGCCAGAGCGCCTCCGTGTGTTTCGTCAGCATGAGCTGGCGCAGCTCGCGCACGCAGTCGGGGCCGCGCTCGGCGGGCAGCGCGAACTCGATCTCGTTGAACGCGGTGTCGCGCGGCGAGGCGTAGATCGTGTCGCTCCAGCCGACGCGCTCACCGCGCGTCTGCGCGGCGTCGTCCCAGCGCTCGAAGTCGCGCGGCTCGGTGGTCGGGTTGAGCGTCTTCATCGCGCACACGTCCTTGCCGACGTTCGTGCGCACGAACGCGCTCGGGTCGGGGAACCAGAAGAACTCGAAGTGGCGGTTCGAGGCGACGTGCGACTCGAGCTGCGCCAGGCAGGCCTCGAAGCCCGTGGTCCAGTTGCGCTCGCGCAGGCGGAAGGCGGGCTCGAGCGCGAGGCGCACGTGGGTGATGACGCCGAGCGCGCCGAGCGAGACCTGGGCCGCGCGAAACACGTCGGGCGACTTCTGGGCGGTCACCTCGACCGCATCGCCGCTCGCGAGCACGAGCCGCAGGCCAGTCACGTAGGAAGAGAGGCTGCCGATCGCGCGGCCCGTGCCGTGGGTGCCGGTGGCGATCGAGCCGGCCAGGGCCTGGCGGTCGATGTCGGGCATCGTGGAGAGCGCGAGGCCCGCCTTCCGCAGCGGTTCGCCCACCTGATAGAGCTTGCTGCCGCCGAGGATCCACGCCTCGCGCTGCTTCGCGTCCACCGACTCGACGCCGCGCAGGCGGCTCGTCACGAGCTGCAGCCCGTCCGTCTCGCACAGCGGCACGAAGCTGTGGCCGCTGCCGATCGCGCGCACGCGGCGCCCCGCGCGCGCCGCGCGCCGCACCGCGGCCTGCACCTCGGCGACGCTCGCCGGGGCGGCCTTCTCCGCCGGCGTGAAGCGCACCGAGCCCGACCAGTTCGTCCACTCCGGCGGCGCGCTCGCCGCGAACGCGCGCTCTACGAGCCCGCCGTTCGCTGCCGCGAACGCCGCGGCGCCCGCGGCGCTCCGTAACAGCTCGCGCCGGCCGATCACTGGGACTTTCCGCGCGCCGCGATCGGCCACAGCTCGCGCACCATTCCGTCGCGCACCACGTGGTAGACGTCGTAGAGGTTGACTGTGGGATCGCAGTGGGAGACGAGCAGCTCGGCCTTGTCGCCGAGGGCGAGCTCGCGCGCTTCGCCGGTGAAGGCGCAGATGCCGTGCTCGTCGCCGCCGTAGAAGTAGGCGAGCCCCGTGCGGTCCTTGAACTGCGGCTTCGCGTCGGGCTCGTGCGCGAAGGCCTTGAAGCCCGCGTCGATCGTGATGAGCTGCGGCACGGGCTGGCTGATCGCCGTGGCGAGCACCGTGAGCGACGGCTCGAAGCTGTCGAACAGCTCGCCGTCCGCGTCGCCGATCATGCGGTACTGCACGTCCATGAAGAGGTAGGAGCCGACCTGCAGGTCGGTCATGCCGGACACGTCGCAGTCGATGTCGTAGGTGCCGGTGCCGCCGCCGGTAAACGTCTTCACCGCGATGCCGTTCTTCTCGAGCAGCGCGCGCGTGTCCAGCGCGGGCGCCAGCGATTCGAGCGATTTCTTCTTGCGCTCCTCGCGGCCCACCACGTGCATCACGTGGCCCGAGTAGGCCTGGAGGCCGTCGAAGCGCAGATGCTTCGCGGCGCGGATCTCGCGTGCGAGCGCGAGCGCGGGCGCGCCGGGCTGGATACCCGTGCGCCGCGTGCCGGTGTCGAGGTCGATCAGCACGCCGAGCGTGACACCGGCCGCCGCGGCGGCGGCCTCGAACGCCTGAACGGCGCCGGGCGCGTCGACCACCACCTGGAGCCCGGGCGTGCGCTGCGCGAGCGCGACGACGCGTTCGAACTTGTCGGCGCTGGCCAGCGGGGAGGTGATCAGCACGCGCGGGACGCCCGCGTCCACCATCACCTCGGCCTCGCTCACCTTCGCCGCGCACACGCCGAGCGCGCCGTGCGCGAGCTGCTTCTTCGCCAGGATCGGGCACTTGTGCGTCTTCACGTGCGGGCGCAGGCCGATCTTCTTGCGCGCCGCGTGCGCCGCCATCTTCGCGAGGTTGCGCTCGAGCGCGGCCTCGTCGACCAGCAGCGCGGGCGTGGGCAGATCCGTGAGCGGAATGGGCTCGGCCAGCACGATCGGCTCCGTCCCCAGCGCCGCCACCTGAGAAGTGGGCATCTCGCTTCCCTCCGCGCGCGCGAGCGCCGCCGCTCCCACCGTGGCGCCGGCGGCGAGCAGCGTGCGGCGCGTGATTCCCGCGCTCACGGCGGCGTCGACCGCGCCGCGGCTCCCAAGCCGACCCATGCGCCGAACTTCGCGCCCTCCGCGATCCAGCGCTCGATGCGCGCCAGCTCGGCGGGCGTCAACGGCTTGCGCTCGCGCGGCATGCGATCGGGCGACTCCGCGGGCAGGCGCAGCCGGCGCATCAGCTCCGACTGGTCGGGGCGGCCCGGCACCACGGCCGCACCGATGTCGCCGCCCTGGAGGATCCGCGCCGGCGAGTCGAGCTGGAGGTTCGCGTAGCGCTGCTTCACGCTGTGACAGGCGACGCAGTCGCGCGCGAACACGGGCCACACCTCCCGCAGGAAGTCCACCGCAGGCTCGGCGGCCGCGGCCGAGGCGCTCGCGAGCACGGCGGCGATGAGGAGCGGGGTGCGCATCGCGCGCATCTTCTCGCGGGCGCGACCGCGCCGCCAGCGCCGGCGGAGCGCCGGCGCGGTGGCGGCGAGCCCGAGCCAGAGTCGTGCCTGGCCGCGCCATGCGCCCACCTCGGCGGCGCAGGCATCGCGCCGCCAAGCCGATCTCGTCGCGGAGCCCGCGCGTGCATAATGCGCGCGGAGGTGGAACATGCTCGCGGCCCGCATATTCCTGGCGCTGTGCGCCGTGCTCTGGCTCCCGTACGGCCTGTTGTGCCTCGTAGACCCGGGCTCTCTGGCGGACGCGGCGGGCGTCGCCGCGGCGAGCGCTACCGGCACGATCGAGCTGCGCGCGATGTACGGCGGCCTGCAAGCCGCCGTCGGCGCGCTCGCGCTGGCTGGTGCAGTGCGCCCCGCCCTCGCCACTCACGCGCTGCTCGCGCTCGGCACGCTCGCCGCGGGACTCGGCGTCGCGCGCTTCGGCGCCGCCGCGGCAGCGGGCGTGTTCGAGTCCTACACGCTCGGTGCGCTCGGCCTCGAGTGGGCGATGCTCGTCGCGGTGGTCGCGCTGTGGCGCCGCGTGCGGCCGGCGTCCGCCTGAACCGAGAGGAGGCGCCGTGACGATCCCCGAGCCGCTCTACGACCCCGCGCTCGACGCGCACGCCGCCGAGGCGCGCGCCGCCGCCGCGAAGCTGCCGCGCGACGACCCGCGCATGCGCTGGACGCCGGCCGCGATCGCGCGCGCTCGCGATCTCACCCAGGTGATGGGCGGCGTACTGGCGAGCGCGGGCATCCCCGGCTTCGAGACGCGCGAGATCCCCGGCCCGCGCGGGCCGATCCGCCTGCGCACCTACGTGCCCGGCGACGTGCGCGCCGTTTACTACGACGTGCACGGCGGCGGCTTCTTCATGGGCGCGCCGGAGATGGACGACCGCGACAACGCCGCGATCGCGCGGCGCGCGCACTGCGCGATCGTGAGCGTCGACTACCGGCTCGCGCCCGAGCACCCCTATCCCGCCGGTCCCGACGACTGCGAGGCGGGCGCGCTCTGGCTGCTCGCGAACGCGCAGCGCGAGTTCGGCACGAGTCGCCTCGCGATCGGCGGCGGGTCCGCGGGCGCCAACCTCGCCGCCACCACGCTGCTGCGCCTGCGCGACCGCCATCAGAGCGCAAAGAGCTTCTGCGCCGCGAACCTCGTGTTCGGCGTCTACGACGTCTCGGGCACGCCCTCTCAGCGCCGCGGCGGTGTGCAGAGCTTCCGCGACCTCTACCTGCCGAAGATCTTCGGCGACGACCGCAAGCACCCGGACATCTCGCCGCTCTACGCCGACCTCGCCGGCCTCCCGCCCGCGCTCTTCACGGTCGGGACCGCGGACTATCTCTACGACGACTCCCTGTTCATGCACGCGCGCTGGCGCGCCGCCGGCAACCCGAGCGAGCTCGCGATCTATCCCGACTGCGTGCACGGCTTCACGATGTTCCCGATCGCGCTCGCGCGCCTCGCGAACGAGCGCATCCACGAGTGGCTGGCGAAGGCGATCGGCTGACCGCGGAGGATCTCGCATGTGCGACCAAGACCACTTCGAGCGCGACCTCGCCGAGTACGCGCGCCGCGGCGCCGTCACGCGCCGGCAGTTCGGCGCGCTGTCGGCGGGCGTCGGCCTCGCACTGCTGCTGCCGCGCGCCGCGGATGCGCTGGCGGTCGCGGAGCGCGACGTCGAGATCGAGACGCCCGACGGCGTCGCCGACGCCTACTTCGTGCATCCCGCGAGCGGCGCCCACGCGGGCGTGCTCGTGTGGCCCGACGCGCTCGGTCTGCGCGCCGCGTTCCGGCGGATGGGGCGGCGGCTCGCGGAGTCCGGATACGCGGTGCTGGTCGTGAATCCCTACTACCGAACGCGCCGCGCGCCCGTGCTGCCGGAGGGGGCGAGCGTCGCCGACGAGGCGACGCGCAACGTCGTGATCCCGCTCGCGCGCTCGCTCACGCCCAGCATGCACGCCGCCGACGGCGCCGCCTTCGTCGCGTGGCTCGACGGGCAGGCCGCCGTCGACGCGAAGAAGAAGCTCGGCACGATGGGCTACTGCATGGGCGGCGCGATCGCGCTGCGCACGGCGGCGGCGGCGCCCGCCCGCGCCGGCGCCGTCGCCTCGTTCCACGGCGGCGGCCTCGTCACGAAGGAGGACAGCAGCCCGCACCTGCTCGCGCCGAAGCTGAAGGCGCAGCTGCTGATCGCGGTGGCGGAGAACGACGACCAGCGCGAGCCCGAGGCCAAGGACGTGCTGCGCGACGCGTTCGCAAGAGCCGGCGTCCCGGCGGAGATTGAGGTCTACCCCGCCGCCCACGGCTGGTGCCCGCCCGACTCGCCCGTCTACGACGAGGCGCAGGCCGAGCGCGCCTGGAGCCGGATGCTGGCGCTGTTCGGGAAGGCGCTCGTGTAGCGGCGCCGTCGACCCGCGCGCGCGACCGGCGCCGCGCGTCGCGGTCACGCCGTGGCCGTCGCAACCTCCGCGAGCCGCACCGGCATGCGCCGCGCGCCCCAGTTGCCCGGCGCTCCCTCGAACACGCCGGCGATCTTCGTGCCGCACTTCGCGCAGGCGCCGCCCGCGTCGAGCCGCCAGCGGGTGATCGTGTACCAGTCGCGTCCGATTGCGCACTCGCCGCAGCTCGGGCAGTAGGTGCTGCCGCCCGCCTCGTCGTGAACGTTCCCGGTGTAGACGTGGTGCAGGCCGTAGCTGCGCGCGAGCTCGCGAGCGCGCGCGAGGGTTGCGGCGGGCGTGCGCGCCTTGTCGCGCATGCGGTAGTCGGGATGGAACGCGCTGAAGTGCCACGGCACGTCCGCGCCGAGGTGCTCGCGGAACCAGGCGGCGGCGGCGTGGAGCTCGGCGTCGGAGTCGTTCTCGCCGGGGATGAGCAGCGTCGTCACTTCGAGCCAGACGCTCGTCTCGTCGTGCAGATAGCGGAGCGTGTCGAGCACCGGCGCCAGCTCGCCGGCGCACACCTTCGCGTAGAAGCCCTCGCTGAACGCCTTCAAGTCGACGTTCGCGGCGTCCATGTGCGCGAACAGCTCCGCGCGCGGCTCCGGGCAGACGTAGCCCGCGGTGACGGCGACGGTCTTCACGCCGACCTCGCGGCATGCGATCGCGGTGTCCACAGCGTACTCGAGGAAGATCACCGGGTCGTTGTAGGTGAAGGCGACGCTGCGGCAGCCGAGCGCCCGCGCGGCGGAGGCGACGCGCGCGGGCGGCGCCTCGTCGGAGAGCGTGTCCATCTCGCGGCTCTTCGAGATGTCCCAGTTCTGGCAGAAGCGGCAGGCGAGGTTGCAGCCGGCGGTGCCGAAGGAGAGCACGGGCGTGCCGGGCAGGAAGTGATTCAGCGGCTTCTTCTCGATCGGGTCGACGCAGTAGCCGCTCGAGCGCCCGTAGGTCGTGAGCACCAGCTCGTCGCCTTCGCGCGCGCGCACGAAGCAGAGCCCGCGCTGGCCGTCGGCGAGGCGGCAGGCGCGCGGGCACACGTCGCAGCGCAGCTGGCCGTCGGCGAGCCGGTGGAAGTAGCGCGCGGAGACCGTGGAGGGAGGGCGCGGCATGCCAAGGAGGATTGGCCGCGCGCGGAGCGCGTCAACCTGGGCGCCCCGCCCCTCCGTGTGCTCCGGCACCTGGCGCGCCGAGGTGGCCGAGCACCCCGCTCGCGCGAAGCCGACCGCGCCGCTCCGACACTGCGCTGTGTGAGGTCGCCCCGATTGACCGAGCGCGCCCTGCTGCTCATGCTCGCTCCCATGGACGTCCGTCCCGCCGCCGTCGCCGGCCTCTTCTACGAAGGCGATCCCGCCGCCCTGCGCGCCAGCATCGAGGGCTATCTGCGCGCGGCCGGCGCGCCGCCCGGGCCCGCTCCCAAGGCGCTGATCGTTCCACACGCCGGCTACGTGTACTCGGGCGCGGTCGCGGCGCGGGCCTACGCGCAGCTCGCGCCGCTGCGCGGGCGCGTGCGGCGCGTGGTGCTGCTCGGCCCCGCGCATCGCGTGGCGCTGCGCGGGCTCGCTGCGCCGGGCGCTCGCGCTTTCGCGACACCGCTCGGTGTCGTGCCGCTCGACACGGAGTCGCTGGCGCTGCTGGACGACCTCCCGCAAGTGCTGCGCTCCGACGAGGCGCACGCGCTGGAGCACTCGCTCGAGGTGCAGCTCCCGTTCCTCCAGGCGGTGCTCGGGGATTTCGCGCTGTTGCCCCTGGTCGTCGGCGACGCGAGCGCCGAGGCGGTCGCCGAAGTGCTGGAGCGCGTGTGGGGCGGCGACGAGACGCTGCTCGTGATCAGCTCCGACCTCTCGCACTACCTCGACTACGAGAGCGCGCGGCGGCTCGACGCGGAGACCTGCCGCGCGATCGAGGCGCTGCGGCCCGAGGCGCTGGGACGCGACTCGGCGTGTGGCCGCGTCCCCGTGCGCGGGCTGCTGCTCGCCGCGCGCCGCCACGGCCTCGCGCCGCGCACCCTCGACCTGCGCAGCTCCGGCGACACGGCGGGCGACCGGCGCCGCGTGGTCGGCTACGGCGCGTGGTCGTTCGCGCCGGTGCCCGCGGCGCGAGAGCCGGCGCGCGGCGAGCACGAGCGCGCGCGCCCGGCGGACGACGACGCGCAGCTGCTCGCCGTCGCGCGCGCATCGGTCGCGCACGGGCTCGCCCACGCGCGTCCGCTGTCCGTCGACGCCGCCGCGCTCTCGCCGGCCCTGCGCGCAGCCGGCGCGAGCTTCGTCACGCTGCGCGCGCGCGGCGGCGCGCTGCGCGGCTGCATCGGGAGCCTCGAGGCGACTCGCCCGCTGGCGGCCGACGTCGCCGAGAACGCGTACCGCGCCGCCTTCCACGATCCTCGCTTCGCTCCGCTCGCGGCCGGCGAGCTGCCCGGCCTGCGGATCCACCTCTCGATTCTCTCCGCCCCGGAGCCGCTGCCCGCGACCTGCGAGGCCGACCTGCTGGCGCGCCTGCGGCCGGGCGTCGACGGGCTCGTCCTCGAGGACGGCTTCGCGCGCGCCACGTTCCTTCCCGACGTCTGGGAGCAGCTCCCGACGCCGCGCGAGTTCGTCCGCCGCTTGAAGCAGAAGGCCGGTCTTCCCTCCGACCACTGGTCCTCCACGCTGCGCTTCCAGCGTTACACGGCGCGGAGCATCGAGTAGCGGGCGCGCGCTCGGCGCGTCGCGAGCGGGCGCGCGCCCCTCCTGCATCGTTGCCGCGCTGGCCGCGCGCGAGTTCGCACGCGATCGACGCGAGCCGTCGGGTCACACCGAGCACGCAGCGAGGAATCCGCTGTGCACCGCCCCCTCGATGTAGCCGACCTTCTTCGCGTCTCCGACCTCGATCACCGGCACTCCCGCCTCGCGCAGCCGGCGTGCCGGCTCCGGGTTCGCCTCTAGCCCCGCCGCGAGGATCACCGTGTCGGCCGCCGCCTCGTCGCGCGTGCCGGCCGCGCCTTCCTTCGCCGGCGCCAGCTCGAAGCGCACGCTCTTCTCGCCGATCTCGAGCACGCGCGCGCGCGCGTGCAGGCGCACGCCGTGCGCGCGCAGCTCGTGCAGCACGCGCCAGCGGCGCGGGTGGGCCATCTCCTTCGCGAGCGTCGCGCCCTCCTCGAGCACGACGACCTCGCGCCCGCGCTCCTGCAGGAACTCCGCGAGCTCGGCGCCGACCAGACCGCCGCCCACGATCACGACGCGCTTGCCCACCGGCATGTAGGCGCGCGAGGCCTCGCGCAGCTTCGCGGGGTCGCCGCTGATGCCGGTGAGACGCCCGGCGCGCACCGCCAGGCGACCGACGAGCGAGAGCTTCCCGCTCGCCTCGCGCGCGTCCTCGCCGCTGAGCAGCGCGCGCAGGTCGTCGCCGTCGAAGACGTGATCGCGGTGGGCGCCCGGCAGCGATGGCCGTTCGCGCCGCGCGCCGACCGCCGCGATCACGACGTCGGGCTCTAGCTCGCGCACCAGCGCCGCCGTGGCCTCCGTGCCGAGGCGCACGCGCAGCTTCGCGTCGCGCAGCGTCTCCTCGTAGTACCGGAGCAGGCGCTCGTTGGGCTCGTAGGGCAGCGCCGCAAAGCGCAGCGTCCCGCCGAGCTTGTCGCCCGTCTCGACCAGCGTGACCTCATGGCCGCGCAGCGCGGCGACGCGCGCCGCCTCCATGCCCGCCGGACCCCCGCCCACCACGAGCACGCGCTTCGGCTGCGCCGCGGGCGTGCGGACGAGCGCGCTGCGCTCGCTCTCCTTGCCCGCCTCGGGATTGACCGCGCAGCGCACCGGCTTGTCGAAGAACGCCTGCGCGACGCACGTGTAGCAGTAGACGCACGGCCGCACGGCCGCGCGGCGCCCCGCGGCCAGCTTGGCCGGGAGCTCCGGGTCGGCGAGCAGCTTGCGGCCGAAGGAGACGACGTCGGCGTGTCCGTCGCGGATCAGCCGGTCCGCGGTCTCCGGCTCGATGCGGCCGACGGCGATCACGGGGATCTTCACCGCGCGCTTCACGGCCTTCGCGAACTCGACGTAGGCGTCCTCGGCGTGCGGCAGCGGCGCGTCGAGGAAGTGTGGGCCCAGGTTGTTCGCGGCGTAGGCGCTGACGTGCACCGCGTCGGCGCCGGCCGCCTCGATCAGCTGCGCGGTGCGCACCGCGTCCGGAAGCGTGATGCCGCCGGGCTCGCCGTACTCGTGTGCGTCGATGCGCGCCCACACCGTGAAGTCCGCGCCCGCGCGCTGCTTGCACGCGCGGATCACCTCGCACAGGAGGCGCGCGCGATTCTCGATCGGCCCGCCGTACTCGTCGTCGCGGAAGTTCCAGCCCGGCGAGAGGAAGCTCGAGAACAGGTAGCCATGGGAGCCGTGCAGCTCGACCGCGTCGAAGCCCGCGCGCCGCGCGCGCAGGCACGCGTCCGCGAAATCCTCGGTGATCTGCGCGAGATCGGCCTTGGTGGCGGCCTGATAGCGGCCGCCGGTCCCCGTGTTGGCGCTCATCATCCAGCCGAGCTCTTGGGGCGTCATCTCCGCGAGCCCGCGCACGTCGACGTGGAAGCGCGGCTCGCTCGGCACGATCATCGGCCGGCCCTGCGTCACGTCGAGGCGCGCGATCTTGCCGTGGAAGGCGAGCTGGATCGCGATCTTCGCGCCGTGGCGATGCACGGCCTCGGCGAGCGCGGCGAGGCCGGGCAGGTACTTATCGTCGGAGACGGCGATCTCGTGCGCGCTGTTCGCTCCGCGCGGATACGCCGCCGAGGTGTTCTCGGTGACGAGCAGGCCTGCGCCGCCGCGGGCGCGCGCCTCGTAGTAGGCGACGGTCGGGGCGCGCACGGCGCCGTCGGCCTCCACCAGCTCGACGCCCATCGGCGCCATCGCGATGCGGTTCTTCAGCGCGACGTTGCCGATGCGCGCGGGAGAGAGGAGGTGCTCGAACATGGGCGGCCTCGCTGCGGGGCGAGGCACCGTATCGCAGCGAGCCCGCGCCCACGGCGCACGGCCCGGCCCGGAGCAGCGCGCCGCGGGAGCGGCAGGGGGCCCGCGCCTGGGCGGCGCTCGCCGCACGCCCGCGGAAGCGGGGCGCGCTCTCGCCGCCTGCTGCACCCTCGCGCGATTCGGAGGCCCCATGCTCGCGCTCCTGCCCGTGCAGATCGCCTACCACGTCCCCGATCCCGAAGCGGCGGCGCGCGAGCTGTCGGCGCGCCGCGGCTGGGGGCCGTTCTTCCTGCTCGAGCACATTCCGCTCGCACGCTGCCGCTACCGCGGCGCGCCTGCGGTCTTCGACCACAGCTCCGCCTACGGCCAGGCGGGCGACCTGATGGTCGAGCTGATCACGCAGCACGGCGACGCGCCCTCGCCGCTGCGCGATCGGTTCGCCGCGCACGAGCGCGGCGTGCACCACGTGGCGTGCTTCGTGGACGACCTCGCCGCGGCGCTCGCCGCCCAGCGCGCGCAGGGCTTCGCGATCGCGCTCGAGGCGGCGACCACGAACGGCACGGAGTTCGCGATGGTCGACACGAGCGCGGAGCTCGGGCACATGCTCGAGCTCTACGAGCGCGCGAAGCTGGCGCCGTTCTACGCGATGGTGCGCGAGGCGGCGCGCGGGTGGGACGGGCGGGAGCCGGTGCGGCGCCTCGGCTGAGGCGCTCGGCGCAGGGGGCGCCGGGCGCGGGCGGGGGCGCGGGGCGGGCGGGGGCGGCTCTCGTCCAAGAACGTCCCCGGCGTTTCGACGCGTTCGTCCAAGAACGTCCCCGTCAGAGCTGGTCCTGCACCCACACGTCGTCGAAGCCCGCGGCCTCCGCCGCGCGCGCGCAGGCGAGCAAGGTGTCGCGCGACGACTGCGGCCCCATCGAGCGCAGCGCGACGCCGAGCGAGACGCGTCGGGACATGGGCGACTCCTCGTGGATGCGCTGGTTGTCGCGCGGCGGGTGCGTACGCGGGCGTGCGCCGGCGCTCAGGCCGGCGCGAGCTTCACGGGCAGCTCGGTCACGCCGCGGAAGACGGGGCTCGGGTGGAGCGGGAGGTCGCCGCTGCCGGCCCGCTCGATGCGCGACGTCTTCGCGAGCAGCGCCTCCAGCGCGACGCGCGCCTCGAGTCGCGCGAGGTTGGCGCCGAGGCAGTAGTGCGGCCCGAAGCCGAAAGCGATGTGCGGGTTCTTGTCGCGCAGCGGATCGAAGCGCTCCGGATCCTCGAACACCTTCGCGTCGCGGTTCGCGGAGCCGATCCAGCACAGCACGAAGTCGTTGGGCTGGATCTCGACGCCGTGCAGCGAGAGCTCGGTGAGCGCGCGCCGCGGCGCGAACTGCACCGGCGAGGAGTGGCGCAGCGTCTCCTCGATCACCCCCGGCACGAGCGAGCGATCGGCGCGCGCGCGCCGCTCCCACTCCGGGTGGGCGAGCAGCTCCAGCACCGTGTTCTGGATCAGCGTGGTGGTGGTCTCGTTTCCTGCGACGAGCAGCAGGATCAGCATCTGCAGCATCTCGTCGTGGGAGAGGCGCGAGCCGTCGACCTCCGCCTGCACGAGGCCGGTCATCAGGTCTTCGCGCGGCGCGCGCTTGCGCTGCTCGGCGAGCGGAATCAGATAGGCGCGCATCTCTTCGCGCAGCGCGATCTGCGCGCGGATGCGCTGCTCGTCGAAGCCGCCCAGGAAGGCGAGACCCAGGCTCGCAACCGCGCGATCCGACCACGCCTTGAACTGCGCGCGCTCCTCGGCGGGGATGCCGATGATTTCGGCGATCACCGTGACCGGCAGCGGATAGGTGAGCGCCTGGACGAGATCCGCCTCGCCCTTCGCCACCGCCGCGTCCACCAGCTCGTGGGCGAGCGCGACCATGCGCGCCTCGAGGCGCGAGACGATGCGCGGCGTGAAGGCCTTGTTCACCAGGCCGCGCAGGCGCGTGTGCTCGTCGCCGTCGGTGACGAGCATCGACGGCGGGATCGCCTCCAGCTCGGCACCCAGCGTCGCGCGCAGCGCCGGGTTCGGCGCGTTCGAGAAGCGCGCGTCGTCGCGCAGCGTCGCCTGCACGTCCTCGTAGCGGAAGATCGAGATCACGCGCAGCGGCAGGCCGGCGTGCAGGTAGGCCGGCGCCTCCTCGCGCGCTCGCGCGTAGAGGGCGAACGGGTCGCGGCGGGTCGCAGGATCGAGCGGGTTGAACTGGAACATCGCGGGAACCTCGTGGTGAAGGGCCGTGGGACCCTGGCGCGCGCGTCCCTTGTTTACTGCGCGCGGCGGCGCCGCGCTGGGACGCGGAGTCGCGGCGTTGCACGCAGGTGCGGGCGGATGCCCCGCGCGTTCGCTCAGGGCGCGTAGCTGGAGCGCGCGACCACCCCCCAGCGCCCGTTCTTCAGCACGATCACGTAGAGGCCCTCGTAGCTGTCGACCGCCTTCCCGTTCGCGAGGTAGCGCGTGAAGGTCGCCACCACGTGGACCTTCTCGACGCTGTCCTGCACCACCTTGCGCTCGGTCCAGCGCGCGTAGTCCCAGCCGTGCTGTTTCAGCGAGAGCTCGGGCAGGTAGGCCTGGGCCGTGGGGTAGACCTTCACGTTCGCGCCGGCGATGCGGACGTGCGGGAAGTGCAGGCTCGCGACGAATGCCAGCTTGTCGCTGGCGTTGATGGCGGAGAGCTGGTCGTCGAGGACGCGCAGCGCGCCGGCGGAGGAAGCCGACGGCGACTGGGCGGCCGCGGGGAGCGCGGCGACGGCGATCGCCAGGCTCAGGCTGAGCGCGCTCCAGACTCCGCGGGTCGTCATCCTTTCGCTCCTGAGACGTCGCTCGGCGCAGCCCTCAGGGCGCGTAGCTCGAGCGCGCCTGAACGCCCCAGCGACCCGCGAGCTTCGTGACGACGTACAGGGACTCGTAGCGCGCGATCACGCCGCCATCAGCCCGAAAGCGCGTGAATGCGACTGCCACGTGCACTTTGTCGGGGCCGGACTGGATCACGCGCCGCTCGGTCCACTCGCTGCGGCTCCAGCCCGTCTGCTCCGCGAAGCGCGCGAACTCGAAGCCATCGCGGAACGCCTGCGCGTCGGGGAACACCGCCACCTGGCCGCTGGCGATGCGCACGTGCGGGAACTGCAGCGTGGCGATCCACGCCTCCACGTCGCGCGCGTTGAACGCGGCCATGAAGGCGTCGAGGGTGCGCAGGGCCGCTTGCTCCGGCGGCTCCTCGGCGCGCGCGGGCTGCCCCGCGGCGGCCCACGCCAGCAGCGCCGCCAGCGCGAGCCGCGCGAAGGCCGCGGGCGCTCCCCGCCACCGCGCCGGCCCGCGCCTCACAGCTTCGCTCGGGGCGCCACGCGCGTCCGAGACACCTCGTCCATGGGGAACTCGGCGCCGCCCTGCTTCGCGAGCTCGAAGAAGTCCGGCCCGAACGGGTTCAGCCCGCGGATCGGCATCGAGCCTCGCCGGATCGTCCAGTCCTTCGGCGCCAGCTCGCCCGCGCGCGCGAAGTGACGCTCGGCGGCCTCACTGCGGCCGGCGCAATGCAGGTGCCAGGCGAGCGCGCGCTCGGCGCGCGCGAGCTGCGACTCTGCGCTGGGCAGTTGCTGGTGGCGGCGTACTTCGTCCGCCGAGAGCGCGCCCGCCCCCTCGTGCACCCAGGCGCGCAGCTGCGCGAGATAGAGGCCCGACGACTTGCCGTGGAACTGGGTGAAGGTGTCGGTGCCGAACTGGTTGTCCTGGGGGCGCACGATCACGCCGCGCTCGTCGATCCAGATCATGGTCGGCACGTTCACCACGTGGAACAGCTCGGCGACCACGTGCTCGGTGTCGAGCAGGCTCGGGTGCGTGGGCTTCGCCTTCTCGACGAACGGGCGCGGGTCGTCGGCATTGCGGTCCAGGGCGACGGTGATCGGCACGAAGCCCCGCGGCCCGAGCTCCTCGTACAGCGCCTGCCACACGGGCAGGTCCTCGCGGCAGCCTCACCAGCTCGCGTAGGCGATCAGCAGCACCTTCTTGCCGCGATGGGCGGAGAGCGTGTGCCGTCGGCCCGCGAAGTCAGGCAGCGTGAAATCGGGGGCTTCGAGGCCCTGGAGCGCGGAGAGCCGCTCCGCGAGCGCGGTGCCGAGCGCGGCGGCGCGCTCGGGCACGTCGAGCGCGAGCGGGCGTCCCGTCACGCGCGCCAGCTCGGCGAGGTCGATCGCACCGTCCGAGACGAGGGCCGCGCGCTCGCGCACCGGGAAGCACGCGTCTCCGAGGCACAGGCCTTCGGGCTTCAGCGCATAGCCCAGCGCGCTCTCCAGCGCGGCGGCTGGCACGCGCACGCGCGCGCCGTCCAGTTCGGCCGGCAGCGTGTGGGTGCGTCCCGCGTCGATCAGGTGAAACTCCATGCGTCCTCCCGGTGGGTCTGCGCACGCTAGCTCGCATCGTCCGCAGCGGACCCGTCGGTCCCAGGGCGCGAGCGGATTCAAGCTCGGCAGGCCGAAGTTCGATGGTTTGGGCGACCCGCTTGCACACGAGTGAGCGTCTTTGACCGACATGGATCCCACCGCAGCTCGCGCCGACTCCGCAGCGTTCGCTGGGCCGCCGGCCCCCGGCTCGGCGGCCTGACGCATGAACGCCCCCGCAGCGCTGCTCGCGGTACGCGACCCGTTGTTGCGGCACCAGCTTCGCAACGCCGTCGTGCGCGCGGGCTTCGCCACCACGGACGTCGGGTCGGCCGACCTCGCCCTCGCCGAGGCCACCCGGCAGCGGCCGCAGCTCGTGGTGGTGGAAGGCGCGCTCGGCGGCGGCGCCGGCGCCGAGTTCGTGCGTGCGCTGCGCGCGCTGCCGGACGCGAAGCTCATCCCCGTGCTCGTGCTGTCCGAGGCGCGCGCGGGGGTGGCCCCCGAGCTCGCCCTCGCCGACGACGCCACCGACTTCTTCTCGAAGCCCGTGAATCTCGACCGCTTCGAGCTGCGCGTTCGCTTCCTCGCCCGCGCGCTCGTGACGCAACGCGAGCTCGAGGGCGCTCGCGACGAGCTGGCCGAGCAGCTCCACGCGCTCGAGCGCGCGCACCTGCACGCAGGTCTCGGCGTGTGGGAGTGCGACCCGGCGGCGAACGAGGTCGCGCTGACCCACGAGGCGCTGCACGTCTTCGGGCTCGACGCGGCGCCGGCTTCGCTCGCCGAGCTGGTGGAGCGCACGGTGCACCCCGACGATCGAGCCAAGCTGCTCGACGCCCTCGGCGCCCTCGCGGCCGGCGTCCCAGGCGCCGCTTTCGAGCACCGCGCGGCCGGCGCGCTGCGCTGGCTGCGCCACCACCCGGTGCGCGCGACGGCGCGGCGCGCGAGCGAGCTGCCCCTCGGCCTGCTCGCGCAGGACGTGACGCCCCAGCGCGTCGCCGAGGACCGCATCCGCCGCATCGCGATGTACGACCCGGTCACGGGCCTGCCCGGCCGCGCGATCTTCGAGTCTCGTCTCGAGCGCGCGCTCCAGCGCTTCGCCGGCAAGGAGAATCGCGTCGCGCTGCTGTGGCTCGACGTCGACGGCATCCACGCGGTGCGCGACCGCCACGGCGACGCCGGCGCCGACGAGGTGCTGCGCGCGGTCGCGAACCGGCTCGTGCTGTCGCTGCGCTCCGGCGACGCGGTCAGCCGCATCGAGGGCAATCCGCCCGGCGTGGCGCGCCTCGGCGGCGACCAGTTCGCGGTGGTGCTGGCGGGGATCGGCCGCATGGAGGATGCCGCGACCTGCGCGAAGCGCCTCGCCGAAGTGCTCGCGGCGCCGCTCGAAGTGGCCGGCCTGCCGCGCGCCGCGACGCTCGAGCCGCGCATCGGCATCGCCGTCGCTCCGCGCGACGGCGCGACCGTCGCGGAGCTGATCGCGAGCGTGCAGCGCGCGGGCCTCGCCGCCGCGAAGTCCGGCAGCCGCTACCGCTTCCCGGACGGAACGCGCAACGCACGCGAGGATCGCGCCGCGACGATCGTCGCCGATCTGCCGAACGTCGCGGAGCGCGGCGAGCTCTCGGTGCTCTACCAACCGCGCGTCGAGCTCGCGGACGGGCGCATCTCGGGCGCGGAGGCGCTCGTGCGCTGGCGGCACCCGCGCCTCGGCGAGATTCCGCCCAAGGACTTCATCGGCATCGCCGAGCGCGACGGCCTGATCGATTCGATCGGCACCTGGGTGCTGGCGAGCGCATCCGCGTATGCCGGGGCCTGGCCCGGTGGCCGCATCTCCGTGAACGTGTCGCGCTCGCAGCTGCTCTCTGGCGACTTCGCGCGCGTCGTGTTCCGGGCGCTGATCGCAGCGAACCTGCGGCCCGAGCAGCTCGAGCTCGAGGTGACCGAGTCGCTCATGTACGAGAACGAGAGCTGCCTCGAGCCGCTGCGCGAGCTGGCGGCGGTGGGCGTCACGCTCGCGCTCGACGACTTCGGCTCCGGCTACTCGTCGCTCAGCACGCTCGTGCGCTTCCCGGTCCAGGTGATCAAGATCGACCGCTCGATCGTGAAGGACGTCGACGAGAACCCCGACGCGCTACGCGTGGTGCGAGGTGTGGTGCGCGTGGGACACGACCTCGGCATGCGCGTCGTCGCAGAGGGCGTCGACCGCGCGAGCCAGGTGCCGCTGCTGATCGACGCCGCGTGCGACGAGGCGCAGGGCTTCCTGATCTCGAAGCCGCTGCCCGGCGCCGACCTGCAGGCACTCCTCGCGAGCTGGGGGCCGCGCGCCGCCGAGTTCGCGGCCCCGAGCCGCGATCGAGAGCCGGGCATCTAGCCGCCCGCTCCCCGCCGCGCTGCAAACGTGCGGCCGCGCCAAAATTTGACACGCACGCTGCCACTACGTGATAGCGTGCGCGGCCGAAGCGGCGGGCGGGGCAGAGCGGGGCGGGACGCATGAGGTTTGGGCGCGGGCCGACGGGGGGCTGTCGCGCGGCCGCTCTCGGGACGAGCGTCGCGCTCGGCCTCGCCGGTGCCGCCGGGGCCGACGAGGCGCAGGACGACGCGATCGAGGAGATCGTCGTCACGATCTCGAAGCGCGCGGAGTCGATCCAGGACATCCCCGTCGCCGTGAGCGCGTTCGACGCGAGCGCGATCCAAGACCTGAACCTGCAGACCTTCTCGGACTTCGCCGCGCTCGTCCCGAACGTGACGATCAAGGGCGGCGCCAACGACGCGCTCTCGATCCGCGGCATCTCGCAGTCGTTCACGTCGCAGTCGCCGGTTGCGCTCCACGTGAACGGCGTCTTCAAGCTCAACAACACCTCGCTCCAGACCGCGCTCTACGACCTCGCGGCGATCGAGCTGGCGCGCGGCCCCTCCGGCACCGTCTACGGGCGCAACGCCACCGCGGGCGCCCTCGACGTGCGCTGGGCGGAGCCCGAAGCGCGATGGGGCGCGCGCGCCGAGATCACCGGCGGCAACCTGGACGCCTACGAGGCGCGCGGCATGCTGAACGTGCCCTTCCTCGGGGCGGGCGACGAGCGCCTGACCGGGCGCTTCGTGCTCCAGCGCATCGCCTCCGATCCCGCGCTGCACAACCTCGAGACGCACCGCGACGACGGGCGGCTCGGCGTCTACGCCGGGCGCGGCACGCTGCGCTCTTCATTCAGCGAGCGCACCACCGTCGTCGCCCACGGCCAGTACACGAAGCGGCTCGGCTTCCCGATCTACGGCAAGCCGCTGCTGGGCGCGTTCCCGGTCGGCCAGCTCACCACGCAGCCGTTCGGCGTCGTGCGCGCCGACCCCTATCAGGGCATGCAGCTCTTCCTCGCCGACGTGACGAACGCCGTGCTCACGCCGGCGACGCCCGAGGCGCAGCAGCTCCGCGCGCTGGCGCGGATTCAGGCCTGCGGGCCGATCGGGCCTTGTCCGCTGCCGCTGCTCACGGCGTCGGTGCAGTCGCTCGTCTCCACGATCTTCAACCTCGACCCGAGCCTGCAGGGCGTCGTGGCTCAGCCGGCGCCCGCGAGCGGCAAGCTCGTGCGCAGCCGCATCCTCGAGCGCGGCCACCCGAAGAGCGAGGTGTTCGGCGGCGACCTGCGGCTCGAGCACAAGCTGCCGGACCTGCCGGGCGCCGGCTCGGTGCGGCTCGTCGCGCTGGCCGGCTGGGAGAAGGAGACCACGTTCCAGCTGGTGGACGTCGACGGCAGCGAGCTGCCCATCCTCGACGACCTCCAGGAGTACGGCTGGGAGATCTGGACCGGCGAGCTGCGGCTCGCGTCGGAGGGCGACGGCGCTCTCGACTGGATTGCCGGCTTCTTCGCGTTCGACGCGGAGCACCGCAAGGATCAGGCGACGCGCACGCCCTTCGGCGACATCCGCAGCGCCGAGCTGCGCAGCGAGCAGGGCTATGCGCCGTTCGGGCAGCTCACGCTGAGGCCGCTCGAGCTGCTGAGCGACGACCCGCCGATCGCGCTCGAGCTGTTCGGCGGCGCGCGATACAACGTCGACCACTACGACCGCGAGCAGACCAACCTCGACACGCCCGCCGGCTGCACGCCGCCGCTCTGCGTGCGCGAGCTGCGCACGCTCGACTCGCGCAGGAAGTTCAGCGAGACCACCTACGAGGTGGGCGCGCGCTGGTTCGCGGGCGACGACCACGTGCTCTACGTGAAGCGCGCGCATGGCTACAAGGCCGGCCTCACCGAGCTGATCGCCCAGAGCGGTCTGGTGAACGACGTGGCGCCCGAGCGCATCGACGCCACCGAGCTCGGCTGGAAGGCGACCTGGCGGGGCGGCGCGCTCGCGACGGCGCTCAGCGCGTTCCACTACGACTACAGCGACCTCCAGGTGCCCCAGCTGATCGAGGGGCAGGTGCTCACCAGCAACGCCGCAGCGGCGACGATCTGGGGCGTCGAGGCGGAGCTGCGCTGGCAGCCCACGGCGCTGACCTCGCTCGCCCTGAACGCGAGCTGGCTCGACGCGCGCTTCGACGCGTTCTGCGCCGACGACGTGCTGCAGAACACGCCGGTCGACGACCCCGACTGCCCGCGCGACCCCGCGAACCCGCCCGACGGCGTGAACGGCCTGCTCGACCTGCGCGGGAACCGCCTCGAGGATTCCCCGAAGTGGAAGGTCGCTGCGCTGCTGCGCCACACGTTCCCGCTCGGCGCGCGGGGCTTCCTCACGCCGGTGGTGGAGTTCAGCTGGAGCGCCCACTACTACCGGCGCCCGTTCGACACCGCGCCCGACCGCGTGAACGACTACCACCGCACCGACCTGCGCCTGGTCTGGTCGAGCCCCGCGCGGCGCTGGCGGGCGGAGGCCTTCGTCCAGAACCTCGAGGACGAGTCGATCTATGGGCGCGTGATCGTCGGGCCCGAGTTCACGGCGGGCATGCCGGTGGGCATCTCGACCTATGCGCCGCGCAGCTACGGGCTCCGGCTCGGCTACGCGTTCGGCGCGACGGAGCCCTGACCTCGCGGACGAGCGGCACGGCGCGGAGCGATCCGCGAGACTCGCCGCCCCGTAACAAGGAGTGCAGCATGAGCGCGCCGGCGACCGACCTTCCGAACGTGGACGTGCTCGCGCGGCTGCTGACCGCGAACCCGCCGCGCAGCGCCCAGGACATGCGGCGCATGATCGACGGTTTTTCGTTCCTGATGAACGCGGACCCGCCGGAGGTGGGCGCGCTGCACGAGAACGTGCCGATCGCGCAGGGCGTGCGCGCCGACGTGGTGACGCCGGTCGCGCCAGGCCCGCACCCCGTGCTCGTCTACCTGCACGGCGGCGGCTGGATCTGCGGCAGCCCGCGCACGCATCGCAAGCTCGGCTTCCGCTTCGCGGAGGCCGGCTACGTCGTCGTGAACGTCGACTACCGCCTCGCGCCCGAGCACCCGTTTCCCGTGCCCTTCGAGGACTGCGTCGCCGCGGTGCGCTGGGCGGCGCGCGAAGTCGCGCGCTTCGGCGGCGACGCTGCGCGGCTCGCGATCGGCGGCGACAGCGCGGGCGGCAACCTGGCGGCCGCCGTGGCCGCCGCGCTGGCGGGCGACGCGAGCGCGCCCGCGCTGCGGGCGGCGCTCTTGATCTACGGCGTCTTCGACTTCGCGACGCTCGGCCGCGCCCTCGCGAGCGCTCCGGAGTCGCCCGGCGCTGCGGCGCTCGGCGGCGACGCGATGGAGCTGATGATCGGCGCCTACGCCGGCGGGGCGGAGCGCGCGAGCTGGGCCCGGGATCCGCGCGTCTCGCCGCTCCACGCAGCCGCGCAGCTGCCGCCCTGCCACATCGTGTGCGGCGGCGCCGATCCGCTGCTGGCGCAGGCGCGCGCGCTCCGCGATGCGCTCGCCGGCGCGGGCGTGGCGCACGAGTACGTGGAGGATGCGGGCATGCCGCACGGCTACGTGCAGATGGAGATGCTGCCGGCCGCGCGCCCGGCGATCGAGCGCATGCTGCGGTTCCTCGACCGCCACCTGCGCTGACGCGCGCGGCGCGGGGCTCTGCGCCGCGGCGCGTGGCGCGCCGCGCGTCAGGCCGCCTCGGGCGCCGCCCGGCGGGCGGGTGAACGCGCCAGAGAGTCGTGGGTGCCGGCGGCACGCGAGTTGCGTCATCTTCGGCGCGTCGCCGTGCACCCGCGAATCGAGGAGGCATGCCGTGTCCGTCCCGTTTCCGTCCCTCGCGTTCTTCGAGGCCTTGCGCAAGCGCACCGCGGAGGACGCCGCGCGCTTCGAGAAGCTCGGCACCTGCGACACCAGCTTCGGCGTGCGCGTGGGCGAGAAGCTCTATGGCGTGCACTTCGAAGTGTACGAGTGCACCAAGGTCGAGGAGCGGCGCGACGCGAAGGGCCTCGACTTCGTGCTCGTCGCCGAGCCCGCGCTGTGGCGGGCGATGCTGCGCTCCGTCCTCGCCTACGGCGGCGCCGATGCGGAGCACACCCTCAACACGCTCTCGCATCTCGGCGACCGCATGAAGGTCGAGTACGAAGACGCCGAGGGCCACGACAAGTTCTATCGCTTCATGGCGACGATCCAGGAGTTCTTCGACCAGGCCCGCCACGTCGACGTGGACCTGGCCTAGCAAACGAACGGCAGCGAGGGACAACGCATCGCCCGACCGCGGCTCGAGAAGCCGCAAGCGGCCAGCGCCGGCGAAGCCGGTGCAGGCCGCGCGCAGTGAGGCGCAGCCGAACGGAGCCCAGACGAACTCAGCCACAACGCATCGCCCGACCGCGGCTCGAGAAGCCGCAAGCGGCCAGCGCCGGCGAAGCCGGTGCAGGCCGCGCGCAGTGAGGCGCAGCCGAACGGAGCCCAGACGAACTCAGCCACAACGCATCGCCCGACCGCGGCTCGAGAAGCCGCAAGCGGCCAGCGCCGGCGAAGCCGGTGCAGGCCGCGCGCAGTGAGGCGCAGCCGAACGGAGCCCAAACAAAATGGCCTACATCGCACCCAAGGACTTCGCGACCGACCCCGCGCTGTTGCAGAAGCTGATGCGCGTGATGGGCGGTGAGCTCGATCTCTCCTGGATGCGCAGCCGCGACGACGCCATCCACGCGCGTCCCCGCCAGGATCGGCGCGGGCTCACGCTCGACGACATCAACCAGGGCGTCTACGCGCCCGATCGCATCCCCGAGATCGTGCGCCACAACTTCTCGATGGCGCCGCGCGGTGCCTTCCTGCCGCCGGGCCTGCCGTCGCTCGGCTACCGCCTCAACCGAAAGTCCGAGGTCTGGGCGGACAATGCGGCGGCGCTCTTCGAGGAGGGCAAGGCGCGGCATTGGGTCCCTGCGCACGCCGTGCCGTGGTCGGCACTGGACGAGTGCGGCTACGACGCGCGCGAGGCGGCGGCGTGGCGCCAGCTCGCGACCGAGCTGATCTCGATCGGGCTCGTGACCGGCGACGTGCCCGCGCGCTGGGAATTCCAGATGAACCAGGAATTCCACGAGGTGAAGTACCTGTTGTGCGTGCAGATGATCGACGCCGCGCGCACTGCCGAGGCCTGGCGCAAGCGCGCGCTGTACGGCGAGGGCCGGCTCGGCGTCGACTGCCTCGAGCTCGGCGAGCTGCTGAAGATGGTGGCGGACTCGGGCACCTACCCGTGCGCCTCCGCGTCGCAGAACCTGCTGCTCTACTCGCTGGTGATGACGCTCGGCGCACACCTCGAGTGGGCGGCAAAGAACCCCGCGGACGTCTTCCTCGGCACGCGCCTCGCGCAGGATGCCGGGCGCTTCGTGGCCTACGGCGTCGCGCACGTGCGCGGCGTGGTGAGCGCTCGCCCGAACGAGGCGGATGCGATCAACGGCCACCTCGACCTGCTCGAGAACGGCGCGGTCGGCTGGCTCGGGGCGCGCGCCCACCTGGAGCCGCTGATCGTGATCTCGGGCGGCTACGAGCCCGTGCGCGCGCTCTACGAGCGCAGCGCGCGGGAGTACTTCGAGCGCTGCGAAGCCGCCGGCCTGGGCGACCGCCGCGCGCGCAGCCCGCTCAGCAAGTTCCTATCTTACCTGTCGTAGACCTCGGCACCGGGAGAGACGCGATGTCTTATTACGGAACCACCGACTGGACGGCGAACGACGACCTGATGCTCCGCCTGCGGGACATCCGCAAGGGCAACCTCGAGCTCGACTGGCTGAAGTCCGGCACCGAGGCGGTGCGCGCGAGCGCGGAGAACCCGCGGCGCGGCTTCACCTACCTCGACTGCAACGTCGGCGCCTACGGCGAGGACGCGCTGCCCGAGCTGCCGCGCGGCCCGCGCGGTTCGGCGCCGAGGGGCGCGGCCTACGACGTGGCGCGGCAGGCCGATCTCGCGCCGGAGCTGAACCGCAAGAGCGACGTGTGGGCCTACAAGGTCTCGTCGTTCTACGAGGAGGCGATGTCGCGCCAGTGGAACGCCACCACCGACATCCCCTGGCGAAACCTGGAGCACGAAGAGCGCCCGCAGGAGTTGGAGATCGCCTTCGCGCAGCTCTGCACCTTCTTCACCGAGGTGGAGCTGATCGCCACCGACCTGCCGGCGAAGTGGTGCTGGCGCATGAACAACCAGTTCCACGAGGTGAAGCACTTCATCGCGACCCAGGCGATCGACGAGGCGCGGCACGCCGAGGTGTTCAGGAAGCGCGCTCTCGCCGGCGGTGTCGGCCTGCTCGAGGCGCTGCCGCAGGCCGAGCACTCGCTGAAGGCGATCCTCGACGGCGACACCTACAGCGAGGCGAGCGCCTTCATGCACCTGCTCGCCGAGGGCAACGTGCTCACCATGTTCCGCTTCAGCGAGTTCATCTCGCCGACGCCGACGGACAAGCGCATGTTCCAGCTCGTGATGCAGGACGAGGCGCGCCACGTCTCCTACGGCATGCAGCACCTGAAGTGGATCCTCGACCACACGCCCGAGCGGAAGGAACAGATCCACGCCGCGCTCGACGAGGCCGAGGCGTTCTCGCTCGCGCAGTTCGATTCCGCGCTGTTCGAGGCGATGATCGTGCTGGCCGGCAAGGGCACGAAGCCCGAGAACATCAAGCGCGGCCTCGAGATCGTGGGCGGGCTGCAGCTGAAGCAGGTGCAGGAGTACTACCACCGCCTGAATCGCGCGGGCTTCTCCGAGCGCATCTCGCGCAGCAAGTTCAACGACCTGCTCGCGGCGATGGGCGCGCTGTCCGGGAGCGCGAAGGCGGCCGCCGCCGCGCACTGAGGCGCGGCCGGACCCCGCCCCCGCACGCCTCGCGGCGCGGGGCGGCGTCGCGTGGCGTTCGCGCCCGCGAGCGGGGATCGTCTGCGCGATGACGACTCGCGTCGAGATCCGCGCCACCCAGCCGAGCGACGTCGAGAGCTTCCGCGCTTGCCTCGACTCCGTCGCCCGCGAGCGCCGCTGGCTCGGGATGGTGCAGGCGCCGCCGCTCGCGCAGGTGCGGCGTTTCGTCCTGGAAGGCCTGGCGCACGGCATGGTGCAGTACGTGGCGCTCGACGGGGCGCGCGTGGTCGGCTGGTGCGACGTCTCGCCGAACCCGCTCGAAGGCTTCCGCCACGGGGGCACGCTCGGCATGGGACTCCTCGCTCGCTACCGCGAGCGCGGCCTCGGTGCGCAACTGCTCGCCGAGACGCTCGCCACTGCGGGCGAGCGCGGTCTGGCGCGCGTCGGCCTCGAGGTGTTCGCGAGCAACGCGCGGGGGATCGCCCTCTACCGCCGCGTCGGCTTCGAGGAGGAGGGCGTGAAGCGCGCGGCGCGCATCCTCGACGGGCGCAGCGAAGACGTGGTGTGCATGGCGCTCTGGCTGCGCGACCCGGAGACAGTCCTCGCGCCGCCGGTATCGTGAGGCGCCCCGCCGAGGCCCGTTTGCTCCGCCCCACCGCATCCCGTTCGCTCGCGCTGCTCGCCGCCTTCGCGCTCGCCTCGGCCTGCGCGACGTCCGCACCCCCGTCCGAGGCGCTCGTCCTCGCGCCCATTTCCGAGGCCGAGCGCGCGATGCAGACGCGCGTGTTCGCGACGGACGACGAGGCGGCGGTGCTGGACGCCTGCATCGCCGTCCTGCAGCGCCACGGGTTCGGCGCGGAGGATCAGGACGCCGCGCTCGGCGTGATCGTCGCCTACAAGGACGCGGAGAGCGCCGGCCATCGCACGCGCCTGCGCGCCTCGCTCGCGACGCTCCCCGCCGGCGAGTTCGGCCTGGAGACGCAGCTGCGCATCACGTTCCAGCGCCTCGCGTGGAACGCGCGGGGCCGCGAGACGCTGCGCGCCGCGGTTCGCGAGCCGGGCGAGTACGCCGGCTTCTTCCGCGAAGTCGCAAGCGAGCTCGCGCTGCCCGCCGAGAGCCTCGAGTGACGCGCGCGGTCCGCAGCGCCGCGCTCGCGCTCCTGCTCGCCGTGCCCGCCGCGGTGGCCGCGGCCGCAAACCCATTCGAATCCCTGCGCGCCCGAAGCCCCGCCGAACCCGCGCCCGCCGTCGTCTCTCGCCAGCTCGCCGCGGCCGACCTCGCCCGCGCGCAGCGCCTCGCCATCGCCGCGCTCCAGGACCTCGGCCTCGCCCTCGAATCCGCCGACGCCGCGCGCGGCACCCTCGTCGCCTCGCGCCTCGACGCCTACCCGCTGCGCCTAGCGATCACGCTCGCCCCAGCGACCGACGGGACCCTCACCGCCACCGTCGTCGCCGACTACGCCGGTCGCCCGCTCGCCGATCCGCGTCCCGCCGAAGCCTTCCTCGCCGCGCTCGCCGCAAGCCTCTCTCCGCCGCGGCCGATCGATTAGGCGCCGCGGCACGACCCCCCGGAGCCGAAATCGGCGACGTCCTCTGCGACCACTCACACCGCCGCACGCATCGCGGGCGCCTCGACGGCGCCCGCGATGCGCCCTCCCAACCCCCTGAGATCGGCGACCACGCCGAAGCGACGCGACTCACTACAGAGCGAGGGGCGCGCGAAAGCCCCACCGCGGCGCGCGAATCTGCGCGCTCGTCCTCTCCGCCAGCTGCGGGCAGCGCGCAGGCTCTTCCCTCACTCCGCCACCTGCACCAGCTGCTTCCCCACGTTCTTCCCGGCGAACAGCCGCAGCAACCCCTCCGGCGCCTTCTCGATCCCCACGACCACGTCCTCTTGGTGCGCCAGCTGCCCCGCCTCCATCCACTTCCGCAGCTGCTCTCGCCCCTCCGCGAAGCGCGCCGCGTAGTCGATCACGATGAACCCCTCCATGCGCGCGCGCTGGATCACGAGGTTCATCAGGTTGCGCGGACCCGGCGGAGGCTCGACCTCGTTGTAGGCCGAGATCCCGCCGCACAAGACGATGCGGGCCTTCATGCGGATCTGCGCGAGCACGGTGTCGAGGATCGCGCCGCCCACGTTGTCGAAGTACACATCGACGCCCTGCGGCGCGAGGCGCCGCAGCTCCGCGGCCACGTCACCCGCCTTGTAGTCGATGGCGGCGTCGAAGCGCGCCTCCTTCGTCAGCCACGCGCACTTGTCGCGACCGCCGGCGATGCCGATCACGCGGCAGCCCTGGATGCGCGCGATCTGCCCTGCGATCGAACCGGTGGCGCCCGCCGCGCCGGACACCACGACCGTCTCGCCCGCCTTCGGCTTGCCGAGATCGAGCAGGCCGAAGTAGGCGGTGAGCCCGGTGGTGCCGAGCGCGCCCACCGCCAGCTTCGGTTCGACGCCCGCGGGCAGCTTGCTCGCGCCCGCCAGCGTGCCCGGCTTCACCACCGCGTACTGCTGCCAGCCGAAGAGGCCTTCGACGACATCGCCAGCCGCGAGCGCTGGCGAGCGCGACTCCACCACGCGCCCGACGCCGCCCGCGCGCATCACCTCGCCCATGCCCACCGGCGGCAGGTAGCTCGGGCGATCCTCCATCCAGCCGCGCATCGCCGGGTCGCACGAGAGGTAGAGCACCTGTACGAGCGCCTCGCCGTCGGCGAGCGGCGCGACCGGTACCTGCTCGAGCTTCCAGTTCGCCTCGCTGATCATGCCGTGGGGGCGCTGGGCGAGGACCCAGCGCAGGTTCGTTGTGGGCCGGGACATGGCGTGCTCCTTGCGTGGGCGCGAAGGAGCGCAGCATCGCGCGCGGCGCGAGCCGCGGTCAACGGCGGCGGGCGCGGCCGGGCGTCGAGGCGGGCGTCAGGAGCCCGCGAGGCGGCGGGGCAGCGCCATCGCGTAGACGATCGCGTCGGGCCGCGGGCGCTCGCTCGTCCAGCGGCGCGAGGAGCCCTGGCGCTCGTTCACGCGATTCATGTAGCCCTCGGTCGAGAAGCGCAGCGGCTCGCGGAAGGCCCCCGCGTTGCCGTAGACGATCTCGAGGCGATCGCCGCTGCTGGCGATCCGCACCGCGGTCGTCAGGAAGTTGTAGAGCGCGCCGGTGACGGTGGTGATCAGCTTCGCCTGCCGCACCAGATCGTCCCGCGACTTCGCGCGCGACACGCGGCCGGCGTAGTCGAGCTGCTGATACAGGCCGGCGTCGAACATGCGATCCGCCGAGCGCGCGCCCGCGTCGCGGGCGTAGGCCGGGTCGCGGCCGGTCGCATCCCACTCGAAGTCCACCAGCTCGCCGAACGCGGCCATCGGGTACCAGCGGCCCACCTCGATCTTCTCGCCGAGCAGGCCGAGCGCGCTCGCGCCGAGGCGCGCGTCGAGCGCGGCCTGCTCGATGCGGCCCGCGCGCTTCATCGCGCGCAGCGAGCTGACCACGCCGACCACGACGCTGCCTTTGACGGACGGCTCCATGCAGAGCACCTGCGCGACTGCCCGGAGTCATCGGCGCAAGGTCGCTTGCACTTGAATTGCGCGGCCCGCGCGGAGCGGCGCGCCGCGCGGAGGTCAGGCGGCCACTTCGAAGCGGCCGTCCTTCACGCGCACGCGCTTGCCGCAGAACTCCTCGCGCGTCATCGCGGCGGCGACCTCCGGGTCGGCGCTGTTCGCCCACGCGCGCCTTCCATCCGGCGTGCGCACCGCGGCGTGGCCGAGCGCCGGCGCGTCGTTCGCGTAGTCGACCGTGTAGGCCTCGATGGTCGCCTCGCCCGCGAAGTCGAGCAGCGCTTCGCGCCGCGGCGTGGCGTCGACCTCCGCCTGCACGTCCGCGTGGCGGAACGGGCGCGCCGGCGGCTCGGTGGAGTAGACGACCATCGCGTGCTTGGTGAGGAAGCCGCCGTTCGCCGTGCACAGGCCGACCTTGCCGGCGTCTGCGCGCAGCACCTCGGCCATGCGCGCGACGCCGTGCATCACGTAGTTGTTGAGCGGGCCGCCGCCGAAGGTGAGCCCGCCTGTCACGGTGAGCGGGCGCGCCTCGTCGAGCCCGATCTCGCGCGCCGCCACCTGCACGGCGACCGGGAAGCACGAGTAGACGTCCACGTGCGCGAGGTCGGCGACGCTCACGCCCGCGAGCTCGAGCGCGCGCCGTCCCGCGAAGCGGATGCCGGGCGAGGAGCACAGGTCGTCGCGCTCCGAGACGTAGGTGTGGTCGTGGGCGTCGCTGCCCGCCCACGGGAACACCCACCTCTCCCGCGCGATGCCGAGCCGCTGCGCGGTCTCGACGCTGGTGAGGATCAGCGCGGCGCCCTGGTCGACGTTGCTGTTGCTGTTCATCAGCTTCGGATACGGGAAGCACACCATGCGGTTGTCGGGACCGGGCGTGCGGATCTGCTCGGCGCTCTTCGCCTCGCGGATCCAAGCGTGCGGATTCTTCGCGGCCACGGCGCTGAAGCCGGCCCACAGCCGCGAGACGCGCTCGATGTGCGCTGCGAGCGATTCGCCGCGCGCGTAGCGGAGCGCGTTCTCGAACACCGGGTACATCTGCACGGGCTGGCGCACACCCGCCTTGCGCTCGGCCTCGTGGCTCATCGGCGCGTCCTGGCCGATCTGCACGTCGGGCGTGCCCGGCGCCTCGCTCCACTTCGGTTTGACGCCCTGCTTGCGCGCGCGCGCCTGCGTGTAGCCGCACTCGGCGCCGGTCAGGATCGCCACGTCGACGGCGCCCGCCTGGATGTCGAGGGCGGTGCGATTCAGCGCCGTCTGCACGAAGTTGCCGCCGAAGGGCGTGATGCCCGACTTCGCGCCGGTCGCCCCCACGCGCGCTGCGACGGCGCGGCCCGGATCCGCGTAGGGCCACATGCCGCGCACCACCCGCAGCGCGTCGGCGCGCACGAGCAGCGCGCGCGAACCGGCGTCCTCGGCGGCGAGCCGCGACGCCTCCACCATCAGCGCGAGCGGCTCCTTCGCGCGCAGCGGGTCCTGCTCGCGCTGCTCGACCTGGGCGACGCCGACGAGCACCGGCGTGCGGGGCGGAATCGTCATGGAGCCCTCCGGCCAGGGATCAAGTGTGCGATTGCCAGGGCGTGGCGGAGAGCCGTGCGCCGTCCGTCGCGTCGAGCACGGCGCGCGCGGAGCGGCGGTTCTTCGCGGCGTCGATACTGCGCAGGCGCTCGGAGACGCGCGCCGCGATCGCCGGCAGCGCGGGATTCTCGCTCGGCACGGCGAACGCCTCGAAGATCGGCAGCAGCTCGGCGACGGACACGGCTCCGCGGCGATCGAGCAGCAGCGCGAGGCGCGCGATCAGCTCGGCGGTCGCGTCGGCGACGTTCTCGGGCGTCATGGCGATCTCCCCCTGGCGAAACGGGCACGGTACTTCACTCCGCGGCGGCGGGCGCCGCCACGCGCGGTGGTATAAGACCGGCGGGGGCGCATCGGAGGCGCCGTGCGACGACCGGGGTATCGCCGCCGCCGGCTCTGGGCGTGGCTCGCCGCCACGCTCGCGCTGCTCGCTGCCTGCGGCGCGATTCCCATGCGCCCGCGCGGCGGCTGGATCGCGGGCACGACGCCGCGCTTCGAGCTGGCGAGCGGGCTGTCCGAAGCGCGCACCCGCGAGATCGCAGCGAAGCTGCTGCGCCTCGAGGGCGTCGCGCGCACGTTCGGCGAGCTGGACGCGCCCGCGCCGAGCGTGCCCACCCAGGTCGTGCTGTTCCCGCGCGCGCGCAACTTCGCCGCGCTGCGGCCGCATCGCGGACTGAGTGGCTACTTCCTCCCGGCCGCGCACGCGAGCTTCCTCGCTATCGACGCCGCGGATCCCGCCGCCGGCTTCCAGGTCGCGCAGCACGAGCTCGTCCACCTCCTCCAGCAGGGCTCGGCCGGCGCCGCCTCGCCCGCCTGGTATCGCGAGGGCCTCGCGGACCTGCTCGCCACGGCGCGCTTCGACGGCGAGGAGGCGGAGATCGGCGCCGCGCCGCCCGGACACCAGGAGCTCGCGCGCCTCGCGCCCCTGCCCCTCGCACGCGTGCTCGGGGCGAACGACGTGCTGCGCTGGGACGCGCGCGCGCTGGGCGCCTTCTACGCCCAGTCCTGGGCGCTCGCGCACACCCTGCTGCTCGGCGAGCGCGCGCCGCCGCGCCCGTCGCTGCGCGACTTCGTGGCGCGGCTCGCCTCTGGAGCCGACCCGGACGCCGCCTGCCGCGAGGCGCTCGGTCGCCCGCTGGAGCAGCTCGAGCGCGACGTGCTCGCGCACGTCGAGCGAGACGCGCTGCCGACGGTTCGCGTGCCGGCACCGTCGCTCGGGACGGCGGAGCGGAGCCTCGCGTTGGCGCCGCTCGCGGACGCCGACCGAGACGCGCTGCTCGGCGATCTCGCCTTCGCACTCGGCGAGCGCTACTGGCGGCGCGCGGAGAGCTTCCTGCGCGCGGCGCTCGCGAGTCGACCCGACCACGCGCTGGCGCTCGCCACGAGCGCGTGGCTCTCGGCGGAGCGCGGCGAGCCGGAGGCGCAGGCGGGGATCGCGAGCGCGGAGGCACTGCGCACGCGGGACCCCGAGGTGGCGCGGCGCATCGGCGAGGCGTGGCTGGCGCTGGCGCGAGATCCGCCCGCCGCGACGTCGCAGGCCGGCCTCGTCGGCCGGGCCGAGGCGAGCTTCGCGCGCAGCCTCGCGCTGGCGCCCGCGCACCCGGCGGCGCAGCTCGGTCTCGCGCGCATCGCCGGCGCGCGCGGCGAAGCGGAGCGCGCGCGCCGCGAGCTCGCGGCCGCGCGGCTCGCGCTGCCCACCCTGCCAGCGCTCGATCTCGAGCTCGCCGACGACCGCCTCGCGGCCGACGACGCCGGCGGCGCGCGCTCGGCGCTCGCGCCGCTGCTCGCGAACCCGCACGCCGCGCCCACGCAACCCCGCGAGCGCGAGACGCTCGCGCGCCTGCTGCGCGAGGCGGGGCTCGACCGCGAGGGCGACCTGGCCACTCGCCACCTGGCTGCCCGGCTCGACGTCCAGGCGCCCGCGCCCGGCGAGCTCGCGGTCACCGACCTGCCGTTCCTCGAAGTGCGCGGCAAGGCCGGCCTCTGGGAGGCGGCGCTGCAGGACGTCGCGATCGCCCTCGACGTCTCGAACAGCACGCTCGACGCCTCGGGCGTCGACGTGGATGGCGACGGGCGCGTCGGCCGCACGCTCGGCAGGGCGCTCGGCCCGTTCGCGCCCCCCTCCGATCGCGGCGGCTCGTCGGATCGAGGCGACTCCATCGTGCGCGCGGAGATCGCCGCCGCCGAGCGGCTGCTCGCGGAGCTCGACCCCGCGACGACGCGCGTCAGCCTGGTGCTGTTCACCGCGGAGGCCCGGCTCGCGGCGCCGCTCGGCGCGCTCGCGGTCGCGCTCGCCGCGCTGCGCCGCCATCGGGTGCACTTCGATCCCACGGGCACGAGCTTCGCCGCCGCGCTCGAGCGCGCGCTCGAGGATCTGATCGAGCGCCGCCGGCCCGGCGAGCGCAGCCAGCGCACGATCCTGATGCTCTCGGACGGCGAGCCGACGGCGCCGAGCCGCGTCGGCGCGCGCAGCGAGGCGCTGCGCGCCGCCGACGAGCTGGCGCGCCACGGCGTGCGCGTGCACGGCTTCGCGATCGGCAAGGACGCGCTCGAGAAGAGCGACACCCTGCGCGAAGTGGCCGAGCGGACGGGAGGGCGCTTCGCCGCGGTCGACGACTTGTCCGACGTCTCGTTCCTGCGCGAAGTGCGCCTCACCGGCCTCGACACGGTCGCGATCCGCAACGCGCACAGCGGCGAGAACGCGCGCGCGCTGCGCGCCTTCGCGGACGGCAGCTTCGACGGGATCGTCGCCCTCGCGCCGGGCGACAACACCATCGAGGTGCGCGCGGAGGTCGCGGGCCGCGAGCCGCTGGTGGTGACGCGTCGCGTGCGCCGCGTGCCGCCCGCGCCCGGCGACGCCACGCACGCGGCGCGGGTCCGCGCGCTACGCGAAGCCGTCGCGCAGCGCACCGAGCAGATCGCCGCCCGCGCGCAGCTCGCGAGCGCGCGCGCGCGGCGCGAGCCGGCGCGAGCCGCCGCCGAGCGGCGAGTCGTCGAGATCACGCCGATCGCGACGGCGGACGTCGCCGCGCCCCCGCCCGAGCCGCCGCGCGAGTGAAGCCGCCGTTTCGGCCGGCGGCGCGCGCCGCTCGCGGGCTTCCGTCCGCCCCGGCCCGCTCACCTGGCGAGGAACGCGTCGAGCATCTGGTGGAAGTGGCGCGGCTTGGTCTCGCCGTAGTTGGCGAACACGACCTCCGGATCTCGCATCGCCTCGAGGCCCGCCTGCACCTTCGGCAGGTTGAACACGTCCTGGTTGAACACGCGCGCGAGCAGGCCCAGCTCCGGCGCCTCGGTGAAGTCCTGGTCCGCCGACAGCCAGTGGATCTTCGCCGGCGGCGGGCGCTTGCCCGTGAAGGGCGAGAGATACATGCACTCCATGATGCAGCTGCGGTGGTCGTCGCCGTTCGGGCGGAAGCGGTAGACGATGCGGTTGTAGGCGCCCCACGGATGGAAGTTCGGGAACAGCGTGTAGTAGAAGCTGTCGTCCAGCTCCGCGTCGCTGAGCAGGTCCGCGCGCGCCCCGAGCACCGGCCGCAGCCCCTCGCGCCGCGCGCGCGCCGCGACCTCGCGCGCCGTCTCGCCCGCCTGCACCACGAGGGCGGGCGGCTCGTCGAGATTCCGGTCGAGCATCGCGTCGAGCATGTCCTGCTGCGTCGGCTCCCACTTCACGTGCGGGCTGGGCGTGCCGTTCGGCGTGATCGCGCGCGAGAAGTTGCCGAACACGTCGTACTGCGAGTTCGCGTCGCCGATGCCCGGCAGGAGCTGCGGGTGCGTGGCGACCACGTGGTAGGCCTCCATGAAGGCCTCCTGCGCGAGCTTCCAGTTGCAGCGCAGGATCTTCGCGACGTGCACCTCCTTGAAGCGCTCCTCGAGCGGCCAGCGCTCGAAGTGGCGCGCGAGGTCGCCGATGTAGGCGTCGAGCGGCTCGCAGTGCGGGTCCGGATTCACGAACACGAAGCCGCCCCAGGTGCCGACCTTCACCTCCGGCAGCCGGTACCGCTCCGGCGTCACGTCGGGGAAGTCCCACTGGCACGGCACTTCCTTCAGCGCGCCGTCGAGCCCCCAGCACCAGCCGTGGAACGCGCAGCGCAGCTCGGCGACGCGACCGTCGACTTCGCGCAGCTGCCGGCCGCGGTGCAGGCACGCGTTGTAGAACGCCTTGATCTCGCCCGGCGCCGAGCGCACGACGAGGAACGAGAGGCCGGCGACGTCGTAGACGACGTGATCGCCCACCTCCACAAGCTCCTCTTCGCGGCACGCCATCTGCCACGCCTTCTTCCACACCTTCTCGCGCTCGAGCTCGTGGAAGGCGCGCGACGTGTAGCGCTGCGCCGAAACGCGCTGCGGGCCCGGCGCGATCGGCGCGCTGAGGCGCAGCACCTTCGGCACCTCGTGCGTGTCGGAGTCGAGCAGCGCCTGATAACTGATCCCGCGTTCGTTCGTGTCGGCCACCGTCTGAGTTCCCTTCTTTGCGGATGTGCGGCCCTCGCTGCGCGACGCCGCGCGCGCAGGGGCGCCTCGAAGTGGCGCTCGCGTCACTGCGTGATCTCCACGCGCGCCGCCGGGCGATCCTTCGGGTTGCGTCCGCCGGGCACCTGCGGGCCGGCGATCCAGCCGCACAGGTGGGCGTCGCAGTAGCGCAGGTCGCCCTCGACCCAGCTGCCGTCGGCGCGGAACACGCCGCGCTTGTCGCCCTTGGTCACCTCGACGAGCCCGTCGGCGCGCACGTCGTAGAGCGCGCCCGAGAGCGGATGTCGTTTCGTTCGCATGCGCGTCCCTCCCGACTCGAGGTTCGGGTTGTACGCGTGCAAGCGGTGTTCCGCCTCGATCGCCGCCCCGGGCCCGAGTCGCGCCCGGGCGCCCCAGGCCCGTGCGGCGCCTCGCCCCGCAGCGGGGCGAAACTGGCGGGCGCGCGTTTCCTCTAGCTTGGAATAGGATCTCTCCGAGCGAGGACACCGACGGTGCAGCGCAGGGTCTTCATCCCGGCGACCGCTCGCATCGAGCGCGAGAGCGGGAGCTGAGCGCGATGGCGGTGCTGCGCGGTGGGCTGATCGCCTCGCTCGTCCTGGCGGGCGCCGCCGCGATCGCCGCCGAGCAGTCGGTGCCGAGCGCGCCGGCGTGGGTCGCGCTCCGCTCCGCCCACTTCGAGGTCGCGAGCAGCGCGGGCGCGGAGCGCGCCTCCGCCCTCGCACTCCAGCTCGAGCGCGCACTCGCCGCGGCCGGCCGCCTCGCGCGCGCCGACGCGGCGAAGCTTCCGCCCGTGAGCGTCGTCGAGCTGTCCTCGAGCGACGGCTTCGCCTACCTGCGGCCGCTCTCGGGCGCGAGCGCGTTCCTACACGTGACGCCCGAGCGCGCGTTCCTCGTGCTGGACGCGGGCCTGCGCGAGCAGGCGCTCACCGCCGCGCAGCACGCCCTCGTGCACCTGCTCGCGGCGAGCGATCCCGATCCGCACCGCCCGCTCTGGCTCGAGGAGGGCGCGGCGGAGCTGGTCTCGACGGCGCGCGTGCGCGGCGACGCGCTCGAAGTCGGGCGGCCGCCGCGCGCGCGGCTCGAATGGTTCGCGCTCGCCACGCTGCACCCGCTGAAGCGCGTGCTCACCGCGCGCGAGACGCTGCGCTGGTCGCAGCACGCGCGCGACGGCCTCGCCGCCGAGAGCTGGGCGCTGCTGCACCTGCTCTTGCGCGGCGACGCGCTCGGCTTCCCGAGGCGCGACGGCGCGGTCGACGCCTACCTCGCGCGCTTGCGCGCGGGCGACTCGCCCGAGGCCGCCTGCGAGGCCGCGTTCGGCGCGCCGCCCGCCGCGCTCGAGGCGGAGCTGCTGCGGTACCTCTCCTTCGGCCAGCTCCCGCATCCGCAGCTCGCGCTGGCCGCGCTCGACGTGGGCGCGGTGCCGGAGCCGGCGCCGCTCGCGCCCGCCGATCGCGACGCGCTGCTCGGCGAGCTGGCGCTCTCGCTCGGCAAGGACGCGTGGCCGCCCGGCGAGCGCTGGCTGCGCAGCGCCGCGCTCAGGCACCCCGCGTCGAAGGCGCGCCTCGCGCAGCTCCGCGCGCAGCGCGGCGACGAGCGGAGCGCGATCGAACCGCTGCTCGCCGAGGCGGAGCGCGCTGCGCCGGCCGACGGCGCGATGCTGCGCGCCGCCGCGCTCGCGCGCCTCGCGCTCGCCGCGAGCGAGGTGCCGCCCGACGCGGGGCAGCTCGCCGAGGCGGAGCGCCTGTTGCGCGCGAGCGCGGCGCGCGAGCCCGGCTCGATCACCGCGCAGCTCGCCTTCGCGGAGCTGGCGCGCTTGCGCGGCGATCGCGTCGAGGCGGAGGCGCAGCTCGGCGACGCGCAGCGGCGCGCGCCCGCCCTCGGCGCCCTCGACGTGGCGCTCGCCCGGCTCGCGCTCGAGGGGAACGACACGAGCGCCGCCCGCGCGCAGCTCGCGCGCGTGCTCTCGCGCCCGCACGAAGACATGCGCGGCACGAGCGCCGCCGAGCTCGAGGCGCTGCTGCGCCGGGCGCGCGTCGACGGCGGCGGCCCGATCGCGACGCGGCATCTCACCGCGCACCTCGAGGTGACGGCACCGCCGGCGGTACGCGGCGTCGCCGAGATCGAGATCGGCGGGCGCGGCGGACGCTGGGAGGCCGCGTTCCACGACGTGCTGATCGCCATCGACGAGAGCGAGAGCACGCTGGTCGCGACCGGCCGCGACATCGACGGCAACGGCCGCGTGGGCCGCAACCGAAGCTGGAAGCGCCACGTCGCCTCGTTCGAGCGGCCGGTGGAGTTCCAGGCGTCGGGCGATCCGGGCGACACCGTCGTCAGCGCCGAGGTGGCGGCGGCGCGGCGGCTGATCGCGCAGCTCGATCCGGAGACGATGCGCGTGGGCCTCGTCTCGTTCGCGGGGACCGCCTGGGTGGACGCGCCCCTCGGCCCCCCGGCGGCGACGATGCGCCAGCTCGCCGTGTACACCGCCGGCTATCACGACAACGGCACGAGCATCGCCGCGGCGCTCGAGGCCGCGTTCGCCGAGCTGAACGCGCGGCGCGATCCGGAGCGCGCGCGGCACCGTGCGATCTTGCTGCTCTCCGACGGCCAGCCGACCTTCCCGACGCGCGAGGAGGGCCGCGAGGCGGCGCTCGAGGCGGCGGATCGTCTCGCCGCCTACGGCGTGCCCGTGCACACCTTCGCGCTCGGCCCGCAGGCGCTCGCCCAGCTCGCGCTCTATCGCGAGATCGCGGCGCGCACGGGCGGCCGCTTCGTGCCCGTCGAGCATCCGGCGGAGGTCGTGTCGCTGCTGCGCAGCGTGCGCCTCACGGGCCTCGACCGCGTGGCGGTCCGCAATCTCACGACGGGCGCCCGCGCCGATCGCCTCCGCATCCTGCCCGACGGCTCCTTCCGCGCCGCGCTGCCAGTCGCGCCCGGGGCGAACCAGATCGAGGTCACGGCCGAGATCGAGGGGCGCGAGCCGCTCGCCGTGCGGCGCCTGGTGACCGTCTACGAGGGGGCTCCGACCACCGACGCGCTCGCGCCCGAGCTGCCGGCCGCCGAGGAAAACGCGGCGCGGCGGGAGCGCGAGCGGCGCGAGCGCCGCTCCCTCGAGATCGAGGTGCGCGAGAGCGAGGCCGCCGAGGACGCGAGCGGCGACGCGCCGGACTGACGCGCGCGCCGGCGGCTGCGGCGCCGCAGGGGGAGGTATCGTCGCCCGGCTTCGCAGGCGGAGGCTCCCCATGCGCTTCGACAATCGCGTCACGCGGATGCTCGGCGTCGAGATCCCCATCGTGCAGGCGCCGATGGGCTACATCGCGCGCGCGCAGCTCGCGTCGGCCGTCTCCAACGCGGGCGGGCTCGGCATCATCGAGACGTCGTCCGGACAGCTCGACGAGATCCGCGGCGAGATCGTGAAGATGCGCCAGCTCACGGCGAAGCCCTTCGGCGTGAACATCGCGCAGGCCTTCGTGCGCGATCCCGGCATCGTCGACTTCGTGGCCCGGCAGGGCGTGAAGTTCGTGACCACGTCCGCCGGCGATCCCACCAAGTACACGAGGGCGCTGAAGGCCGCGGGGCTCACCGTCTTCCACGTGGTGCCGAGCCTCAAGGCCGCGCAGAAGGCCGTGGACGCGGGCGTCGACGGGCTCGTGGTGGAGGGCGGCGAAGGCGGCGGCTTCAAGAGCCACCAGGAAGTCGCCACGATGGTGCTCTTGCCGCTGATCCGCTCGAAGCTCGACGTGCCGATCATCGCCGCCGGCGGGATCTGCGACGGCGCGAGCATGGCCGCGGCGTTCGCGCTCGGCGCCGAGGGCGTGCAGATGGGCACGCGCATGGTCTCGGCGCAGGAGTCGCCGATCCACGACGGCTGGAAGCAGGCGATCGTGGCCGCGCCCGAGACCGGCACCGTGATGCTGAAGCCGCCCGGGCGCCCCGCCCTGCGCGCGCTGCGCACGCCGCGCACCGAGCGTCTCGAGAAGGACCCGGCCACCGCGATGGAGGAGATGGGCGCCGGAGTGCGCGAGGTCTACTTCGGCGGCAACGTGGGGGCGGGCGTCGCGCTCTCGGGCCAGGTCGCCGGCCGCATCGAATCCGTGCGCCCGGTCGCGGACATCTTGCGCGACACGGTGAACGATTTCTTCGCGACGCTGGAGAGCCTCGGCAAGCGCTACGCGCGCGCCTGAGGGTTCTGCTGGCGCTCCACTCACGCATCCGCCGAGGAGAAGCCCGTGTACGAGCAAATCCAGTACGACGTGGACGGCAGCTCCGCCGTCATCCAGCTCAGCCGACCCGACCGCCTGAACGCGCTCACGCACCGCATGCTCTCGGAGCTGCGCCACGCGATCGGCGCGGCGGAGGACGACCCGCGCGTGGTCGGCATCATCCTCACGGGCGCGGGCCGCGGCTTCTCGGCGGGCATGGACGCGCAGGCGCTGGCGGCCGGCGCGCGCGGCGAGCGCAATCTCGGCGCGAACGACAACGAGTTCGGCGTCGAGCCGGGCGACGCGAAGATGGGACCGGAGTTCTCCGTCACCTACGCGTACCTGCTCAAGGTGCGAAAGCCGATCATCGCCGCAGTGAACGGCCCGGTCGCGGGCCTCGGCCTCTCGATCGCGGCGCTCTGCGACCTGCGCTTCGCCTCGGAGACCGCCGTCTTCCGGACCGCGTTCGCCCAGCGCGGTCTGATCGCCGAGCACGGCTCCTCGTGGATCCTGCCGCGCCTGCTCGGCCCGTCGCGCGCCCTCGACATGATGTGGTCGCCGCGCAAGATCGACGCGCGGGAGGCGCTCGCCATGGGCCTCGTGAACCGCGTCGTGCCCGCCGCCGACCTGCTGCGCGAGGCGAAGGCCTACGTCGAGGAGATCGCGACCTGGTCCTCGCCCGCTTCGGTGATGGAGATGAAGCAGCAGGTCTACCGCGCGCTGATGCAGCCCCTCGACGTGGCGATGAACGAGGCGAACGCGCGCATGCTGGACAGCTTCAAGCGCAAGGACTTCGCCGAGGGGGTCGGCAGCTTCCTCGAGAACCGCAAGCCGGCTTTCCCGCGGATCGGCAAGAGTTAGGGAGAAGCGCGACGCGGAGGCCGCGCAGGCGCGCCCTGCCTCTCTGACGACGGCAAGGCCATCGCGCCCACCCGGCGGCGTCTCCGATCAGGCCCGCGCCGGCGCCCGAGGCGCGCGCAGCGGAGGGGACGGCGCGCGCCGACGCGCCCCCGCGCTACTTCGCTCCGCGCGCCCGCTTCGCCTTCGCGAGGCGCACTTGGTAGTTCCCGCGCTTGTCGTCCCAGTCGAGCTCGACGATGCCCGCGTCCTCGGCGCTCTCCAGCAACTCGGCGAAATCGCGGAAGCCGTAGTAGGTCTCGTTGAAGCCCGGGTGCACGCGCTTCAGCGTCTGCTTCACCATCGAGCCCCAGGGCGCCTCGTAGTCCTCGGCCAGCGCGCCGACGGTCTCGACGAGCCACTCCATGGCCTCGGTCTTCTTGTCGCCGTCGGCCTTGTCCGCCTTCGGCTCCTTCGTACCGGCGCTGCTCGCCGTCGCCGCCGCCGGCCTCGCCGCGGGCTTCGGCACCGCGGCCTTCGCGCGCACGAGATCCTCGTAATAAATGAACTCGTCGCAGCTCTGGATCAAGAGCTTCGACGACGAGCTCTTCACGCCCACGCCGACCACGCGCTTGTCGTTCTCCTTCAGCTTGGCGAC
>CAYWRY010000008.1:0-58550 GCA_964460485.1 uncultured Spirochaetales bacterium
CGCGGCCCGACCTGCCCGCGCAGCTCGCCCTGCACCTCGTCCACCCACGCGCACAGCCGCCCCCGCGTCTCGCGCGGGTCGATCAGCTCGTGCACGCCGAACTCCTCGGAGCGCGGAAACACCGACTGCGCCGCCGCCATCTCGTCTTCCAGCTCGCGCCGCCGCGCCTCCGGATCCGCAGACGCCGCGATCTCGCGCGCGAAGGCGAGGTGCACGCCGCTCTCCACCGGCAGCGCGCCGCTGGCGAGCGACGGCCAGGCGAGCACGGTGCAGCTCGGGCCGTAATGGATGCCCTGGGCGACGCCAAAAGACTTGCGCAGCACGACGGCGATCCACGGCACCCGCGTCTGCTGCACCGCGAACAGCGCCTCCATCCCGTAGCGGATCGTGCCGGCCTTCTCGGCGTCCGGACCGATCAGGAAGCCGGGCTCGTCGACGAAGCTCACGATCGGCAGGTGGAAGGCGTCGCAGGTCTCGACGAAGCGGCGGATTTTCTGCGCGCCGTCGGCGGACATGCCGCCACCGTAGATGTTGGGGTCGTTGGCGATCACGCCGACCGGCTGGCCGGAGATGCGCGCCAGCGCCGTCAACTGCGTGCGTCCGTAGAGCGGCGCGAGCTCGAACAGCGAGCCGGCATCGACGACGTGCTCCAGCAGACGCCGCACCTTGTAGGTCTTGCGCCGATCGCGGGGGATGAAGGAGAGCAGGGCGTCGTCGGCGCGGCTCGCCGGGTCGACGCACGCGGCGCGCGGCGCCGGCTCCCAAACGGACGGCGGCAGGTAGGACAGGAACGCGCGGATCTGGCGCCAGGCGTCGGCCTCGTCCACGGCTTCGTTGTTCACGACGCCGCTGCGCAGGTGCACGGCCGGCCCGCCCAGCTCCTCCTTGGTGAACTTCTTGCCGAACGCGCGCTCGACGAGCGCCGGCCCGCCGGTGAGGACGACCGCGGTGTCGCGCGTCATCAACGAGAAATGCGAAGCGGTGAGCCGGCCCGCCGGGAATCCCGCGCACGGACCGAGCGCTGCGCAGACCACCGGGATCTCGGCGAGCGCCTGCAGGGCGAGCAAGTTCATCGGGCTCGGCGCGGTGAGGTCGTAGCCCGAGCGCCCGCGCGCGCCGTAGGCGCCGGAGACGCTCGCGCCGCCGCCTTCGAGCAGGCGCACGAGCGGCATGCGGCGGCGGATCGCGAGGCCCTCGGCGTACTGGATCTTCTTCAGGCTGGCGGGCGTGTAGGCGCCGCCCTTCAGGGTGAAGTCGTCGCCGGCGATCACGGCCGCGCGGCCGCCGATCTTGGCGACGCCTGCCACGATGTTCGTGGGCGAGAAGGTGCCGTCGGCCGCGACCTCGCCGGCGATCTCGCCGTACTCGTGGAAGCTGTCCGCGTCGGCGAGCGCGTCGATGCGCTCCCGTACGGTGCCTCGCCCGCGCGCCCTGTGCTTCGCGACCGCGTCCTTGCCGCCCAGCTCGCGCGCGGCTCGGCGGCGCTCGGCGATCTGCTCCACCTCGTCCTTCCAGCTCATGCGCGCCACGGTACCGTGGCCCGCCTCGCGCGCGACGATCGAACCCGTTCGGGGTCTGACCCCTTTCGGGTTCGACGCGACGAACGCGTCCGGAGGAGTCCGGGGATGAGCACGATTCACGAGCTCGCGGTGGAGATCGCCGCGCTGCGCGAGCGCGTCGAGCGCGCGGAAGCCGCGCTCGCGATTCACGCGCTGAAGTCGCGCTACGCGCAGCTCGCGGACGAGCGCTACGCGCGCGGGCGAGTCGCGCCGGCGGAGGTGGTGGCCGCGCGGGCGGACGCGATCGCCGCGCTGTTCACCGAGGACGGCGTGTGGGACGGCGGGCCGCAGCTCGGCGTTGCGCGCGGGCGCGCCGAGATCGCAGCCCGCATGCGGGCGCCGACGCTCTCGTTCTCGTGGCACTTCTTCGTGAAGCCTCGGATCGAGGTGCTCGCGCCCGACCGCGCCCGCGCGCGCTGGGACATTCTCTCGCCCTGCACGACGCCCGACGGCGCGCCGAGCTGGATGGTGGGCTTCGAGGACGACGAGTACGCGCGCGTCGGCGGCGAGTGGTTGCACCGCAGCATGAAGCTCACCGCGGTGTTCGTGGCGCCCCACGCGACGGGCTGGACCAAGATCCTCCGCTGAGTCTCAGCGCGCCGCGGCGAGGTCCTCGCGCACGCTCGCAGCGCAGCGCCAGAAGAGCGGGCCGCTGAGCGCCCCGACGGCGGCGGGCAAGAGCAGCGTCCAGCGCATCGCCTCGTCTGCGAAGCGTGGGGCGAGGGCGTCGTTCAGGGCGCCCACGGCCATGCTGCTCACGCCGTAGCCGAACAGGTTGGTGATCGCGAGCTGCGTCGCCGACGACGTCGCGCGCAGCCGCGGCGGCACCAGCGTCTGCACCAGCGTCCAGAGCGACGGCACGTAGAGGTTGTTGAGGAAGTAGAAGACGCCGAAGCAGCCGAGCGCGAGCGCCGCGCTCGGCGCCTGCGCGAACGCCGCGAAGAACGGCGCGGCCGCGAGCGATACCGCGGCCGAGAGCCACGCGTACCAGCGCGGATCGCGCGCGCCGAGGCGGTCGGCGAGCGCCCCGCCCACCAGGCTGCCCGCGCCGCCGGCGAGACCCGCGATCAGGCCGAAGGAGACGCCCGCCTCGGCTTTGCTCGTCGCGAAGACGCGCTGGAGGAAGAGCGCGCTCCACGACAGCGCAGCGAAGCCGATGGACGCCTGACACGCCGCCGCCGCCATCAGGCGCCGGTAGGTGCGCTGGCCCACCAGCACGCGCATCATCGCCGCGAGGGGGACGCGCGCGGCGCCGGCGGATTCGGCGCGCGCCGGCTCGCGCACGCTGAGCGCGATCACGGCAGCGAGCGGGAGGCCCGCGAGGCCGGCGACCGCGAAGGCGGTGCGCCAGTCGAACGACTCGGCGATCACGCCGCCACCGGCGAAGCCGAGCATCGTGCCCGCGTAGATGCCGAGCCCGAACACCGAGAGCGCGCGGGCCCGCTGCGAAGGGCCGAAGTAGTCGGACAGCATCGACTGCGAGGGCGGCGCGCCCGCCGCCTCGCCGATGCCCACGCCGAAGCGAAGCGTCGCGAGCTGCCAGAAGCTGCCCGCGGCGCCGCAGGCCGCGGTGAGCAAGCTCCAGGCGGTGAGGCCCGCCGTGAGCACCCACTTGCGCGAGCGCGTGTCCGCCAAGTGGGCGAGCAGGAAGCCGGAGAGCGTGAAGCAGACGACGAAAGCGGGGCCCAGCAGCAGGCCGAGTTGGAAGTCGCTGAGCCCCAGATCCGCCTTGACGTCGCCGGCCACGATGGCGAGCACTTGGCGGTCGACGAAGTTGAGCACGTACGCGAGCGACAGCAGCGCGAGCACCCAGGTCGCGTATCCGCGGCTCGGCTGGCCGTCGCTCAAACGCCCCCCCTCGCGCTCCGGCGAGATAGCCCAAGTTCGCGCGTGCGCGCCGCGCGGCGGCTGGCCGGCGAGCGGTCTACACGAGAGCGCGCGGCGGACGCGCGCCCGAGGAGGCGCCGCTGCGCTTCCTCGCGCGCCGGGCGCAGCAGGTGGAGGCGCTCTACGCGCCCGCAGTCGCGCCCTTCGCGAACCGGAAGTTCTCGCCGCTCGACTAGCCGGCGCCGGCTGCGCGCTCGCGGCGCACCAGGAACAGCAGCGCCAGCACGAGAAAGTTCATCACCGCGAAGCCGGCAAAGGCGGGCTCGTAGCTGCCGGTGGTGTCGCGCACGCTGCTGGCGATCCAGGAGCCCAGCGGGGCGGCGCCGCTCAGCGCCATCATCAACGCACCGTAGATCGCGGGCATGGTGCGCGCGCCGAAGCAGAAGGCGATCGCCAGCGGGTAGACCACGTCGCGCGCCGCGATGCCGAATCCGTAACAAGCGAGGAAGGCCCACAGCGCGCCGCGCTCGGGCAGCGCGAGCAGCAGCAGCGCGCTCACCAGCAGCAACGCGTGGTCGGCGAGCAGGGCCAGCTTCGGGTGCAAGCGGTCGCCCAGCGCACCCGCCGCGAGCTTGCTGAGGCCGCCGAGGCCGGTCGCGAGTCCGTAGAGCCAGCTCGCCTCCTGGCGCGTCATGCCGAGGTCGAGCAGGAAGGCGACGAAGGCGTCGTTCATGCCGAGAAAGAACACGAAGAACCCGAAGATGCCCAGCAAGAGCAGCCAGAAGGAGCGCGTGCGCAGCGCGTCCGCGAGCGAGAGGGCGCCTTCGTCGCGGATCCTCGCCGCGTCGCCCGCCGCTCCGGCGATCGCCGGCGGCTCGGGCGCGTCGGCCGGCGGGCGCCGGCCCGCGATCCACGCGAACGGGAGGATCGCGGCGCCGCCGGCGAGCCCCATCGCGAGCAGCGTCGGCCGCCAGCCGTGCGCCTCGACGCCGCGCGCGAACACCTGCGGCACGAGGAAGCCGGCCACGTTCGAGGCGGCGTACACGAAGCCGAGCGCGGCGCCGCGCCGGCGTCGCACCCAAGCCGCGAGCACGCCCGCGATCGCGACGTCGCCCAGCCCGGCCATGAACAGGCCGTAGAGCACCTGTGCGAACCAGAACGTCGCGAGGTCGTGCATGCGCGAGAGCAGCGCGAGCGCGCCCGCGAGCGAGAGCGCGCCCGCGATCAGCACGGGTCGCGCGCCGAAGCGCACCGTCCACTGCCCCGCCGCGAGGCTGCCGAGCGCGGTCGTCACGAAGTACGGGATGCGCCCGCTCGAGAACGTCGCGCGCGTCCAGCCCAGCTCCGCCGTCGCCTCGGGCAGCACCGCCGAGAACAGATACGTGTACCCGAGCCCGAGCTGACACACGAAGCAAGCCAGCACGACCACCGCGCGCTCGCCGTCGCTCGGCTCGCGAGCGGCTCCTCCGTCCACAGCGTCACGACCGCCTAACAACAAGCGCGCATTCTACTCCGCCGCTGCCGAAGGCCGCTCGGACGTCGGATCCGCCCACACCTGCGCCGCCTCCGACAACCGAACCCACCCACGCAAGCGAAGCGCGCAGCGAAGCCGCGAGTCTTCGAGCGGCGAAGCGAAGTAAACAAGGGAGAGACGATGCCGGCGCCGGGACGGCGAGCTCTCCGCAAACCGCCCGCTTTCGACACGCCACCTCTACGCGCGCCACCTCACCGGCATCGTCGCCCAGCCCTGCACGAACTCCGTGCGCAGCCGCTTCAGCTTGCTCGTCACCACCGTGTATTCCGGCGCGAAGCCGAGCAACTTCTCGATGCACAGCTTCGCTTCCATTCTCGCGAAGTGTTGCCCGATGCAGAGGTGCGTGCCGTGGCCGAAGGAGAGGATGCGCGGCGACTTGCGGCGCACGTCGAAAACGTCGGGGCTCTCGAACTCGCGCCGGTCGCGATTCGCCGACGGATAGAGGAACGCGACGTTCGAGCCGGGCTGCAGCGTCTTGTCGTGGAGGCGTACGGGCTTCACGACTTTGCGCATCAGGTACTGCGTCGGCATGTCGTACCGCAGCACCTCCCGATACGCGTCGGGAACCAGCGACGGGTCGCGCACCAGCCACGCGCGCTGCTCGGGGTGCTGCGCGAAGCGATAGGCGGCGCTGGCGAACGTCTTCGGGAAGGTCTCGGCGCCGCCGATGATGAACATCGAGAGGTGCGAGGCCGCGTCGTCGGCGTTGAAGCGCCGGCCCTCGTGCTCGAAGCGGCAGACCAGGTCGACGACGTTCTCACCGTCCGCGCCCGCCGCGCGCCGCTTCGCGATCAGCGCGTGGAAGTAGGCGAACAGCTCCATCATCGCCTTCACGCCGTCGGGGGTCATGCCCTCCACGCCTTCCTCGCGCGCGAAGAAGCGCCAGACCAGGTCGTTCAGCATGTCGCTGTCTTCGAGCGGAAAGCCGTTCGCCAGGCAGGCGACCTTCACCGAGACCTTCGCCGCGAACTGGTTGAAGACGTCGCACTCGGGCAGATCGCGCACCTGTGCGAACGAGTCGTCGACGAACTTCGCGATCTGCGGCTCGAGGCGCTTCACGCGTCCCGGGGTGAAGTACCCCATCAGCGCGGAGCGGAAGGCGGTGTGAAGCGGCGGGTCGAGCGTGTTCAGCATCGGCGTCAGCGGCTGGATCTTCGTGACGAGCTGCGCCGTGGTCGTGCCCTGCGCCGCCGAGAAGCTCTGCGCGTCCATCGACGCGTTCCAGACGTCGTCGAAGCGCGAGAGGAAGTACGTGTTCCACTCCGCGAGATAGAAGCAGGGGTCTTCCTCGCGCAGCCGCGCGTAGACCGGGTGCGGATCCTCCTGGACGTCCGCCGCAAACGGGTGGTAGTCGACCATCGCGCGAAATTCCCCTTTGTTTTTGCCCGGGTGAATGATAACGAGACGTACAGTATCGTAATGGACCGGCGGGCCCGAGGATGAGTGCCGAAGCGAGCGGTGGGGAGCGGAATGGGGAAGCCGGGTCTCCGGCTGCCGGCCGGCCCCGCAGCGGCGAAGCGCACCGCGCGATCCTCGACGCGACGCTCGAGCTGCTCCAAGAGGTGGGCTTCTCGGCATTGACGGTCGAGGGCGTCGCAGGCCGCGCGGGCGTGGGCAAGGCGACGATCTACCGCCGCTGGCCCTCGAAGCTGCCGCTCGTGGTCGAGGCCTTCGGACAGCTCCCGGCCTTCGAGGACGTGGACACCGGCAGCCTGGCAGGCGATCTCAAGGCGATGCTGTCCCGCTACCTGCGCGCGTTCCTCTCGACGCCGCTCGCGACCGTCTACCCGAGCCTCGCGGCCGAGCGGGCCCACAACCCCGAGCTGGGGCAGGTGCTCGACCCCGTGCTGAAGGGGCGCCGGCGCCCCCTCGAGGCCGCGCTGAAGCGCGCCGTCGAGCGCGGCGAGATCGCGTCGCGCGTCGACCTCGACATGGCCGCGGACCTGATCGTCGGGCCGATCGCCGTCAGACTCTTCTTCCGCGGCATGAAGATCCACCCGGACATGGTCGATCCCATGGTCGACCTCGCGCTCGACGGCATCCGCCGCGCAAGCGCGCGAGCGGAGTGACGCGCGTGGCCCGCTACTCGTACGAACGCCTCAGCTACGAGGGAGCCGCGCTGCTGGCGGGCGAGACCTCGCGCCACTTCGCGCACGCCGCCACGACGCTCGTGTTCGAGGCGGGCCCGCTGGCGCGCCCGGCCAGCGGCGTCGACTTCGAGGCGATCCGCAGCGCGATCGAGTCGCGCCTCCACCTCGTGCCCGCCTACCGCCGCAAGCTGCGCCGAGTGCCGATCGAGAACCACCCCGTGCTGGTGGACGACCGCGAGTTCAACCTCGACTACCACATCCGCCACATCGGGATCGCGCAGCCGGGCGAGATCGCGCAGGTGCAGAAGGTCGTGGGGCGCCTGCAGGCGCAGCGCCTCGACCGCTCGCGCCCGCTCTGGGAGTGCTGGGTGCTGGAGGGACTCTCCGGCGGGCGCTTTGCGCTCGTGATGAAGCAGCACGCGGTGCTCGCGGAGAGCGGCGGCGATCTCATGCAGGTGTTGCTGTCGCCGGATCCGAACGAGGGCTTCGAGCCGGCGCCGCCCTTCGTTCCGCGGCCGATGCCGTCCGCGGTGGAGCTGGTGCGCGACGAGGTAGTGCGGCAGCTCCGCCTTCCCCAGAAGGCGCTGATCCGCCTGCGCGAGTTCGTGCGCGAGAGCGACTCGTTCGGGCGCGAGATCCAGCAGCGCGCCCAGGCCGTGGCGAACCTGCTCGGCTACTCGATCCGCGAGCTCCACGAGACGCCGCTCAGCGGCGAGCCCGGCCCGCACCGGCGCTTCGAGACGCTCGTGTTCCCGCTCGCCGACGCGAAGCTCGTGCGCAGCGAGCTCGGCGGCAGCGTGCACGACGTGCTGCTCGCGGCGGTGGCGGGCGCCGTCGGTGCCTACTTCCGCGCTCGGCACATGAACCCGGCCGTGCTCGACTTCCGCGCCGCCGTGCCCGTGAGCCTGAAGAGCGGCGACAAGAACGAGGGCGTGGGCGAGTGGATCCTCGACCTGCCGATCTGGGAGCGCGATCCGGTCCGCCGGCTGGAGCACATTCGCCGCCGCACCGAGGAGCTGAACCGCCAGCGGCCGGCGCTCGGCGCGCGCACGCTGAACAGCGTGGCGAAGTGGACGAGCTCGCGGCTGCTCGCCCAGGGCTTGCGCGCGATCTCCGAGCGCACGCCGGTGAACGTGCGCGTCGCGAACGTGCCGGGACCGCAGTCGCCCGTCTATCTGCGCGGCGCGCGGCTGGTCGAGGCCTACGGCACCGTGCCCCTCGCGCGCAGCGGCGGGCTCGGCATCGCGATGTTCAGCTACGACGGCAAGCTGTGCGTCGGCGTGAACGCCGACTACGACCGCGTCGCCGATCTCGGCGCGTTCACCGCGCTGCTCGCCGAGTCGATGCGCGAGCTGGTGAGCGAGGCGCGCCGGCGCGCGCGCAAGCTCAAGCTCGTAAGCGGCGCTTCTTAGGCGCGGCACGTTTCGCGCGCGCGGGCGGCTCGAGGCCCACTTCGCGAATCGCATCGCCGAGGAAGCGCTGGATGCCCGGGTCGCGCAGGCCGAGGATGTGGCCGCCCTGGAACCAGTGGATCGCCGGCCGATCCCAGTGCCGCCACAGCGCGCGCGCCTGGTCCGGGCGCGAGACCCGGTCGGCGACGCCGGCGTAGATGAAGCGGCCGTCGCGCGGGACCCTCGGCGTGAAGGCGAGCGGCGAGACGACGTGGGTGATCGCGCGAACCAGCTGCCAGTCGAGCGCGAAGTCACGGTCGTAGCGGCGCATGATCCAGGGCTCGTTGTCGCGCGCGAGGTTCGCGAAGTCGACGGCGGGGATGCCCGCGATCACGCAGCGCAGATTCTCTTCCAGCGCCGACACCAGCGACGAGACGTAGGCGCCCAGCGACAGACCGTAGAGCCCGATCTCCAGGGCGCCCTGGGCGCGCACCCAGGAGATCGTGCGGCGCACGTCCCAGACCGCCTGCGCGAACAGGAGCACCATGCGCAGGTAGTCGGGCGACAGCACCTCGCCGCCGCTCATGCGGCCGGCGGCGCGCGGCCCGTGCAGCGGCAGGATCGGGAAGACCAGGTTCAGCCCGAGTTTCTCGTGGAGGAAGCGCGCAGGGAACCCGAAGAAGTTCACCACCGGCGCGCCCATCGCGAAGCCGTGCACGCACACCAGCCACGGGCGCGGGGTCTCGTGGCGCAGCACGTAGGCGTGCGCGGTGCCGTTGGCGGGATGCGCCTGCCAGCGCTCGCCGCCGGGCTCGCCATCGTGCGGCTCGAAACCGCTGTCCCAGCGGAGATGCTCGTAGCGCGTGGGCGCGAGGCCCGGGCGCACCCACACCGACGCGTTCGCGCTCGCCACCTCGCGCAGGCGCGGCGGGCGCCGGTGATAGGGCTGCGGATCCTCGAGCCAGCCGCGCTCGGCGTAGAAGGTGTGCGCGCTCTGCGCCTCCTCGACCATGCGGCGCACGAGCTGCGGGAGCGGCACGCCCGTCACGAGCGCGGTCATCAGGGTGAAGCTGCGGTCGAGCAGCGCGTGGCCGAGCAGCCCGAGCCGCGGCTCGAGCGCGGGCACCTCCGGGTAGCGCGACGAGCGCCGGAATGCGCTCATTCCTTCCGCGATCAGCTCGCCGACCTGTTGCAATGGCAGCGTGATCAGGCGTTCCAGCGCCATGGGCCCTCGGGTCTGCGGACGGTTGCCGCTCGCGGGGAGCGGGTCAACCCCGTCCCCGCGCCTGCAACGGATCGGCAACTCGGGGCGAGGCCTGCACCTCGTTCCGGCTCGCGATCTCGGGATAAGGTGCGTCGCCCCGCCCAGCCCCGTCCCGCCCAACAGGAGATCGCCATGGCCATCGTCGAAGCCGTCGCCAGCAGCGGAGCGCGCCGCCGCTACCGCGCGTCGAGCCCCGCCACGCTGGAGCCGATCGGCGAGTTCGAGTGCGCTACGGCAGACGACGTGCGCGCGGCAGCCCTGCGCGCGCGCACCGCGCAGGCGGCGTGGGGCGCGCTGCCAATCGCGGAGCGCACCCAGTACCTGTGGCGCCTGCTCGACCAGTTCGTGGCGCGCCAGGACGAGGTGATCGACGCGGTGATCGCCGAGACCGGCAAGGCGCGCAGCGAAGCGATCAGCATGGAGGTGTTCGCCTGCTGCGACGCGATCGCCTACTACGCCAAGCGCGCGCCGAAGTTCCTCGCGCCCGAGCGGCGCGGCATCCACGGCGTGATGGGCTTCGCGAAGAAGCTGACGCTCGTCTACAAGCCGCTCGGTGTCGTCGGTCTGATCACGCCGTGGAACGGGCCGGTCGTGCTCGCGGTGAATCCGCTGGTGCAGGCGATCGTGGCCGGCAACGCCGTGCTGCACAAGCCGAGCGAGGTGACGCCCTTCTCCGCGCTGCTCGTGAAGCGCTTCACCGAGGACGCCGGCTGGCCCGCCGACCTCTATCAGGTGCTGCAGGGCGACGGAGCGACGGGCGCCGCGCTGATCGAATCGGGCGTGAACAAGATCTCGTTCACCGGCAGCGTCGCGACCGGGCGCAGAGTGGCCGAGGCGTGCGGGCGCAACCTGATCCCCTGCACGCTCGAGTTGGGCGGCAAGGACGCGATGATCGTGTGCGCCGACGCCGACCTCGATCGCGCCGCCCAAGGCGCGCTGATCGGCTCGTGCATGAACACCGGCCACTACTGCTGCGGCACCGAGCGCATCTACGTGGTCGACGACGTGTACGACGCGTTCGTCGGCAAGGTGGTCGAGGGCGCGAAGCGGCTGCGCCAGAGCGACCACGGCGAGTTCGACGTGGGAGCGGTGTTCTGGGACAAGCAGATGTCGATCATCGAGGCGCACGTGCAGGACGCCGTCGCGAAGGGCGCGAAAGTGCTCGTCGGCGGCAAGCGCAACCCAGCGCTGAAGGGCCTCTACTACGAGCCCACCGTCGTGGTGGACGTGACGCACGAGATGGAGCTGATGACGAAGGAGACCTTCGGCCCGATCGTCGCCATCCAGCGCGTGAAGAGCGAGGAGGAGGCGCTCGCGCGCGCGAACGATTCCGAATACGGGCTAAACGGCAACGTGTGGACGAAGGACATCGCGAAGGGCGAGCGCCTCGCCGCGCGCATCGAGACCGGCGGCGTGTGCGTGAACGACATGGCGATGACCTACGGCGTGCCCGAGGCGCCTTTCGGCGGCGTGAAGACCAGCGGCATCGGCGCCGTGAATGGCGCCCAGGGCCTGCGCAGCTACTGCCACGCCCTGCCGATCCTCGCCGACCGCAAAGGCCGAGGCCCGATCCAGGGCGGCTACCCGTACACGCGCAAAGCAGAAGACGGGATGCAGAAGTTCATCCGGATGCTGTACGGGACGAGGATCGGGAGATGGCTCGCGTGAGCGCGGAGAGGCTTTCCCCCGCCCTCCTCTCCCCCCGAGTAGCTGCACGTCTTCGGCGACGGAGCCCGCAGCGCATCCCCGCGCGAGGTCGTCGACCCAGCACGAGAGCGCGAGCGGCGCGGCCGGCCGGCCGGCGCCGCAGCGGAGAGCCCGAATCCCGCCCACACCTCCGCATGTCTCGACGTGACGAAGCCTCGGTCGGAGCGCGAGAAGCGCGCCCATCCGTCGCGCGCCGTCTCCACCCAACGCCACACGCCTCGACGCCGAGGGCCCGGAGTCGCGACCCCGCCGGCCGGCCGCGCCGCTCGCGCTCGTTGCTCGTACGAGAGACGCCTCGCAGCGACCCGCGCTACCCCAGCTTCTCCCCCGCATCCACGCGCAGGTACTGCCCGGTCACCATGCGCATGCGGTCGCTGGCGAACAGCACCGCCACCTCGGCCACGTCGTCGTCGGGCGGGATCTCGCGCATCGGGAAGCGCTTCGCGATGTGCGCGATCACGGCTTCCTCGCTCGTCTTTTGCTCCTTGGCCTGCCACTTGACGTAGTTCTGCACGGGCGGTCCCCACATCCAGGTGGGGATCACGGTGTTCACGCGGATCTTCGACGGCCCGAGCTCGACGGCCATCTGGAACATCGCCGACATCAGCGCGCCCTTGGAGGACGCGTAGGCGAGCTGCGCCGTGTCGGGCGGGTGGTTGTAGGACTGGGAGCCGATCAGCACGATCGCGCCGCCGCCGCGGCGCTTCAGGGCGGGCACGACGCTCTTGCAGAGCTGCGTCGAGCCGATCACGTTGACTTCCATCACCTTGCGCCAGTCGTCGGGCGTGGTGGTCTCGAGCGTGCCGAACACGGCGTCGAGAGCCGCCACCTGAATCAGCGCGTCGACGCCGCCGAAGCGCTGCTCGGCGAAGGCGGCCAGGCCGTCGCAGGCGGCGGCGCTTGTTAGGTCGAAGCCGTGAGCGGCCACGCGCTTCCCACTCGGGTCGATCTCCTTGGCGATCACGTCGAGCTTCGCGGCGTTGCGCGCCGCGATCACCACGTTCGCGCCGTCGCGCGCCGCGCAGCGCGCCACCGCGCCGCCGAGGCCCGGCCCCACCCCCGACACGACCACGGTCTTGCCTCGCAGGATCACGATGCGCTCCTCCTCGCGACGAGCGGCGCAGCTTCCCCCAGCCTCGCAGCCACCCGCAACGGACGCCGGCGCCGGGGCGGCTCGGGCGCCCCGGAAGCCGTTTCGCGTCGGCTGCTTGGGCCGTGCTCTTGCGAGTCGCCGATGTGCCCTGTCCGAGCGGGGCTGCGGCTGGCCGCAAAAAAAATCTGCCCCGCGATTCCGACGGTTCTGTGGGCTGTTCCGACGGATTCTTCTCGCCCAGAACCGTGGCCTCGCTCTGCTAGGGTGGCCCTCGCTTCGCAAGTCGGGCACGGGCCAGACCGAGACGTAGTGCAGCAAGGCGGCGCCCCCATGAGAGACAACGACCGCTACTGGGATTGCCTGGATCAGGCGATGGAAGCGTCCCACGGCGGTCGCACGGACGAGGCGCTGGCCTGGCTGGACGAGGCCCTGAAGGCCCATCCCAACGGCGCCGAGGCCCACAACGGGCGGGGCGAGATCCTCTGGGACGAGGGGCGCGTGGAAGAGGCGCTCTACCAGTTCGAGCTGGCCGTGATGGCCGACCCGAAGTTCCTGACCGCGCACCTGAACCGGGCGGAGCTGCTGATCGAGGAGATGGGCGAGCACGAGCAAGCGATCGCGCTGTGCGACCGGCTGCTCTCCGGCGCACCCGAGCTGCCGAAGCCCGACCGCGGCACCGAGGCCGAGATCTACTACCTGAAGTCGAAGGCGCTGTTCTACGTCGACGACCTCGAGGGCGCGCAGTTCCTGGTGCGCCGCGCCATCCAGAAGTCGGGCGAGATCGCCGTCTACCGAGCCTTCGAAGGTCAGCTCGGCTTCGAGCTCGGTCGCTTCGAGGAGGCGCGCAAGCACCTCGAGCGGGCCGTGGCGATGGACCCCGAGTCGGCCCACGCCGTCTACCACCTGGGCCTCGTGCTCGAGCGCCTCGGGCGCGATGACGACGCGCGCCGAGCCTTCCAGCAGGCGAACGCGCTCGACTCCGATCACTACCCGCTGCCGGTCGTCGTGGACGACGCTGCTTTCGAGCGCATCACCGCCGAGGCGCTCAGCGACCTGCCGCGCTCGATCCGCGAGTACGTCGAGCGCATGCCGGTGCTGGTGCGCGACTTCCCGGACGCCGAGCTGCTCGCCCACGAGAACGTCTCGCCCCAGATCCTCGGCATCTTCATCGGCGTGCCGCGCACCGAGGCCGCCTCGACGGCGCAGGCCCGGGACATCGACCGCGTGATCCTCTTCAAGAAGAACCTCGAGAAGATCTGCCGCACCCACGCCGAGCTGGTGGAGCAGATCCAGATCACGGTGAAGCACGAGATCGGCCACTACCTGGGCCTCGACGAGGACGACCTCGAGCGCCTCGGCCTCGCCTGACCCTCGACGAGACGCCGAGGACGTCGGTTCACCAGCGGACCCGCCTTCCGAGCGTGAGCCGACGTCGCGGGCCGGACGCGAACGCGTTGCGGTACGACTCTCGTCCCGTCCGCCCGAGGTGTTCGTGAGCGCCGCCCTGCTCGCCGAGCTTCGCTCAATCGCCGGCGACGCCGGCTTGCTCGTGCAGCCCGAGGAGCTGTTCGTCTACGAAGCGGACGGCCTCACGCACCACAGCGCGCGGCCCAGCGCAGTCGTGCTGCCGCGCGATGCGAGCGAGGTGCAGCGCATCGTGCGCTCCTGTCGCCGGCACGGCGTGCCGTTCGTTCCTCGCGGCGCAGGCACGGGGCTTTCCGGCGGCGCGGTCGCCTGTCACGGCGGCGTCGTGATCGAGTGCGCGCGCATGAACCGCGTGCTGCGCGTCGACGTCGAGAACCGCATCGCCGTCGTGCAGCCGGGCGTCGTGAACGCGGACCTCTCGAAGGCGATCGCCAAGCACGGCCTCTTCTACGCGCCCGACCCCTCGAGCCAGCAGTCGTGCACGCTCGGCGGCAACGTCGCGGAGAACTCCGGCGGGCCGCACACGCTGAAGTACGGCACCACCACCAACCACGTGCTCGCGCTCGAGCTGGTGCTGCCGGACGGCGAGCTCGCTCGCCTCGGCAACGCGAGCGGCCTCGCGAGCGGGCTCGACCTGGTGGGCACCGTTGTCGGGAGCGAGGGCACGCTCGGCATCGTCACCGAGCTGACGGTGCGTCTCGTACCGCTGCCCGAGCGCACCGAGACGCTGCTCGGAATCTTCCCCGACGTGGTCTCCGCGTGCCGCGCGGTGGGCGCGATCATCAAGAGCGGCATGGTGCCCGGCGCGCTCGAGATCGTGGATCAGCGCACGATCCGCGCCGTCGAGGAGAGCGTCTACGCGGCGGGCATGCCCACCGACGCCGGCGCGATCCTGATCGTCGAGCTCGACGGACCGAGCGCGGCGGTCGCCGTTCAGGTGGAGCGCGCCCGCGAGCACTGCCGCGCCGCCGGCGCGCGCGAGGCCCTCGTGGCGCGCGACGCCGCGGAGCGCGCGCGCTTCTGGCGCGCGCGCAAGGGCGCGTTCGGCGCGATGGGTCGGCTCGCGCCGGATCTCTACGTGCACGACGCGGTCGTGCCGCGCGCGAAGCTGCCGGAAATCCTCGAGAAGGTTTGTGCGATCGGCGACGCGCATCGCCTGCGCCTCTCGAACGTGTTCCACGCCGGCGACGGCAACCTTCACCCCAACATCTCGTTCGACCGCCGCGACGCGGGCGAGCTCGCTCGCGTCGTGAAGGCCGGCGAGGAGATCCTGCGCGTCTGCGTCGAGGCGGGCGGCGTGATCAGCGGCGAGCACGGCATCGGGCTCGAGAAGCGCGAGTACCTGCCGCTCGTGTTTGGCGAGAGCGACATCGGCGCGATGCTGCGCCTGCGCGACGCCTTCGATCCCGATCGCGTCTGCAACCCCGGCAAGATCTTCCCGACGACGCGCTTCTGCACCGAGTCGAACCCCAAGGCGCGCGGCTACGAGCGCGTCGCATTCGAATGAGCGGGGCGCTCGCAGCGCTGGAACGCGAGCTCGCCGGGATCTGCGAGCTCCACGCGCCGCTCGCGCTGGAAGGCGCAAGGCTCGAGGCGACGCTGCGCCCGCGCAGCGCGGACGAGGCCGCCCAGGCGTTGGGCGCGCTCGCCCGGGCGGGCCTGCCCGCGCTGATCGCCGGCGGCGGCACGCGGCTCGCGGGCGCGAACGCGCCGTGCCGCGCGCGCGTGCGGCTCGAGACGACGGCGCTGCGCGAGACGCCGGAGATCGACCTCGACGAAGGCGTCGCGCGCTTCGGCGCCGGCGAGACGCTCGCGGCGATCGCCGCGCAGCTCGAGGGATCGATCTGGGAGCTGCCCCTCGACCCGCCCGGCGCGGGCTCGACGCTCGGCGGTGCGCTCGCCTCCGCCGCGCTCGGCGCGCGTTTCGGCCATCCGCGCGACGTCGTGCTCGGCCTCGGCTTCGTGCTCGCGAGCGGCGAGCGCGCGAAGAGCGGCGGGCGCGTCGTGAAGAACGTCACCGGCTACGACCTGAACAAGCTGCTGGTCGGCTCGGGCGGAAGCCTGGCGCTCGTCACCTCCGCGTGGCTTCGCCTGCGGCCGCGGCCCGAGCAGATCGTGACGCTGCTCGCCCCGGCACCGGCCCACGCGCCGCTCGCGCTCGCCGCCACGCGCGCCAGCTCGGCGCGCGTGGCCGCGCTGATCGATCCGGCGCTCGCGCCCGCACTGTGCGCCGAGGTCGGCGGACGCCGCGCGCTCCTGCTCGAGCTGGCGGGCGACGCCGCCGCGGTGTGCGCGGACCACGAGAGCCTCGCCGCGAAGCTCGGCGCGCGCGCGGCACCCGCCGACGCGGTCGCGACGCTGCGCGCTGCGCTCGGCGGAGGCGCCGTGCGCTTCCGCGTCGCCGCGCTCCCGAGCAAGCTGGAGGGCGTGCGCGCCGCGCTGTGCGCAGCGGGCGCGAGCACGCTCGTGATGCCCGCGCGCAATCTCGCGATCGCGCACTTCGCGGCGAACGAGGCAGCGTTCTCCGGGCAGCTCACGGCGGTCTCGGAGGCGGCACGGCGCGCAGGCGGCGCTTGGCGGATCGAGACGGCGCCGCTGGCCCAGCGCGCGGGGCGCGAGCTGCTCGGCGACGCCGACGAGACCCTCCCGCTCCAGCGCGCGATCAAGCGCGCCTACGACCCGCGCGGCATCCTGAACCCCGGCCGAGGCTTCGGCGAAGCGTGACGACGAGCGAAACCGAACGCATGCGCGAGCTCTATCCCGCCACGCTCGATTGCGTGCACTGTGGGCTGTGCCTCTCGTCGTGCCCCACCTATCGCGAGACCGGACGCGAGACGTCGTCGCCGCGCGGGCGCGTCTACCTGATGCGCGGCGTCGCGGAGGGGAAGATCCCGCTGGGCGAGGTCGTCGCCGAGGAGGCGTACCTGTGCCTCGGCTGCCGCGCGTGCGAGACGGCATGCCCATCCGGCGTGCGGTACGGCGCGTTGCTGGAGCAGACGCGCGCTGCCGTCGAGGACGCCGGCCTGCGCCGCGGCCCGGCGCGCGGCATCGAGCGCCTGGCGCTCCGCCACGTCGTCGCGCGCCCGCGCGTGCTCCACGCGCTCGTCTCGCTGCTGGGCGCCGTGCAGGCGCTGCGCCTCGACGCGCTCGCCGCGCCGCTCTTGCCCGCACGGCTGCGCGAGATGCGCGCGCTGCTCCCGGCGGTACCGCCGCGCGCGCAGCGTGGGCGCCTGCCGGCTCTGACGCCCGCCGTCGGGCCGCGCCGCGGCCGCGTCGCGCTGCTCGAAGGCTGCATCGCGCCCGAGCTGTTCGGCGCCGTGAACGGCGCCACGCTGCGCGTGCTCGCGCGCGCCGGCTTCGACGTGCTGGTTCCCCCCGGGCAGGGATGCTGCGGCGCGCTGCACGCCCATGGCGGCGACCTCGAACGGGCGCGCTCCCTCGCGCGCGAGAACGTCGCCGCCTTCGGTGCGCAGGAGGTCGACGCCGTCGTCACCAACTCGGCCGGCTGCGGCGCGGCGTTGCGCGACCTGCACCAATGGCTGCCCGGCGAGGGCGACGCGCTCGCGAAGAAGACGCGCGACGTCTGCGAGCTGCTGGACGCCGCGGGCCTGCCGGAGCTGCGCGGCGAGGTGCCCGGGACGGTTTGTTACGACGACCCCTGCCATCTCGTCCACGGCCAGGGCGTCGCCGACGCGCCGCGCCGCCTGCTCGCGAAGATCCCCGGCTTGCGCCTCGTCCCGCACGACGACCCGACGAGCTGCTGCGGCGCCGCGGGCATCTACAACCTCACGCATCCCGAGATGTCGCGCGCCGTTCTCGCCCGCAAGCTCGACGCCCTCGCCGCCGCCGCCCCCGACTACATCGCCACGGGCAACCCCGGCTGCCTCATGCAGCTCTCCGCCGGTGCCAAGCAGCGAAACCTCGGCGCCCGAGTGCTCCACCCGATCCAGCTCCTGGACCGCGCGCTGACCGAATCTTGAACGAGCGATGGGCGCCTCGATGGCGCCCATCGCTCGCCCTCCCAACCAGCGCAGACCTCGGCGCCGAGATTCGACGCGAGCGAGCGCGACAGAGGCCGAATCGAGCAAGAGCGCCCCCGGCCCCGCCGCGGCGCGGAGCCACGCACGAGCCACCCGCCGCCGCAACAACCCCACCGCAGTCAGCGATACAAGATCTGATCCGGCGTCTCCTTCGGCATCCGAATCCGCGGAAACGCCCCGAAGCCGAGGTCTTCGAGCCCGGTCTGCACCACGAGCTCCACGGGCAGGATCGACTCGCGCCCGCGCACGATGCCGTACGTCTCGCGCATGCCGCGGAAGGCGAACTCCGAATCGCCGCCCGTGCTCAGCGACTCGTCGGCGAGGCCGAGCCGCGCGCGCTCGAAGAAGGTTTCGCGGCCCGCGTCCAGCGCGAACGTGGCGTCGCGGTCGACGCGCGTGCGGCGCAGCGCGCTCTCCTCGAGCTGCGCCGCGATGCGTGCGAGATCTTCGTCGCTCACCTCGAGCTGGCGGGTCTCCGCGGCGCCGTCCTTGCCCTCGGCGCCGACGTAGGCGAGCTCGATCCAGCGCCCGCCGATCAGCGCGACGCCGTCGGGGTGGAGCTCGCCGTTGCGCGGGTCGTCATCCAGCAGCGCCGCCTGGAGCGCGAAGCCGCGCGGTCCGGCCACGTCGGGATTCTCGACGAGGTACTCGCGGCTCACGCGGATGCGCTGCGGCGTCGCGCGCTCGATCTCGCGGCGCACGATCTCGCGCGCGCCCGCTGCCGCCTCGGTCTCGGGGAACAGCTCGGCCGCGCGCGCCAGGAGCTGCACGCGCCCGACGCGCGACTTCTCGCGTCCGGCGGCGGCGATCATCTGCTTCGCGGCGTCCTCGCGCAGCTTGGCGCGGTCGCCGGCGTCGAGCTGCGCCTCGTCCACCACCGCGAGCGCGCCCACGGCGTTGCCCCGCGACTCCTCGTACTCGTACAGCCATTCCCGCACCTCGCCGGCGTGCGCGCCGTTCGGCGTGCGCTCGAGGTAGCGGCGCGCCAGGGCGGCTGCGCCGCGCTTCTCGGAGCGGCCGTAAGGAAACGCGAGCAGTCGAGACGGCAGGCCGAGCACGACGCTGGTGAGCGTCGGCACCTCGACGAGCCACTCGATCGGTCGGGGCAGGTCGTGGTCGCGCGCGCCGTGGGCGAGCGGGCCGAGCAGCACGCGCCGCGCGTTCTCCAGCGTCTTCTGGGTGCGCGCGATGCGGAACCAGCGATAGGGGTTCGCGTCGAGATCGCTCAGCATCGCGCCGGCGTGGCGGCCCACCGCGCCCTCGCGCGCCGCCAGCTCCTCCAGCCGCTCCCAGCTCTCCTCCTCGCGGCCCGCCTCGCGCGCCGCCAGCGCGAGGGCCAGCTCGGCGACTTCGCGGACGTGCGCGCTCGACGCGGCCGCGTCCAGCGCCGCCTGCGCGGCCGCCGCGAGGTCGGCGCGCGGGTCGAGCAGGGCGCGGGCGAGGCGTAACGAGGCGTCGTCGAGGGGCACGACCGGGCTCGCCACTGCGAGCGTGCGCGCGCGATTCTCGTTCCAGGCGCGGCCCGCGCGCGTGGCCCGCTCGGCGAGCGCGAGCGCCTCGGGATCCTCGCCGCGGTAGCGCAGCGCGCGCTCGGCGAGGAAGGCGGCGAGGATCGGCTCGTCCTGCGCGAGCGCCTCCTCGCCCTGCTTCACCGCGCGGTCGACCTGCATCTCGATCCAGCGTCCCTGCGCGCCCGCGATCCTCTCCACGAGCTCCGCGGCCTCGGGCGCGCTCGGGTTCGTCTCGACGAAATCCTTCCAGTGCTTCAGCGCCTGGCGTTCGCGCGTCGTCAGCGATTCCTCGTCGTGAAGGTGCAGGGCGATGCGCACGAGCGATTGCGCGAGCCGCACCGGCACGAATGCGGGCGAGGCGATCGAGCCGCCGAGTCCCTCGGCGACCTCGTTCGCCGCGCCGCCCCAGCGGATCACGCGGTCCTCGCGCAGGCGCTTGCGCGCGAGCTTCAGCGGATCGTCCGCGACGTCCTGCGCGAGGCGCGTCTCGAGCTCGCGCGGCGCGTCGCCGCGCGCGAGCACGCGCTCCTGGGCCGCGCGGCGCGCGGGGCCCGCGGGCAGCAGCGCCGTCTCGGCGTCGCGGGCGAAGGCCGCGAGGCCTGTGGGCGCGAGCCGCTCGGCCGCGCGCGCCGCCTCGATCTGCTCCAGCCCCTCGGCCGCGCGCCCGAGCGCCGCCGCGTCGCCGAGCCAGAGCGCGATCGCCGCGTCGCGCGCCGCGCGATCCGCCTCGTCCGGCAGCGGCGCCGACAGCCGCGGCGCCGCCTCCATCGGCCGTCCGAGCGGAGGCACCCCGGGCGACGCGCAGCCCGCGACGGCGAAGAACGCGATCAGAGCACCTACCCAAGCAACGCTCGAGTCGACTCGCACCGAGACGAAGCCCTGCGCGCCCGCGGGACCGCGCATCGCCCGAACGCGGCTCGAGAAGCCTCGCGCGACCCGCGGCGCGCAGCGCCGCAGGTCGCGCGCAGCGCGGCGCGGCCGCGCGGAGCCCGAACAGTCATGGCGTGAAGCGGTCACGGTCCACCTTGAGCGTGAAGGCCAGGAACGCTTCGAGCCGCCGTGCGGCCTCGAGCTTCTCCGTGGCGCCGTCTTGGTTCGAAACGGTCTCGTAGAGCCGTGCCGCCGCGCTCACCAGCTCCTCGAAGCGAGTCGGCTCGAAGTCGGGCGACTCCGGCGGGAAGGCCTCGACATACTCGCGCGCCAGCGTCGCGTAGAGGTCGGCCAGCTCGAGCACGTGCGCGTTCGCGTTCTTGCTCTGCTTGTGCTCGACCGCGAGGCGCTGGAGCGCGGCGAGCGCGCGCACGTCGCCGTCGGGGAACAGCGCGCGCGAGGCGACGAAGAGCCGCGCGCGCTCGCGGTCGTTGCGCTCGATCTCTTCGCGCGCCACGGCCGCGTAGTGCGTGCCGGCGACGCGCTCCAGCAGCTCTTCGAGCCGCGAGCGCCGCGCGCCGATCTCCTCGATGCGCGCCTCGCGCTCGGCGAGCAGTGGGTCACGCGGCGCGAGCGGGGGCCCCGCTTCTCCGGCAGGAGTCGCGACGGCGTCCTCGGGATCCGCCTCTGCTCCGGCAGGCAGTGCGACTCTGGCGTCGATGACCGTGACTGCCGCGCCGGCGGCGTTCTGCTCGGGCGCGGCGTCCGTTGCGGGCGACGCGATCGCAACGGGCGCCTGGCTCGCGGGCTCCGCCCGGCGTGGCGCGCGCCGCGTCGCCGCGGCGAGCGCGTCGCACACCGCGGCGCTCCGGCGCGCCTCCTCCGCGAGCTCGCCCGCGGCGGCCGCCGCGCGCCGGTAGCTGGCCGCCGCGACGGCGTACGCGCGCAGCCGTTCGAGCGCCCGGCCCTTCGCGAAGGGCAGCACCTCCGACCAGGTGCCGGCGCGCAGCGCCGCCTCGTGGGCCCGCTCGAGGTTCTCGAGCCGCAGCAGCGACGAGCGGTAGACGTTCCGCCCGGTGAAGTCGCGCGCGGGCGGGAAGCGATAGGTGTCGTCGGGGACGTGCCGCCGCAGCACGGCGTTGATCTCGAGCAGCGACTGCGTCGGCTGGTAGCGCGGGTCGGGCTCTTCGTTCTTCGCGTGCGCTGCGCTCGCGGGGAACGCGCTCGCTGCGAGCAGCGCGAGCAGAATCATCGGACCCTTCGCGCGCGAGGCGAACGAGCGCAGCCCACGCCGCATCACGCCCCGCGGATCAGCCGCGGCGCGCAGCGCCACCGGCTGCAGCCGCTGTGCAACCCCGTCCAGGGCCGCCGGGTTCCGGTCGCGCGCCGACTCGCTCGCCGCACGCGCTCACGAACGAGCCCCGCGCTCCGCGACGAGCTGGTTGAGCATCTTCTCGGTCGCGATCACGGCGGCGGCGAGCTGGTCCGAGTCCACGCCCATCGTCGACCAGTTCTCAGCGCCGGCCTCGCCGCGCCAGGCGATGATCGTCTCGACCAGCGCGCTGGTGCGGCCGCCGGGAGGGATGCGCACGCGGAAGTCGTGCAGCTCCGGCAGCTGGAGCCCGAACTTCTTCGCGGCCTTCGCGAGGGCCTTCATGAAGGCGTCGTAGCCGCCGTCGCCGGTCGCGCTCGCGCTGGCGCGCTGCTTGCCGTAAGTGAGCGTGAGGTGCGCCGTCGGCGTCGCGCCGCTGCCGACCGTCACCTCGTAGCTCTCGACGCGCATCAGCTGCTCGCGCGGCGTCTTGAGCACGTCGGCGATGATGAAGCGCAGGTCCTCGGGCATGACCGTGTGCTTCTTGTCGCCGAGCTCGACCACGCGCGCGAGCACCTGGTCGCGCGCCTCCGGCGCGAGCTCGATGCCCAGCTTCGCCAGGTTCTGGTCGAGCGAAGCCTTGCCCGACAGCTTGCCCAGCGCGTAGCGGCGCTGCCGGCCGAAGCGCGCGGGCGCGAGGCGCGTCTCGTAGAGGTCGCCCTTCGCGTCGCCGTCGGCGTGGATGCCGGCGGTCTGGGTGAACACGTCGGCGCCCACGATCGGCGCGTTCGCCGAGACCTCCTTGCCCGTCGCGATCTCCACGAGCCGTGAGACGGCGACCAACTTCTTTTCGTTCACGCCCGTGCGCCACGGACCGTGGTCGTGGAGCGCGGCGACGACCTCGGCGAGCCGCGTGTTGCCGGCGCGCTCGCCGAGCCCGTTCACGCTGGTGTGCACGCCGCGCGCCCCCGACTCGACTGCGGCGAGGCAGTTCGCGGTCGCGAGGCCATAGTCGTTGTGGCAGTGGAACTCGAAGTGCACGTCCGGCCAGCTCGCGACCATCAGGTCGACGAAGCGTGCGGTGTCCTTCGGTGACTGGATGCCGAGCGTGTCGGCCAGGTAGACGCGCTCGACCGGGTTCTCGGTGAGCGTGCGCATCATCGCGAAGACGTAGTCGGGCGAGTCCTTCACGCCCTGAGACCAGTCCTCGAGATAGACGTTCACCTTCACCTTGCGCTTGCGGGCGTAGGCGAGCACGTCGGCGACGCGCTTGCGGTGCTGCTCCGGCGGCATGCGCAGCTGGCGCAGGCAGTGCCGCTCGGAGCCCTTCGTGAGCAGGTTCAGCACGCGGCCGCCCGTGCTCTCGAGCCAGTCGATCGACTGCGTGCCGTCCACGTAGCCGAGCATCTCGACGCGCGGGAGCAGATCCTTCTTCTTCGCCCACGCGCAGATCTGGCGCGCGGCCTCGCGCTCGCCCTCGGAGACGCGCGTGCCGGCGATCTCGATGCGGTCGACGGCGACGTCCTCCAGCAGCATCTGCGCGAGCTGGAGCTTCTCGGCCGGCGTGTAGGAGATCTCCGGCGTCTGCTCCCCGTCGCGCAGCGTCGTGTCCATCACCTGGATGCGGGTGCGGGCGGGGCTCGGCATCGGGGCCTCGGCGTGCGGGAAGCGAGGCAGGGTATCGGGCGGGGTGCGAGGGGTGCCAGCAGCCCGAGCAGGCGCGTCCCCGAGGAAATCCGGGCGATCCCTAAGCTGCGGCGTCATGTCCGCCCCGCGCACCCTGGTCGTCTCCAGCGAGCGCGCGGGCATGCGCCTCGACGCCTTCCTCGCGGACCAGCTGCGCGTCTCGCGGGCCGAGGCGCGGCGGCTGCTGGGGCGCGGCGCGGTTGCGCTGGACGGGCGGCCGGCCGGTCTCGGCGCCAAGGGCGAGCCGCTCGCAGCCGGCCAGACGCTGGCCGTCCAGCGCTTTGCGCCGCGCACGCACGAGGAGCCGATCCCGCAACCGGAGCTCGCGCTGCGCATCCTCGCCCGCGGCCCCGGCTGGCTGGCGGTCGACAAGCCCGCCGGCATGCCCGTGCATCCGCTCGACCCGGCGGAGACCGGAACTGCGCTGAACTTCGTGATCGGCCACTTCCCGGAAATCGGAGGCGTAGGCGAGGCCGGCCTGCGCAGCGGCGTCGTGCACCGGCTCGACGTGGACACCTCGGGCGCGCTGCTCTTCGCCACGGAGGCCGGCCGCTGGGAACAGCTGCGCGCGGGCTTCCGTGGGCACCGCGTCGAGAAGGTGTACCGCGCGCTCGTCCAGGGGCGGCTCGAAGGCGGCGGCGAGATCGCGCTCCACCTGGCGGTTGCGCAGCACCGGCCGGCGCGGGTGCGAGTGGTCGACGCGAGCGACCCGCGCTCGCGCCGCACGCGCATGGCCTGGCGCGCGCTGGCTCGGCTCCGCGGCGCGACGCTGGTCGAGGCGCGCCCGGCGACGGGATTCCTGCACCAGATCCGCACCAGCTTCGCCCACCTCGGCCACCCGGTGCTCGGTGACACCGCCTACGGCGCGCCACCCTCGCCGCACGCGAAGCGCCATCTCCTGCACGCCGCGTTCGTCGCCTACCGCGACGTCGAGGCCGCGAGCCCGGATGCGCCGGACTTCGCCGCCGCGCTCGCGGCGCTCGGCTGAGCCATTGGGGTCAGGCGCGATTTGCTCACGCCACGAGCTTCCGGCGCGGACGCCCCGCGATAGCGTGCGCGCATGCGCATCCTCGTCGTCGTCGCCTCGCAGACGGGCCGCACGTGGCGGCTCGGCGAGGCGTTCGCGGAGGGCGCGCGCGGAGCGGGCGCGGAGGTAGAGCTCGCGCGCGCGGAAGACGCGACGCCGGCGCAGGCGATCGCGGCCGACGCGCTCGTGCTGGGCAGCGGCGTGCACATGGCGGGCGTCGAGTCGGCGATGCGCGCGTTCATGGAGCGGCTCGCGCCGCTTTGGCTCACGGGCGCACTGATCGGAAAGGTCGGAGCCGCCTTCGCGAGCGCGGGCAATGGCGGCCGCGGCGGCGGCGAGCTCGCCTTGATCTCGCTGATCGCGAATCTCGCAGAGCACGGCATGCTGCTGGTGCCGATGCACAACCGGCTGCCGCACTACCTGGAAGCAGGCTGTCACTGGGGTCCGCTGGCGTGGACGAACCCGCGCGGCGGCGAGAGCGGGCCGACGGCGGCGCATCTCGGCGCCGCGCACGCCCACGGCGAACACGTCGCGCGGGTCGCCGCGCGCTGGCTGAGCGCGGGCAGCGCGCCCTGACCCGTCCGTCGCGCGCCCGCGAACTTGCGCGCGCTGTGAAACGTTTCACAGCCCGTCCCGCGGTCACCGGCGCAATCTCGCTTGCATGGCCCAGCCCGCTTCGCTCCGCCCTGCCGCGCTCCGCTCGCCCCCGGTCCTGCGCGAGTGGCCCATCCGCACGGTCTCGCGCCGCGCCCTGACCGAGCCCACGCCGGACGCCGATCCGCTCGCCGCCGCCTGCTTCGAGGCGCATCCGCAGCCGCAGCTCGTCCTGAACGCGGACTGCGAAGTGGTCGCATCGAATCGGGCCGCCCGCGAGCTGATCGCCGAAGGCCATGGTCCGCGCTCCCTCGCAGAGAACCTGGCGAACGGCACTGGCACCTTCCTGCGCGAGATTCGCGAGGGCCTCTGCGCGGTGGCGCGGGGCGAGGCGCGGTCTCGCGACTTCGAGCTGAGCCTCCCGAACGCGGCGGCCTTCGACCTGCGCGTCTTGCCCGTCTCGCCCGGCCACGCCCTGCTGCTCATCAGCCGCCGCGAAGGCCAGCCGGCCGTGGCGCGCTTCGGCTTCACTCCGACGGAGGCACGCGTCGCCGAGCTGCTGTGCGCCGGGCGCAACGCCGCGAAGATCGCGGCCGAGCTCGGCATCTCGATCGAGACGGTGCGCTGCCATCTGAAGCAGGCCTTCGCGAAGGCGGGCGTCCACCGGCAGGCCGAGTTGGTTGCCCTGCTGCTCAAGGCTTGATGCCGGCACGCGAGCCGGGCTCGCGGCCCCCGCTCAGCGCTTGCGCAGCAGGGTGAGCCCGTCGGAGATCTGCGTCATCACGCAGTCGACGCGCGGGTCGGCAGCGACCGCATCGTTGAAGGCGCGGATCGCGCGCGTGTTCTCGTCCTGCACCGCAGGGTCGATCACCGCGCCGCTCCAGAGCACGTTGTCGACGAGGATCAGGCCGCCCGCGCGCGTGCGCTTCAGGATCTCTTCGTAGTAGTGGGCGTAGTTCGCCTTGTCGGCGTCGATGAACGCGAGATCGAAGCGCGGCGCCTCGGGCAGCGCGCGCAGCGTCTCCAGCGCGGGCGCGATGCGCAGCGCGATGCGATCTGCGACCCCCGCCTTCTCCCAGGCGCGCTGCGCGATCGCCGTCCACTCGGCGGAGACGTCGCAGCACAAGAGGCGTCCGCCGGGCGCGAGGCCGCGTGCGATCGCGAGCGACGAGTAGCCGGTGAACGTGCCCACCTCGACCGCCTCGCGCGCCCCGATCAGCCGCGCGATCAGCGTGAGGAACGCGCCCTGCTCGGGCGCGACCTGCATCACCGCGATCGGCCCCAGCTTCGCGGTCTCCGCGATCAGCTCGCGCTGCACCGCGTCGGGCGGCGTGCCGTGCGCGACCAGGTAGGCGTGCAGCTCCGGCGCGAGACCGAGCGACTTGATCTGCGGGTCGGACACGACAGGTCCCTCCGGCGCGTTCAGTCGTCGGGGCTACTGGGCGCCTGAACGGGTGAGGCCGCGCGCAGCAACTCGATCCGAATCGCACGATCGAGATTGGCGACCCATCGGAAATAGTTTTGGTGAACTCGGTCGCCGCGTGCGTCGAGATTCTCGCTGTTGCGGTACTCGATTCGATAGCGTCGCAGGTCGTACCGGATTCCCACCTCGGCCATGTGCTTCCCGCGCACGTAGATGCGAGCGACCCGTGTTCCTGGCGCAGCTTCGGTGATGATCCATTCCCGCCGGGCAGCGCCCGCCTCGATCGCGGCTTCGACCTGCGCGATCGACAATCCTGCAGGAACGACCGAGGAGACGGCACGGATCCGCTCCGTCTGGCAGCCGGCTCCGAGCACCAGCGACGTGCACCAAAGCGCCAGGACCCTCGCCCGCATCACGCGGCGCTTCCGCCGCTCGCGAGTGGCCCCGCCACGGTCCGTCGGGCGCGGACCGCTCACTCTCCCTCCCAGCGCCGGAAGATCAGCGAGGTGTTCACGCCGCCGAAGGCGAAGTTGTTGCTCATCACGGTGCGCGCCTCGAGCACGCGCGGGCCGCCGCGGATGTAATCGAGCTCGCCGCAGCGCGGGTCGACGTGGTCGAGATTCAGCGTCGGCGCGAACCAGCCCTCGCGCAGCATCTCGAGCGTGGCCCACGCCTCGATCGCGCCGCAGGCGCCGAGCGTGTGGCCGATGAAGCTCTTCAGCGAGCTGACCGGCATGCGCGGGCCGAACAGCGAGCTCGTCGCCTGGGTCTCGGCGATGTCGCCCTGCTCGGTCGCAGTGCCGTGGGCGTTCACGTAGTCGATCGCTTCCGGCGCGAGCCCCGCGTCCGCCAGCGCCAGCGCGAGCGCGCCGCGCATGCCCTCCTGGTCGGGCTGGGTCACGTGCTTGCCGTCGCAGTTGGTGCCGAAAGCGAGCATCTCCGCGAGGATCGGCGCGCCGCGCGCCTGGGCGTGCTCCAGCTCCTCGAGCACGAGCGTCGCCGCGCCCTCGCCCACCACGAGGCCGTCGCGATCCGTGTCGAAGGGCCGGGGCGTGGTGGTCGGCGAGTCGTTGCGCAGCGAGGTGGCGAACATGATGTCGAACACTGCCGCATCGATCTCGTGGAACTCCTCGGCGCCGCCCGTGATCATCACCTTCTGCTTGCCGAAGCGGATCGCCTCGAAGCCGTAGCCCACGCCCTGGCTGCCGCTGGTGCAGGCGCTGCACGTCGGGATGATGCGCCCGCGCACGCCGAAGAACTGCGCGAGGTTCGCGGCCACCGTGTGGCTCATCAGCTGGATGTAATCGGTGGCCTTCACGCCCTGCAGCGTGCGGTTCGCGTAGATGTTCTTCGCGTAGGTCTCGAGCGGAGGCTGGCTGCCGGCGGTGGAGCCGTAGGAGATGCCGCACGAGCCGTCGGTGAGCGCCGGGTGGCCCTGCAGACCCGCGGCCTCGAGCGCGAGCTCGGCGGTGCGCGTTGCGAACAGCGAGACGCGCCCCATGCTGCGCGTCTTCTTGCGCGGCCAGCTCTCGGGCACGACGAAGTCGCTCACCAGCGCCGCGAGCCGCGTGCGCATGCCTTCGATCTCGCCCAGCGCTTCGCAGCGCGCGACCGCGGAGCGCCCGCTGCGCAGACCCTCCCCGACCGTCTTCCAGTCGCTGCCGAGGGGGCACACGCCGGCCATGCCGGTGACGACCACGCGCTTCATCCGCCCAGCCCTCCGTTCACGGCGATCACCTGGCTGGTGACATAGCTCGCGTCCGGCGAGAACAGGAACGAGACCACGCCGGCCACCTCGTCGGGCGTGCCGACGCGGCGCATCGGCACCAGCTTCGCGAGCTCCTCGCGCGGTGCGTCGCCGAGCATCTCGGTGTCGATCCAGCCCGGCGCGACCGCGTTCACGGTGATGTCGCGTTTCGCGAGCTCCTGCGCGAGCGCCTTGGTCGCGCCGATCAGGCCCGCCTTCGCCGCGCTGTAGTTCACCTGACCGCGGTTGCCGAGCGTGGCCGAGATCGACGCCATCGTGACGATGCGCCCGCCGTCGCGCAGCCGGATCATCGGCATCACGAGGGGCTGCACGACGTGCTGGAACGCGTCGAGGTTGGTGCGGATCACGCGGTCCCAGTCGGCGGCCTTCATCGCGGGGAAGGCGGCGTCGGCGTGTACGCCGGCGTTCGCGACGACGCCCCAATAGGCGCCGTGCGCGGCCAGGTCTTGCTCCAGCGCGGCGGTGCTGGCGTCGCGGTCCGCGACGTCGAAGCCGAGGGCGTCGGCCTCGCCGCCAGCCGCGCGCACGGCGAGCACGACCTGCTCGGCCGCGTCCTTGCGCTCGCGGTAGTTGACCGTCACGCGAAAGCCGTCGCGCGCGAGGCGCAGCGCGACGGCGCGGCCGATTCCGCGGCTGCCGCCGGTGACCAGAACCCGTCGCTTGCCCGCCACGCGCCCTCCGCGCCCGCGCCTCGCGCTGCGATCCGGATCTGAGGGCGAGGGCAGTGCATCTTGCCAGCGCCGCCCCGCGCAGCCAAGCGCCGAGCGGGCGGCCCTCAGGCGCCGGGGCGACGCGCCCAGAAGTCGAAGAAGTTGAACCACTGCAGCGGCGCCCGCAGGCAGTACCGCTCGAGCGCCGACGCGTAGTCCTGGGCGTGGCGCGCGACCGCGCCCGAGCGGTCGCCGCGCGGCAGCACGATGCGCTCTGCCAGCGGCTCGACGTGCACGGCGTAGCGGTCCCGCCCAGTGCGCAGCCCGACCATGAAGACCACCGGGCAGGCGAGCGCGGCGGCGAGGCGGAACGGGCCCTCGGGCAGGACCGCCTCGTCGCCGAGGAAGCGCACGGCGACGCCCCGGTCCGCCGCGTCGCCCGGCGGCATGCGGTCCGCGAGCAGGGCGACCACCTCGCCCCGCCGTATGCATTCGCGCGCGGCGATCACGTGGGAGAGCGAGCCGGGCGAGATCGGGATCAGCCGCACGCGCGCATCGTCGATCGGCGCGCCGCTGCGGAGCACGCGATTGATGCGCGCGGCGTGCGCCGTGTACATGAGGACGTTCACGCGCAGCGGCGCGTGGTCGAGCGCGCACAGGCGCATGGCGTCGAAGCTGCCGAGGTGCGTGCCGAGCACGAGCAGGCCACGGCGCAGCGCGCGGGCGGCGACCAGGTGCTCGTTTCCGTGCAGCTCGACCTGGAACGCGCCGGGGTCGTCCAGCCAAAAGCCGGCGCGGTCGAGGATCGAGCGCGCGAACTCCAGCTCGTGCTGGTAGGCGTGCCACAGGCGCGGCGGCCGCGGCAGCGCGCCGGCCGCGTGGGCGCGGCGCAGGTAGTCGAGCGAGGCGCGCCGCGCCGTGCGCCCGGTGGCGAAGAAGTAACCGGCGATTGCCCAGAGCAGCGCGCGCGCGGCCGGCTTCGCGCCATGGCGATAAAGCCAAGTCGTGATCTCCATGCCGAGCTGCGAGCCGCGCTCGGGCGTCGCGTGCCACGCCGCGCTGGAGCCCTGTTCAGCGCGCCTCAAGCGCGCTCTCCGCGCGCCCGTGCACCGCGAGGCGCGCCGCGCGCAGTCGTCCCTGACGCACCAGCCACTCGGCCGCGAACAGCACGCCCATCAGCACATAACAACCGAAGCCGGTGTAGAGCGCCCAGACCTCGAGCGGAGCGAACAGCGCGAGGGCGAGGCAGAGCGCGGAGTTCGCGAGCAGGAAACCGAACCAGAGCTGCGTCACGCGCCGGCAGTAGCCAGCGAGCTCGCCCATCAGGTCGGGGTGCTCGAGCGCGGCGAAGCGCTCCACGAGTGGGACCGTCGCGAGGCTCCTGCCGAACACGTAGGCCACGAACGCGCTCATCACGACGGGCACCGCGAGCAGCAGCGGCCGCCAGTCGAGCAGCGCCGCTGCGACGCACAGCAGAGCGGCCGCCGCGAGCGGCGCGCGCGCCTCAGCCGCCGCCAGAAGGGCCTCGCGCGTCGCCGCGAAGCGCAACGCGAGGATCCCGAGCGCGAGCAGTGCCACCGCGCGCGCCGACCAGTGAGTGAGCGCGAACCAGACCAGCAGCGGGTATGCGGGGAGCAGCAGCAGCGCGAGCCGCTTCATCGCGCTCCGAGCTTCCCGTACACGAGCTCCACCAGATCGCGAAAATGGCGCAGCGCGCGAAGCTCCTCCTCCTCGACGCGCAGCCCGCCGGCTTCTTCGAGCGTCACCATGAAGTCGATCGCGTCGATGCTGTCGAGGTCGAGGTCCTCGAACAGGTGCGCGTCGAGGTGGATCTCGTTCGCGGGCACTTCGAACTGGCGCATCAAAAGGTCGGCCACCCAGTCCGCGACTTCCTCCCGGCTCTTCACGACGAGCGGCCGAGCTGGCCTGCGACGAAGTCCGCGAGGCTCGCCACCGACGCGAAGCGCACCTGATTGTCCTCGGCATCCTCGTCGATGGTGATGCCGTACTTCTGCTCGAGCGCGAGGGCGATCTCGAGCGCGTCGATGGAGTCCAGCCCGAGCCCCTCGCCGAACAGCGGGTCGTTCGTGCCGATCTTCTCCGGTGAGACGTCCTCGAGCAGGAGCGCCTCGATGATCAGCTTCTTCAGCTCTTCCTCCAGCTCAGGGTGCGCGCTCATCGGCCAGCCTCCTCTCGAAGTGATCGCGAAGCCTCGCGGTCACGCGCCGAGCCGCGAGACCTCGCGAGTGGTCTGCGGGGTCGGCGCCGAAAGTCATCGGCGGATCGACCTCGAGCCGGAACCGCATCAGCTCGTCCGGCAGGGCGTACCACGGCCGGTCTTTTTTCAGCGCCGGCGGATCGCAGCGGATTAGCACGGGTACGACCGGACAACCCGAGCGCAGCGCGATGTGCGCCGCGCCGCGCCGGAAGGGGTGGAGGCCTACGGCCGGCGAGCGCGTTCCCTCGGGGAAGAGAACCACGATCCGCCCGGCGGCGACGCGTTCGCAGCAGCGCGCGATCAGGTCTTCGCCGTCGTCGTTCGGGATGTAGGCGGCCGCCGAGACGACCGCGCGCAGGAATGGGTTGCTCCACGCGGCGCGCTTCGCGACGCAGTCGGCTTGGGGCATGTGCGCGAGCAGCATGACCACGTCGAGCAGCGTCGGGTGGTTCGCCACCACGAGCGCCGGCCCCTGCTGTAGCCGCGCGATGTCGCGCGTCTCGACCACGAACACGCGCAGCCACTTCCCGACGCGCAGGTAGAAGCGCAGGGCGGCCTGCACGGTGCGCTGAGCGAGCAGGTCTCGATGTGGATGGCCGCGCGAGAAGGCGCGCCGGATCGGCAGCACGACGCCGAACAGACCGACCGAGAGCAGGCCGAACACCGCGAACAGCACGGCGCTGGCGACCCGGTGCGCCACTCGCGAGAGCGCCGACGTGCCGCGCCGCTGCGCGCCCGGCGAGTCGACGGCGCTCGGGTGCGGCGGGGCGGAGCGGATCGGATCGGAGGGTGAGCTCAAGCCGTGGGCCATCGCGCGTCGCCCGTGTCTCCAAGCGGACGAAGCAGGCTATCACGCACGCGCGCAACTTCCTCCGATCCACCCCGCAGCGCGAGCACTCGGCGGCGGTAAGAATCCCGCCGAGGGCGCGAGAGGGAGCGTTCGACGATGTGGGGCGAGCGGCTCGCGCCGAGTTTGCTGGAGCACGAAGGCGTCGCGCCGGGCGCGCTGGCGCTGCAGGCGATCGGCGCGCGCGGCGTCCTGGATGCAATCCGGTACGACGAACTGCGCGAGCGCTCACAGCGCGTCGCGCGCGCGGTGCACGCCCGCGGCGCGGACGTGGTGTTGCTGTCTGCCCCGAACGGGATCGATCTGGTCTCCTCCCTGCTGGGCGTGCTCGCGGCCGGCGCGAAGGCGCTGCTCCTGCCCGCCGACTTCCCCGAGCCTGCGATCGCGAGCTCCGCCCGCGCTGCGGGCGCGCGCCTCGCGATCCTGCGCGAGAGCGACCCGCGCGCCGGTCTCGCGCTGCCCGTCGCGAGCGAGGCCGCGCTCGCCGCCGAGGCGGGGCCCGCCTTCTCCGCGCGGGCCCCCGGCTCCGTGTTGCTCCCCACCTCGGGCACAACGGGCGCCGCGAAGCTCGTGCAGCGTTCCGAGCGTGCGCTGATCGCCCTCGCCCGCGCCGCGTCGCGCGCCTTCGGCCTGCGGCGTGCGGATCGCGTCTCGCTCGCGATCCCGCTCTGCCACTCGTACGGCCTCGACCTCCTGCTCTCGACGCTCGCCGCCGGCGCGTGCGCGCAGCTGCACGGGAGCTTTCAGCTCGGCGCGCTGCGGCGCTCGCTGCGCGAGGACGGCGCGACCGTCTTCCCGGGCGTGCCCGTGATGCTGGACGCGCTCTCGCGCGGCGACTCGCTCGCGGCGCCGTCCCTGCGCCTCGTGCTCTCGGCGGGGAGCCCACTGCCGCTGCGCGTCTTCGAGCGCTTTCGCGCCGTCTCGGGCATCTCCATCGGCCAGTTCTACGGCGCGACCGAGTTCGGCGCTGCCGCCTACAACGATCCGCACGCGGCGGACTTCGACCCCACCCGTGTGGGCACCCCGGTCGGCGACGCGCGCTTCCGCATCCTCGCGTCCGAAGGCGACGCCGAGCTGCCGCGAGGTGTGACGGGTCGAATCGCGGTCGCCGGCTCCACGCTGATGGACGGCTACTTGCGCGAAGCGAGCCCGCTGCAAGACGGCTTCTTCCTGACGGGCGATCTCGGCTCAGTGGACGCAGAGGGACGGCTCCGCATCACCGGGCGCAGCGCGCTCTCGATCGACGTCGGCGGCAAGAAGGTGAATCCGACCGAGGTGGAGCGCGTGCTCGGCCTCCATCCCGACGTGCGCGAGGCGATCGTCATGCCCGAGGCGGCGCGCGAGACCGTGACGCGCCTGCTCGCCATCGTCGTGCCCGAGCCGAGCGTGCGCCCGGAACCCGAGAAGCTCCGCAGCTTCCTGCGCGAGCGCCTGCCGCCGCACATGATTCCCCGCCGCATCGAGCTGTGCGAAGAACCACCTCGCTCGCCTACGGGCAAGATCCTGCGCGCGCAGCTCGCCGCTGCGCGCGCACGCGCATGAGTCGCCGCGCGCCCTGTGCCCTGCGCGCGCTGGGTCTGGTGACGGCCCTCGGCGAAGGCGCCGAGGCCAATGCGGCCGGCCTCGCGAGCGGCGACACGAGCCGCCTGGACTTCCGCGACGATCTCGTGCCGGGCAAGCGCTTTCGCTTCGGCAGCATCGCGGATGCGGCGCTCTCCGCGCGCAGCGCGCAGCTCCCCCGCACGAGCCGCCTGCTGGAGGCCGCGGCGCTCCAGATCGCGTCGGAGATCACCGCCGCGCGGGAGCGCTTCGGCGCCGGCCGCATCGCCGTCGTCATCGGCACCAGCACCTTCGGCTACCTCGAGGCCGAGCAGGCCTTTCGCGAGCGCGCGCAGACTGGCGCGCTGCCCGAGGGCTTCGCGCTGTGCGATCTCGAGGTGGGCCGGCCGGCGGAGTGGCTGGCGGAGGCGTACGGGCTCGGCGGCCCCGCCTGGGGGATCTCCACGGCGTGCTCCTCTGGAGCCAAGGCGATCGCGGCGGCGCGCGAGCTCCTGCTGGCCGGCATGTGCGACGCGGTTCTCGCCGGCGGCTCGGACAGCCTGTGCCGCACGACCGCGGGCGGCTTCTACGCGCTCCAGGCGCTCGCGCGGGATCGCACGGTCCCGCTGAGCCGCAACCGCGAGGGCATGACGCTCGGCGAGGGCGCCGCGCTCTTCCTCGTGACGCGCGAGACGGACGGCGTCTGCCTGCTGGGCAGCGGCGAAGGGCAGGACGCGCACCACATGTCGGCGCCCGATCCCGAGGGCGGCGGCGCGGAAGGCGCGATGCGCGGCGCGCTCGCGGACGCCGGCGTCGGCCCCGACGCGATCGAGTACGTCAACCTGCATGGCACGGGTACGCCCGCGAACGATGCGATGGAGGCGCGCGCCGTCTCGCGGGTGTTCGGCAGCCAGACGCCGTGCAGCTCCACGAAGCCGCTCGTGGGCCACACGCTGGCCGCGGCCGGCGCGGTGGAGGCGGCGTTCTGCTGGCTCGTCGCAGGCGGCGCCGCGGGCGCAGCGCCCCTGCTTCCGCCGCATCGCTATGACGGCGAGTACGACCCTGCGCTGCCGAGGGTCCGCCTCGTTGCGCCGGGCGAGCGCGCGGCGAGCCCCCGCCCCGTCGTGATGTCGACCTCGTTCGGTTTCGGCGGGAGCAACGCGGCGCTCGTGATCGGGGCCGCGCCGTGATCGACCTCACCCTGGAGCGCTTCGCCGCGTGGCTCCCGGGCGTCGAGGGGACCGCCGCTTGGCGGGCCTGGGCCGAGCACCCCCAGCTCGCAGCCGAGCCGGCGGCGCCGAGCGGCGCCGAGATTCCGGCGCTGCTGCGCCGCCGCTGCGACGCGCACGTGCGAGCGCTGCTCCATGTGGCGGCCGAATGCTGCGAGCCCGCGCTGCGCGGCACGGTGCCAGCCGTGTTCGCGAGCCGTCTTGGCCCGCTCGCCGCGGTCGTCGAGAACCTGGAGACGCTCGCCGCGGGACGGTCGCCCTCGCCGACGACGTTTTCCCATGCCGTCCACAACACCGCGCTCGGCGTGTTCTCGATCTGGGCGCAGAACCGCGCACCCGGCACAGCGCTCGCCGCCGGGGCGAGCACGTTCGCGCACGGCTGGATCGAGGCGGCGCTGATCGCAGGGCGCGATCGCACTCGCCCGGTGCTGCTCGTGGCGGGAGACGAGGCGCTGCCGAGCGCGCTCGCCGGAGTCGCCGAGAAGGGACGAGGTCCGCACGCGCTGGCGCTGCTGCTGCGCGCCGGGGGCGACGGCCCGCGCGTCGGCTTCTCGCGCGTGCCTCCGACGGCGACGGGCGGCGCATCCGACGAGACGCTGCCGCAGCCGCTCGCGTTTCTGCGCTGGTGGCTCTCCGGGGAGCGCGCGCTCCGCATCGCAGACGGGCGCGCGACCTGGATCTGGGAACGACTCGAATCGGGCTGAAGGCCGGATTCGAGAGTCGCCTCATCCTCTTCGGAAGCGTGCGAACAGCTGTGCGTGCTCGGGGCCGAGGATCGAGCGGGCGGCGTTCACGCCGCTCGACAGCACGCCGTAGACACCGCCTCCCGGCTGCGCCCAGTGGCCGGCGAGCCAGAGGCCCGGAATGCCCGTCGCGTTCGCAGGCCGGCCGCGGCCGACCTGCTCGGGCGACAGCGCCCAGCCGTAGATCGCGCCGTCGGAGTTCGCGGTGTAGTCCAGCAGCGTGCTCGGCGTGCCGCCCTCCGCGAACAGGAGCGACGCGCGCAGCCCCGGCATGCGCCGTTCCGCGAGCGCCAGCGAGCGCTCCAGGAACGCGGGCTTGCGCGCGCGCCACTCGGCAGGGCTCGCCCACGGCGCGAGCGTGGTCAGCGCGACGAGGTGGACGCCGGGCGGCGCGAGCCGCGGGTCGGCCAGCGTCGGCACCGTCGCCGTCCACCAGTCCGCGGCTCCGCTGCGGGTGCGCTCGTAGCTCGCATCGTGGTCGAAGCCTGCGTAGACGAAGGTTTCGTGGGTCGCGCCCAGCGCGCGCAGGTCGAGTGTGGTGGCCAGGTAGCTGACGAACGCCGAGATCGAAGGCTCGAGCTGGCCGATGCGCTCGCGCAGCGCCGGCGGCACCGACTCGGGATCGAGCAGCTCGGTCGCGGTCTGGCGCAGATCCGCGTTCGACACGACCACGCCCGCGCGCAGCTCCTGTCCGTTTGCGAGGCGCACGCCCGCGGCGCGCCCGCCCTCGAGCACGATGCGCGCGACCGGCGCGCGCAGCAGCACCTCGCCGCCGCCCTGCTCGACGGCGTCGGCCAGCGCCTCGGCCACGCGCTGGAAGCTGCCGCGGCAGTAGAAGGAGCCCTCGGCGACGTACGAGAGCAGCATCGTCGCGAAGTAGACGAACGAGACGCGTCCCGGCGGCAGGCCGAGGTAGGGCCAGAAGGCGGCGAACGCGGCCTTCGCGCGCGGGTCGCGGAGGTGGTCGTCCATCACCTGCGCCAGCGCGGCGCGGCGGTAGCGCAGCAGCGTGGGGAAGCGGCGCGGGTGGCGCATCACCTCGAGCGGCGCGGCGAACTCCTCCGCCGAGCGCACCTCGGTTTGCAGCGCGAGACACTCGGCGACGAGCGAGTGCAAGCCTTTGCGCTCGGCGGGGAACGCCTCGATGTGGGAGCGCACGAACTCCTCGATGCCGCTGCGCGGCCGCAGCTCGAGCCCCGGGAAGGCGGCGGTGTAGATCGGGTCGATCTCCTCGAACTCGAGCGCGTCGGCCGCGCCCACCGTGCGCAGGAGCTGATAGGGCAGGCCGCCGGCGTTGGTGGCGGTTGGCGCGCAGCCGCCGACCAGATGCACGGCCGAGTCGAACCAGTAGTCGTGGCGGCGGAAGGCGTGGGCGCAGCCGCCCGGCCGGTCGTGACGCTCGGCGACCAGCACGCGCTTGCCCGCGCGCGCGAGCAGCGCCGCGCAGGCGAGGCCGCCGAGGCCGCTGCCGACGACGATCGCGTCGTAGCGCTCGCGCCGCGCCTCGCGCCGGCGCCGCTTCGCGACCGCCAGCCCCCCCGCGCGGCCGTCGATGCGATCCGCGCGCCGGGCGGGGTCCGTGCTCACGCCGCGCTCTAGTGGACTTCGTACTGCGCGGGGTCGTTGCCCGCGAGCCCGTGCTTCAGCATGAAGTCGACCATGCCCATGCTGTAGCGGCTGTCGGTGGCTTCGCCGGTGAACACGCGCGGCATGTGCTTGCGAAAGTGGAAGTCGGTGAGGCGGCCGAGCAGCGTGTGGCGCACGAACTCACCCACCTGGAACAGCGTGAACAGTCGCCCGCTGTAGTAGGCGTCGACGATGCGCGTCCAGTCGTCGAGGTTGCGGATGGCGCGCGCCTGGTACTTGCGCAGGCCCGCCTCGCCGCCGCGAACCAGCGCGCCCGCGAGCGTCTTCGCACCGTCGAGGCCGATCAGCATGCCGCTCGACAGCACCGGGTCGACGAAGCCGAGAGCGTCTCCGACGAGCGCCCAGCCATCGCCGAACGCGCGCACGACCCGCAGCTGGTAGTTCGAGTACTTCACGACCGGCGTCAGGCGCTCGGCCTTCGAGCCCCACTGCATCGCGCAGTCGTCTCGGCGCAGGAAGTTGTCGAACTGCTCCTCGATGTTCGGCCCGAAGCGCTCGATGTGCTCGCTCGGCACCACCAGCCCGACCGAGACGCGCCCGGGCAGCGGGATGCGCCAGCTCCAGCCGCGCTCGAGTCGATCGGAGTGCACGTTCGCCGGCATCACCAGCTCGACGTTCGCGCAGTGCGCGTGGAGCGCGGTGTCCTTGCGTGGGCCCTCCACAGTCGGCAGATCGAGCAGTCGCGCGAGCGTGCGCGCGCGGCCCGAGGCGTCGACGACGAAGTCGGGATCGCCGCCCAGCGCCTCGCGCGCATAGGCGGCGCTCTGGGCGTCGACGCGCACGCGGTCGTTGCCCGGCTCGCGCTCGAAGCGCACGCCGTGCTCGATCCGCTTCGCGCCCGCGCGCAGCGCCGCGGCGAGCAGCGTGGCGTCGAAGCGGTCGCGCGGGACGTTGTAGGAGTAGGGCGTCTTCGCGCCGCGCGAGTCGGCGAAGCGGAACGAGAGCTTGGTGGTGGGATGGAACACGAAGGTCGCGCCAGGCTTGTAGAGGCTGTACTGCGCGACTTCGTCCTCGACGCCGAGGTCGCGCAGGAACGGCACGACCGCGGGCACCAGCGACTCGCCGACGATGATCGGCGGGCGCTTGCCGCGCGTGAACACCGCGACGGAGACGCCGGCGCGCGCCAGCCAGGTCGCGAGAGCCGAGCCCGACGGACCGCCGCCAACGATTAGGACTCTCTGCACGGCCGGCGTTCGCATCGGAGGCGCAACGTAAACGACACGATTCGCGCGATCAACGCGGCTTGACAACGGGAGAGGCCGCAGAGAAACATCGCTCGATGTCCTGGACCCACGAGGCGCTCACCCAGCGCGTGTACGAGATCCTGCGCGACGATCTCCTGGCGGTCGGCGAAGACTTCACCCCCGAATCCGACCTCGTGGCAGCCGGCCTCGATTCGCTGGCGGTGACGCAGCTCATGCTCGCGATCGAGGAGAGCACGGGCGTCTGGATCGACGCGAGCCTTCTGACCGAGGAAGCGCTCACGAGCTCGGTGAGCCTCGCCGCGCAAGTGCATGCCCAGCTCACGCGCTGAGCGCAAGCCGCGCTTCGCGGCGCGCAGCGAGGGGCAACCCCACGCGACTTCGCGCGTGGGGTTGCGGGAGCTGAGCGGAGTCGAACAGCGGCCTCCGAGCCCGAGAACGCTCGAAATGCTGCATTTCTTCACAGCCCCTCAGACGACCCCGCTCACCGGCGCGGACTGCTTCCTGCGCGCCTTCGACTGGGAGGTGCGCCGCACGGCGGGCGCGAGCCACCTCTCGCAGCTCGTGCTGCGGCTCGGCCCTGGCTTCGACCCCGAGGCGTTTCGCCGCCTGCTCGCCGACGTGGCCGCGGCGCAGCCGCTGCTCCGCGCGCCGATCCGCCGGCCGTGGGGAGTGCTGCCGCCCGTCTATCGCCACGACCTCGCGGAACGCGCCCCGCTGCCGCGCTTCGAGGTGCACGAGGCGGCGCCCGGAGACGCCGGCGCGCTGCCCGCGCTGTTCCACGCGCGGCTGAATGGGCAGCTCGACGGCGCGCGCGGCGAGCTGTTGCGCTGCGACGCGGTGCTGCGCGACGGCGGGCGCATCGGCACCGATCTCGCGTTCACCTGGCTGCACATGCTGTTCGACGGCTCGGGCAGCGAGCGCTTCGTGCGCTGGCTCGACGAGGTCGGGACGGGCAAGCGGCCCGCGAGCGCGCTGCCCGAGGAGTCGCCGCCGCCGCGCGCCGCCGCACTGCCCGCGGCCGGCGCGCGCGGCCGCCTCGCCCAGAAGTGGGTTGCGCGCATGCGCGAGTTCGCGCGCCGCGCGCCGCACTCCCTCTCGGGCCCGCTGGCGCGCACGCCCCAGGCCCTCGACTACGCGTTGGTCACCTTCGCGCCCGAGGAAACCGGGGCGATCGTGGCGCGCGCGAAGAAGCTCGCCGGCGTGCTCACGCCGATGCTCTTCTATCTGGCCGCGTCGATCCGCGCGCACCACGCCGTAGCCCGCGCACGCGGCCTCGATCCGGGCAGCTGGGTGGTGCCGCTACCCGTGAACCTGCGCGTGAAGGGCGGGCAGGGCGAGCTGTTCGGCACGCGCATCTCGATGCTGTGGTTCCAGGTGCTGCCCGAAGACGCGGAGGACTTCGCGCGCCTGCTCGAGGTGCTGAAGCAGCAGCGCGTCGCCTCGATCAAGGACGGCTACGTCGAGGCGGGGGCGGCTGCCATGGACTTCGTGCGCTTCCTGCCGCGCCGCATCTACGCCGCGATGTCCCGCCGCGATTTCCGCGGCGAGCTGTGCTCGTTCTTCTTCGCCTACACCGACGAGTTCCTGCCCGGCATGCAGACCTTCCTGGGCGCTCCGATCGAGAACGCCTTCCACGCGCCGGCGGTGCCGCCCTCGCCGGGCAGCGGCGCGATCTTCTCGCTGCGGCGCGGGCGGCTGAACTTCACCCACGTCCGCCAGGCGGGGGTCTTCCGGCCGGGCGAGCAGGAGATCTTCGAGAGCGCGCTGCGCGCCGACCTGCTCGGCGCCTGAGGCCAGCGGCGCAGCGCCGCGCGGAGGTCGAACGGTGGCCTCGACGCAACGTGACGAGATCGCGAGCCGCGCGAGGCGCGCGGTCGGAGCGGAGAGATGAACTCCGCAGAGCGCGTCGACGTCGCGGTCGTCGGCGGCGGAAGCGCGGGCGTCGCGGCCGCGCTGGCAGCGGCGCGACAAGGGGCGCGCTGCATGCTGCTCGAGCGCGAGGACGGGCTCGGCGGAAACGTCGCCCAGGCATTCGTGCACACCGTGTGCGGGCTCTACGAACTCGCGAGCGGCGGCGCGCCCGTGTTTGCGCAGGGCGGTATCGCGCGCGAGCTCGCGGACGCGCTCGGCGGCGCGCCCGAGCGCGCCGGGCGCGCGTGGTATCTGCCGATGCGCCCGGCGGCGTGGTCGGCGCTCTTGCGCGCGCGCTGCGAGGCCGAAGCGCCGGGGCTCGCGCTGCGCCTCGGCGCGGCGTGCGAGGCCGCCGAGCTCCCCTCCGCTCCGAGTGGCCCTTTGGGGTCTGACCCCAAAGGGCCACTCGGGGAGTCGCGGCTCCTCGTCCGCGAGCGCGGGGTACTGCGAGAGGTGCGTGCGGGCGTCGTCGTCGACGCGAGCGGCGACGCGGCGGTCGTCGCTCTGGCGGGCGCCGCTTTCGAGGTCGCAGCGCCCGGCGAGCTCCAGTGCTCGTCCTACATCTTTCGCCTCGCGGGCGTGGAGCCGGGCGCGGTCGCCGGCTTCGCGCGCGTGCAGTGCAGCGCTGCGATCGCTGGCGCCGCGCGCCACGGCGGGCTCCCGCTCGGGGCCGAGTCGGTGTTGCTGCGCGCCTGCGGCGCCGACGTGTACGCGACGCTGAACCTGCCGCGTCCAGCGCACTGGGATCCCCTCGACGAGGCGTGCGTCGTCGAGGAGACCACGCGCGCGCGGGCGGCGTCCGAGGCGATCGCCGCGTTCCTGCGCGACGCGCGGCCGGGCTTCGCCGCGAGCGTGCTCGCCGAGCACGCGCGCCGCATCGGCGTGCGCGAGACGCGCCGCGCGCGCGGCCGCGAGATCGTCAGCGAGGGGGACGTCCTGGGTGGCCGGCGGCGCGACGACGAGGTCGCGCTCTCGACCTGGCCGGTCGAGCTGTGGCGCGACCACCGCCGCGCGACCTACGCCTGGCCCGCGGGCGCGAGCGGCATTCCGCTCGGCGCGCTGATCGCGCGCGACCGCCCGCGCCTCGGGCTCGCGGGCCGCTGTCTCTCCGCGACTCACGAGGCGCACGGCGCGCTGCGCGTGATCGGTACGGCGCTCGCGACGGGCGAGGCGATCGGCCGCGCCGCGGCGCTCGCCGCCGACGAGGGCTGCGCGCTCGCGTCGATTGCGCCCGCGCGCGTCGCCTCTCACACTCGCGCGGGATGAGCGGCACGATCGTCGACGCGATTCGCGCGCGGGCCGCGCTCGCGCCGGAGGCCGCCGCGCTGATCGCCGCGCAGGCAGGTGGCGCGGAGCCCGCGCGCACGAGCTACGCGGAGCTCGTCGCGCGCGCCGACGCGATCGCGGCGGAGCTGCGCGCCCACGGCGTCGCGCCCGCGTGGCGCGTCGGCCTGGTCGCGAAGCAGGGCCGCGGCTTCGTCGAGCTCGCCCTCGGCATCCTCGCCGCGGGCGGATGCATGGTGCCGATCCCCGAGGAGACGGCGGGCCCCGCCTTCGACGAGCTCTGCGAGCGCACCGCGCTCCACGCGCTGGTGCGCGACACGGCGGGCGGCTTCGCCTTCGAGGCGCGGCCCGCACCGAGCGCGGTCGACCAGCACGGCGACCGGGATTTTGCCGCGCTCGCGCCCGCCTACCTGCGCTTCACCTCCGGCACCACGAGCCGGCGCAAAGGCGTGATCCTCGGCCACGACGCGATCCTGGCGCGCACCGAGACCGCGAACCGCGCGCTCGCGATCGGCCCGACGGACCGCGTGCTGTGGCTGCTGCCGATGGCGCACCACTTCGTCGTCTCGATCCTGCTCTACCTGCGCTACGGCGCCGCGATCCTCTTGCCCAGCGGCCCCCTAGCCAAACCGATCCTCGAGCTCGCGGCGCGCGAGGGCGCGAGCGTGCTCTACGCCTCGCCCTATCACGTGAACCTGCTGGCCGGCGACGCTTCCGGCCTCGCGCTGCCGGCGCTGCGCCTCGCCATCTCCACCGCCGAGGGGCTGCGCCGCGAGATCGCGGAAGCCTTCCGCGCGCGCTTCGGGCACCCCGTCGCGCAGGCGCTGGGAATCATCGAGATGGGCCTGCCGCTGGTGAACCTCAGCTCGGCCGCGGCCAAGCCGACGGCGCTCGGACGCCCGGTTCCCGGGTTCCAGGTGACGCTGCGCGGCGAAGACGGCAGCCCGGTGACGGACTCCTCGCCGGAGCGCACCGGCGAGATCTGCGTTCGCGGCCCCGGCTCCTTCGGCGCGTACCTCGATCCGTGGACGCCCGCGTGCGCCGTGCTGGAGCCCGACGGCTTCCGCACCGGCGATCAGGGATACTTCGACGCCGACGGCGACCTGTTTCTGGTCGGCCGCCGCGCGAGCCGTATCAACATGGCGGGCATGAAGTTCTTCGCCGAGGAGGTGGAGGCGGTGCTCGACGCGCATCCCGCGGTGAAGCGCAGCCGCGTGTCGAGTCGAGAGCACGCGCACTTGGGCGAGATTCCGGTGGCGGAGCTCGAGGCGGCGGATCCGGAGAAGCCGCCGACGAAGGGGGAGCTGCTCGCGCACTGCAAGGCGCGGCTGGCGGCGTACAAGATTCCGCGGGAGTTTCGGGTCGTGGAGAGGTTGCCGGAGACGGCGACCGGGAAGCTGGCGCGGAGCTGAGGCTGCGGGCGACTCTGTTGGTCGTTCGCTCGTTCGTGGGTCCGCGCGCTGCGGCGGGCCGGCCGGCGCGGCGGGGGTCGGCGACTCCGGGCCCTTCCATGAGAAGGCCTCCTGGGTCAAGGCCGGCCGACCCGGCGGCCGCTTCGCCTCCCCGGCAACTCGTGGCGACGCTTCCATTCGCACTGTGGAGAGCCCGGTCGATCGGGCTCCTGTGCAAGCTGACGTCCGTTCGATCGAGCGCTGCCAAGCTCACTGGCGATCTGACGCTGGCGCGTCGATCCGGGCCCAGATCGCAGTCGCTCGGACCTGCGCGGGGCGGAGGTTGTTGGGGAGTGCGGGGATGACCGACTGGGTCGTCTACTGCTGTTCGCGCAGCTCGGAGATGCGCACGATGAGCGATTCGTAGCCACAACGTTTGCTCGCGACGCGGGTGCCACCGGATGGGAGCGGATCGGCAGTGCGCTCGGAGGCGGCGGCTTGCTCGGGGGTCAGGAAGTAGGCGCGGTGGAGGTCGCGCAGGACGTTCTCCGGCGGGACGGAGAGAGCGCGGCCGACGAAGGATTTGGCGTCGAGGTCGGTGCCTCGCTGCGTGACCGCGAAGACCTTGGCACCGAAGGCATTGGTGCCGAGCACGACGAGGCGATCGCCGGTCTTCTGCAGGACGAGGCCGAAGGATTCGTCGACGCGCTCGCCCTGGACGCGGATGCGCTCGTGGCGCGTGAAGTCGCCGGCGATCCCTTCCGTCGAGCGCAGCGGCCCGCCGCAGGCGGGCAGGCGCGGCGGGAGGGACGCGCAGGCGAGCGCGAGGGGAAGCGCCAGCGCGGCTCGCCTAGGCATCGCCGCTCGGCGTGGGCTCGACGCGAAGCAACAAGAGGGAGAGCGGCGCGAGGATCAGCGCGAGCGTTACGCCGGCCCCCGCGGTGATGCCGATCGCGCGCAGCGCCGGGTGGCTCGAGATGGCGAGCGCGCCGAAGCCGAGGATGGTGGTGAGGCAGCACAAGAGACACGAGACGAGGGTCGGGCCGAAGTCGCCGCGGCCCTCGATCGAGTCGATGATGAAGATCCCGTAGTCGACGCCCATGCCCATCACCATCAAGAGGCTCACGGCGTGGAGCAGGTTCACCTCGGCGCCGGCGAGCGAGAACGCGGACAGCACGATCACCGGCACGAGCAGCGCGGGCAGCACCGCGGCGCTGGCGCGCCGCCAGTCGCAGTAGCGCACGAGCAGCAGCGCGAAGACGGCGAAGACGCCGAGCACGATCAGGCGCAGCGTCTCGGTGCGGAAGCTCGCGAACGCGGAGTCCACGAACTGGCGCTGCTCGAAGAGGTGCACGTCCGGCAAGTCCGCGAGCGCCGCGCGCACGGCCTCGGGGTCGCGCACGCCGCGCAGGTAGGTGACGACGCCGACGCGCTCGTCGACGTGCACGACGAAGGAGTCGACCAGCGGCGCCAGCTCCGAGCGCGCGAGCTCGTCCAGGGTGAGCGGCGGAGGCGGCGCGGCGAGGTCTCGCGCGAAGGGGGCGAAGGCGCCCGTGCGGAAGCCCGCGCCGGCGAACGCGGCGTCGAGCCGGGCGGCGAGATCCGGGCTGGCCCGCAGCGCAGCCAGGTTTCGGCGCTGGAGATCCTCGGGCCAAAGCAGCGGATGCAGCGAGCGCACGCCGCCCAGCTCGCCCGCCTCCACCAGGCGCGCGAGGCGCGCGTACGCCCGCTCGTTCTGCGCGAGCGCCTGCGCCTCGCCGTCGCCAAGCGCGATCACGAAGCGTCCGCCCTCGAAGTTGGAGACGCGCTCGCGCACGCGCGCGTCTTCCGCGAACAGGCGCGGGTCGGGCGCCGCGACGCGCGACATGTCGTCGTTCCAGATCAGCCGCGGCAGCGCGACGGCGCCGAGCGCGAGGCAGGCCGCTGCCGCGAGGGCGAGCGCACCGCGCCGCTCGCGGAGCGAGAGGATGAAGGGACCGAGCCGCGCCGCGAGACCCGTGGAGACCGGATAGATGCGGCCTCGGCGCGGCAGCAGGTCGGGCAGCAGAAAGAGCGCGGCGAGCATCGCGGCGAAGACGCCGAGCGCCGCGAACAGACCGAGCTCGCGAAAGCCGCGCGAGGAGGTGAAGGCGAGGCCTGCGAAGCTCGCGATGGTGGTGAGCGCGGCCATCGTGATCGGCAGCGCCAGCCGGCGCGCGAGGCGCCAGGGCGATTCCTGCTCGTGGGAAAGACTCCACAGGATGAGGAGGTGCGTGGGGTAGTCGATGGTGACGCCGATCAGCGACGCGCCGAAGGCGATCGTCATCCCGTCGAGGCGACCCAGGAACACGAGCCCGAGCGTCATCGCCACCGCCAGGCCGGCGAGCGCCGGGATCACGACGATCCCGAGCGAGAGCGCCGAGCGGAAGAACAGCAGCGACAGCCCTAGCACGCCGACCGTCGAGAGCGTCGAGATCAGCGATGCGTCGCCGCGGATCTGCTGCTCGGCGTCGAGCGCGAAGCGGTTCGCGCCGCCCTGCTCTAGCACGAGATCCTCGCCGTGCCTCGCGCGCGCCGCCGCGAAGCTCGACGCGACTGCTTCGAGCAGTGGCCGCTGCGCGGTGGTGTCGAAGGCGGAGTGGTGCGTGGCGAGCAGGATCACGGCCCAGCGCCCGTCGCGCGTGACGAAGGCGCCGTCCTCGGTCGCGAGCGGCGGCTCGCCGCCCTGGAGCCGCTCGAGAATCGCGCGGAAGCCGCCCAGCGGGTCCGCCGGCAGCGTGCTCTCGACGAGCGGCGAGATCGGGAGCGCGAGCAAGTTCCGGGTGGCCTCGGCCTCGGCGCGTAGGCCGGCATCGGAGAGGCGCGCGGGGAGCGCGCGCTCGGGCTCCTCGGACAGGAAGTAGAAGCGGCGCGGGAAGTAGAGCTCGTAGACGCGCCGCTGGAGCTCCTCGTCCGGTCCACCGCGCAGCCAAGCGACCTCGGGATGGCTGCGCAGATCCTCCGCCATCTGCTTGGCCGCGGCGATGGCGCGCGCCGGATCCTCGGCGCCGATGGTCAGCACCATCGTGCGCGCGAGGTCGCTGTGCGCGAGCTCGCGCGAGAGGCGCGCCAGCTCGAAGTCGGAGCCGTCGGGCAGGAAGTTGGTGATGTCGGTAGCGAACGAGAGGCTGCGGAAGCTGAACCAAACGAACGCGGCGAGCACGACGGCCCAGAGCGAGAGCCGCAGCGCTCGGGTCACTGCGCGGCCTCGACCCCGAAGACGCTGCGCGCCTCGTCCGCGCCGAAGGCGTGGTCGACGTCGCTGCGCGTGAAGGTGGTGAGCGTGCGGTCGCCGTCCGCCTCGACGAGCTCGAGCTCGCGCATCTCGGCGCCGTCGCCTTGCAGCACGAGCCGCTCGACGAAGCGCGCCAGCGTCGCGTCGCGCGGCACGAGCGCGAGCCGCCAGCGCGCGCCCTCGGCCGCGAACTCGAGCCGGTAGAGCTTCTCGAGGCGCGCGCGGTCGCCGCTCCAGAGCGCCACCATGTTCTCCGCGAACTGGCGCGCCACAGGATTCGCGGCGAGATCCACCGCGTTCGTGCCGGTGGCGTCCTCGAAGCGCATGTGCCCGCCGTCGAGCGCGAGCCGAGTGGCGGCCGGCGTGCGCGTCACCCGCGTGAAGCGGCCGGGCCGCGCGAAGTAGATCGTGCCCGTCGACTCGAGCGGCCGATCCAAGAGGGCGATCTGCTTGCGCTCGTGGAATTCCGCCACGACGCCGCGCGTGCTCGCCATGCGCGCGAGCAGCTCTTCCAGCGTGAGCGACGCACCCTGCGCGTGTGCGCCCTGCGCGAGGGCCGCGAGCGCGACCGCGACCAGGCTCCACTTCCGCATCGGGCTGTTCTAAGCCACGGCGCCGCGCGTCGCTAGGAGGCCGAGGGCTGCGCGATCTCCCGTGCCCGGGTTCAGCGCGTTCCGAGGCCGGCGTTCGACTCCGCTCGGCAGCCGCTCTCGGCTCGCCGGCGAGAATGACGCGCCGCGAGGCGTAGCCCGCACCGCTCGCCGCTGTCATCATCGAATGCCCCGGGGACGAGGTAGAGGCCGGTGAGCGAGCGCGACGAGCGGCCGAAGCAGCCAGCGCAGGTGGCCCCGCGCCGGCGCGAGCCGATCGTGCTCGCAGAGCAGCGCGGCGCGCGGCGGCTCGAGCGCAGCCTGCGCGTGCCGGCCGATCTCGCGGCGCTCGAGGGACACTTCCCGGGCGCGCCGCTCGTCGCGGCCGTGGTGCAGCTCGGCTGGGTGATGGACGCGGCGCGCGTGCTGGCCGGGCCCGCGGCGCAGGCCGCTGCCTTCGAAGGACTGCGCTTTCGCGACGCGCTCGCGCCCGAACAGGAGCTGCGCCTCGCCGTCGAGCTCTCCGAGTCCGGCGACCTCGCGCGCTTCGAGCTCGGCGCGGGCGCGCGCGTGTTCGCGGCGGGCCGCGTTCGGCTCGCGCCGCCGGCGCACGCATGAGCGTCAAGTACTGCTTCCTGATCCCCTGCTTCGAGCACGGCGCGCCGCTGCGCCGCGTGCTCGCAGACCTCGAGCGCTTCCACGCCCCGTGCATCGTGGTGGACGACGGCAGCGGCGCCGAGACGCAAGCGCAGCTCGCCGCCGCGAGCGCCGAGCTGCCCTGGCTGAGCGTGCACCGGCTGCCCGAGAACCGCGGCAAGGGCGCCGCGCTGATCGCTGGCTACGAGGCTGCGGCGAGCCGCGGCTTCACCCACGTGATCCAGCTCGATGCGGACGGCCAGCACGACGCGAGCGCAGTACCGCGTCTGCTCGAGGCCATGGAGCGCCAGCCCGACGCGCTCGTGCTCGGTCGCCCGCGCTTCGACGGGAGCGTGCCCCTCTCGCGCCTGCTCGGTCGCCAGCTCTCGCGCTGGTCGGTGTGGGCTGCGACGCGCTCGTTCGCGATTGCAGACCCGCTGTGCGGCATGCGCGGCGTTCCGCTCCCGCTCGCGCTGCGCGTGATCCGCAGCGCGGAGCTGGGCCGGCGCATGCAGTTCGATCCCGAGTTCGCGGTGCGCTGCCAGTGGGCGGGCGCGCCGATCGTGAACGTCGACGTGCGCGTCGTCTATCCCGAGGACGGCCTCTCGCACTTCCGCGGCATGCACGACTCGCGCGCGCTCTCGCGCACCTACACGCGGCTGATCACGGGCATCGGCGAGCCGCGACCGAAGAGCTGGTACGAACAGCGCGAGCGCGGCACCGCCTTCGCGGTGCGCGTGGCGCGCTGGATCTACCGGACCTTCGGCCTCGCGGCACGCCCGATCGCGACGTGGCTGTGCGCGTTCTACTTCCCGCTCTCGGATCGCGTGACGCGCGCCGCCTCGCGCGACTGGCTCGCCGCGGTGTGGGCGACGCCGGAGGGCCGCGCTGCGCTCGGTCGCCCGCCGACGCTGTGGACCACGATCCGGCACTTCCACGCGATGGCCTCGAACGTCTACGACCGCCTGGGTCTGTGGGCGGGCGACGCGCATCGCTTCGACTTCGATCCGTCGGGGGGCGCGCTGCTCGCGGAGCTCGCGGCGCGAAGGCAGGGGGCGATCCTGCTCGGCGCGCACCTCGGCAGCTTCGACATGCTGCGCGTGATGTCGCGCAAATACGAGCTCACCGTGAACGTGCTGATGTACAAGGACAACGCGGAGCGGCTCGCGACGCTGTTTGACTCCTTCGGCGAGGGGAATCGGATCCGCGTGATTTCGCTCGCGCCCGACTCGCCCCAGGCGGCCTTCGAGATCAAGGCGTGCCTCGCGCGCGGCGAGTTCGTGGGCGTGCTCGCCGATCGGGTGCGCCCCGGCGGCCGCGACCAGGTCGCGGAAGCGCGCTTCCTGGGCCGGCGCGCCGCCTTCCCCCTCTCGCCGTTCCTGCTCGGCACGCTGCTCGGTGCGCCCATGTTTCTGGCGCTCGCGCTCGCGAAGGACGACGGCAGCTACTACGCCGTGTGCGAGCCGCTCTACGCGGGCGGCCCCGTGCCGCGCCGAGAGCGGGACGCCGCCGCTGCGAAGGTGCTCGTGGAGTTCGCGCGCCGGCTCGAAGTCCACTGCCTCGCGCGGCCGCTCCAGTGGTTCAACTTCTACCCGTTCTGGGAGGCGGGCGAGCGCGCCCTAGAAGGCGCGCGGGGGTGACGCGCGCGTGGCCCGCGCTCTTCGAGCTGCTCCCGCACGCGGGGCCGATGCTGCTGATCGCGCGCGTCGTGGCCCACGCTCCGGAGGAGACGACGTGCGAGCTGGAGGTGGCGGCGAGCGCGCTGTTCGCCGACGCGGCGGGCAGCGTCCCGGGCTGGGTCGCGCTCGAGTGGATGGCGCAGTGCGCGGCTGCCCACGGCGGGCTCGCCGCGCGCGCCGCGGGCGCGCCGCCCGGAAAGGGAATGCTGGTGGGCGCGCGGCGGCTCGAGCTCGCGCGCCCGGCCTTCGCGCGCGACGAGACGCTGCGCGTGACCGCGCGCTGGACCGGCGCCGCCGGCGCGCTCGCGAGCTTCGCGTGCGAGGTGCGCGACGCGCAGGGCGTCGTGGCCAGCGGCTCGCTCTCGGTCGTGGTGGGCGACTTCTCCGCGCCGCCGGCCGCATGAGCGCGCTCGGCGCGTGGGTTATCACTAAACGAATGTCGACCCCGGGACGGGAGCCGCGATGAAGACGGACTTCGACGTCGCGATCATGGGCGGCGGGCTCGCCGGCAACCTGCTCGCGCGCCAGCTCACGCGCAGCGCGCCGGGCACGCGCATCGGCCTGTTCGAGAAGTCGACCGAGTCGAGTTGGAAGGTCGGCGAGTCGGTGGTCGAGATCGGCAGCCACTACCTGATCACGCGGCAGGGCCTCTCCCGCTACCTGTACGACCGTCACTTCCCGAAGAACGGACTGCGCTACTTCTTCGACGACGAGCGCCGCTCGCTCCCGCTCTGGGAGATGAGCGAGATCGGTCCGATCAACCTGCCGTTCCACCCCTCGTTCCAGATCGACCGCGCGCGGCTCGAGGAGGACCTGCTCGAGCTGAACGCCGCCGCCGGCGTGGACGTGCGCCGCGGCACGACGGTGCGGCCGGTGCTCGTCGCCGAGAACGGCGAGCCGCATCGCGTCGAGGTGAGCCGCGCCGGGCAGAAGCGCACCTACACGACGCGCTGGCTGGTGGACGCCGCGGGCCGCGCCGATCTGCTCGCGCGCAAGCTCGGGCTGCGCGTGCGCGAGGAGACCCACCGCATCGGCTCGGTGTGGGGACGCTTCTCGGGAGTCGCGGACATCGACGACAGCGGGCCCGAGGCGTGGCGCGCGCGCGTGCGCCACTCGACGCGCTTCCTCTCCACCGTGCACTTCTTCTATCCCGGCTATTGGGTCTGGTTCATCCCGCTTCACGACGGCGTGACCAGCGTCGGCGTCACCGGCACGACGGGCTTCGACGAGCGCCGCCTGCGCACGCCGGAGGGGCTGCGCGACTTCTTCGACGGCCACGCGGCGATTCGCCACCTGCTCGCCGACGCGAAGATGCTCGATCAGGGCTCGTACACGCAGATCGCCTACTCGACGCAGCGCTTCTTCTCGCCGCAGCGCTGGGGCCTGACCGGCGAGGCCGCCACCGCCGCCGACCCGCTCTACAGCCCGGGCGCCGACTTCATCGCGCACGAGAACGACTTCCTGACCGAGCTGATCCGGCGCGACCTCTCCGGCGAGTCCGAGAACGCGCTCGCCACGCGCTGCGACCTGTTCGACCAGTTCATGAAGTTCCGGCAGGAGGCGACGCTCGAGCTCTATCGAAACCAGTACGAGCTGTTCGGCAGCTACGAGCTCGGCCGGCTGAAGTGGGACTTCGACATCGGCTGTTACTTCAATCTGTGGGTCACGGCGTACATGCAGAACCTGCACCTCGACCCGCGCTGGCTGCGCCGCCAGCTGCGCATGGCGCCGTTCATCCTCGAGGCGCTGCGCGAGTTCAACCAGCGCTTCCAGGACGTGGGGGTTGCGCTGCGCGCGAGCGGCTCCTTCTATCGCGAGAACCTCGGCCAGTTCGTGCCGGGCAACGCGAGCCTCGACTTCCTCGCCGAGGTCGGTGGCGAGCGCAGCTACGAGATGGTGATGAAGAAGAACGAGCAGATCTTCGCGGCGGTGCGGGAGCGGATCGAGGCGCTGCTCGGCGGATTGCCGGCGCGGGCTTCGGGCTGAGCGCGAGACGTCGATACCGGCTTGCGGATTGCGTCGTGGCCGGTCGGCGGAGCGGGCCGGTGACGAACGGCTGCGGCGCTCGTGGGGCCGCGAAGTCGGACTCTGAGGCGAGGGCGACGCCAGGCCGGCTTCGAGGCGGCCTGGCGTCGTTGCTAGCGCCATTGGACGCGCGTCGATCTGGGAGTGTTCGTAGCGCGTCTCCTCGGTTCGCGATGACGGGTGATGGATGCGAGCTCGTGCGGTGAGCAGCGGGTCGCGCGAAACGGCGAACGGGGCGCCGGCGCCTCCGGCGCCTTCCGGGCCGCGGGGGACGTCGCGGCAGCTGGCGTTGCTCGTGGTTGGGCTCGCGTTGGTGGTGCTCTGGCCGCTCGTCCTGGAGCGGCTCGCGGGGAAGCTCGGTGCGCGCGCGGTCGGCGCGGCGCTCGTCGTCGTGTCGGCGCTCTCGCTGGCGCTCACGCGCAGCGCGCTACCGCGCGAGCTGGGCCTCCATCCGGCTGCGCAGCTCGCGCTGCTCGCCCTCTCCGCCTTCGCGGTCGGCAGCGGCAGCGGGCTCGCGTTGCGCCTCGTGCCCGCGTGGGTGCAACTCGCGGTCGCGAGCGTGTTCCTGCGCAGCCTGCGCGGCGGCCCGTCGGTGATCGAGCGCGCCGTGTTCTGGATCCAGCCCTACGCACCGGACTTCATTCGCCCCTACTGCCGGACGGAGACCCGACTCTGGGGCGCCCTGTTCGCCGCGAACGGCGCCGCGGTCGCCGCGCTCGCGCTGCTGGCTCCGCCCGAGACGTGGCAAGCCTTCGCGAGCTGGGGCGTCTGGATCGTCGTCGCCCTCGTCTCCGCCTTCGACTTCGCCTTCCGCACTCTGTACTTCCGCCTCTACGGCCCCGGCCCCCTCGGCCGCCTGCTCGCCCGTGTCTTCCCCCCCGGCCACACCGAAATCTCCCGCCGCGCCAACGCCTACCGCACCCAGAAGCGCCTCTCTCTCGGACGCGATCCAAGGACCGGCAAACCCGTCCGCACCGACTCCTGACGACGGCTCCGCGCAACTGCTGCCAACCCAGAAGCAAGCACCAAGCACCGCGACGGATCCGCCCGCGCCTCAGTCCCGCGTGAACTCGAAGTGCGTCGCCCGCGATCCCAGCGCGAGCCACTTCTCGCCTTCGAGCCACCACCTGAGAAACTCGATCGCGTCCGGCCAAGGCATGCGCGGAATCGGCGCGCCGGCGTCGCGAATCGCGATCGACACGCCCGCCTCTCCGTCTCGCGCCACCGAGAGCCGCAGCGCGAGCGCGTAGGGCGTCACCGCCTCGTCCACCAGCGGCGCGAAGGTGTCCGCGAGCGGCACGTCGCCCATCGTGAGCAGCACGGGCTCCGCGGGATCGCGCTCGAGCAGCGTGAGCGCCTCGACGAAGGCGCTCGCGAACGTGTCGGCCTGGGCGGCGAGCGAGCTCGACGCGGCGCGGTTGCCGGCGGCGATCGAGAAGAGCGCGGCCTGGGCGTTGTGCACCGTGTGGCTGAACACGGCTGGCGAGAGCTTCTCGCGCTTCGCCACCGCCTCGATCAGCTCGATCGACTCGTTGATGCTGCCGTGCCGCGAGCCGAACACGGTGCGCAGTCGCGGCAGCTCGTCGGGCCCGAGGCACTCCCAGGCGGCAGTGAGCATGATGCGCGTGAGGGGCGTCGCGCGGCGGCGCAGGAGCGGCGGGAGGAACGACGCCGCGGGCGCGCCCTCGCTCGTCAGCGCCCGCGGCGCGCGCGCCCATTCGCGCCAAGCCTCGGGCGTCTCCAGCCCCGGCGCCCAGGCGGCCCAGCGCGTGACGGCGACCCTCACGGCCCGGCCTCGCGCGCGAGCACGAGCGTGCAGTTGTTGCCACCGAAGCCGAAGGAGTTGGTCATCACGCGCGCGACGCGGCCCACCTTGGCGTACTCGCCGGTCGTCGCGAGGCGCACGCCCGCGCACGCGGGATCGCGCGCGCCGTCGTAGAGGTGGGGCGGCAGCGGCAGCTCGTCGCCCGCGCGCGCGTTCAGCACGAGCCAGCACACCGCCGCCTCGAGCGCGCCGGCGGCGCCGAGCGCGTGGCCGAACAGAGCCTTCGTCGAGCTGCACGGCACTTCGCCGGCGAGCACGCGCGCCACGGCGCCGCACTCCATCGGGTCGTTCTGCGGGGTTCCGGTCCCATGGAGATTCAGGTAGGCGACGTCGCTCGGCGCGATGCCCGCGTCGGCCAGGGCGCCGCGCATCGCGATCTCGGCGCCGCGGCCTTCGGGATCGGGCGCGGAGATGTGGTGCGCCTCGCTCGACTCGCCGACGCCCACGAGCTGGATGCCGCCCTCCTCGCGCGTTGCGAGGAACAGGGCGCAGCCCTCGCCGATCGTGAGGCCGTCGCGGTTCGCGCTGCAGGGATTGCAGCCCTTTGCGGAGAGCGCGCCGAGCGCGGCGAAGCCGTTCGCGGTGAGTCCGCACAGCGAGTCGGAGGCGCCGCAGATCACTGCGTCGCACAGGCCGAGCGCGAGAAGGCTGCGCGCAGAGGCCAGCGCGCGCGCGCCGGACGAGCAAGCCGTCGAGAGCGTGTAGGCCGGGCCGCGCGCCCCGCTCACCTCCGCGAGGAAACCGCCGAGCCCCCCGAACTCGAGCTGGTCGTAGTGGAAGGCGCTCCCCAGCCGGCCGGTGCGGTTGCGCTCGGCGATCGCGCCCTCGGCGTCGCCCACGCCGGAAGTGCTGGTGCCGACCACGATTCCGACGCGCGCCGCCCCGTGGCGGGCGAGCGCGGCGTCCACCTCGCCGCGGATCTGCTCCAGCGCCGCCAGCGCGAGCTGATTGTTACGGCACGCGTAGCGCGCGAGCGCGTCCGGCAGCACAGGCAGCGCGCCCGGCACGACGCCGAAGGGGAAGGTGCGCTGCGGGACCAAGTCGTCGCGCCACACGATCCCGCCGCGGTCGCCCGCGAACAGGCGCGGCGCGATCTCCGCGTTCGAGCGCCCGAGCGCGCTCACCTGCCCCAGCGCGCGGAGCGAACAAGGTCTCCGGCTCACCGCCCCTCCGTCGAAAATCCGAGCATGACAACGCATCGACGCCCGGGGAAGCGAATTCCCCGCCCCGGCGTCGCGTCCTCGCGACGCGAGCCTCCGCGCCCGAATCGCCGCGCGAACTCTCACAGTCCGTCGCGACCTCTCGCTCCTCTTCCTCCCCTTCTTCCCCGAGCGCGACGGAAGCCGACGCCGGCGCGAGGGGCGGGCGGGGCGGGGGGCGCAGCGCAGGGCCTGACAGGAGCACGATCTCCGTGCGCCTCTCCGCAACGCTCCCGGGTGTGAGCGCGAAAGCGCGCCCACATGCCGCGCGCTCTCCTCCACCCAACGACGCACGTCGACGCGTGAAGGCCCGCAGTCGCGACCCCCCGCCCCGCTCGCCCCTCGCGCCGCCTCGGGCCTCTTACTTCTTCCCGCCCGCCTTCATCGCCAGCCTCGTCGCCACCGCCTTCTCATTCTCCGCCCGCTCGATCCACCCCTTCCTCTGGTAGAAGCGCGAGAGGCTGGTGTGGGCGAGCGGGTCGTCGGGGTCGAGCGCGGCGAGCCGCTCGGCGGCGGCGATCGCGCCGTCGAGGTCGTTCTGGCGCTCGAGCACCATGGCGAGGCCGTTCCACGCGATCGCGAGATCCGGATCAAGGGAGACCGCCTCGCGGTAGCTGGCGACCGCCTCGTCGAGCCGCCCGGCGATGAAGTGCTGAAAGGCCGCTTTCTGCAGGCCGCGCGCGTCGTCGGACATCCGGACAGGGTAGGCCGTGCTTCGGAGCGCGCCGCGCTGTTGCCCACGAATCGCGCCCCTAGAATCGGCCCTTTCGTGGAGGGTACGTGGCGCAGGAAGTGATCCCGGTGGGCGACTTCGGCTCGATCGTGAACGGGGACGCGACCCACTGGATCCCCGGCTCGTTCCCGATGCCCGGCGGCGGAAGCTGGGTGTATCAGGAGCCGAACGCCTCGGTGATCATCCAAAACGGCGGCCTGATCGTCTCGGCGCTGCCCTTCACCCGCGGCCACGACCAGGTGCAGTTCTTCGACAACGCGAAGCACATGTACTTCTCGACCCGCCAGTTCGGCGCGCCCGAGGGCGGCGCGCTCAGCGTCGAGTGGGAGCAGGCCACGCGCATCGTCGGCGCGCGCCCCGGCGATCTCTACGACGGCTTCGCCAGCTTCCACCTGCTCGACCTCGCGCGCGGCGTGGCCGTGAACTTCTTCGTCGGCAGCGACCAGTTCGCGACCGTGCACGCGCACCTGCCCTTCCCCGGCACCACGGCGCCGCAGCGCGCCAAGGGCCCGAAGTACTTCTGCTGGTTCGAGGAGCATGGCGGTCTCGAGCCGGGCGCGTTCCACACCTACGCGATCCGCTACGACCGCGCCGCCAGCACGCTCACCTGGCGGCATCAGGGCGAAGTGGTGAAGCGCGCGGAGGGCGTGGGCGAGCTCGGGCCCTTCACGATCGCGCTGGGCCTGATGACCGAGAAAGACATCCAGCCCGGCAAGGGCAGCGTCTCGTGCCACGGCCAGGGCGCCGTCGGGAAGTGGCGCAACGTGCGCGCGCTCGTGGAGACGCCGGCGTGAGCGCGCTCGCGACGCTCGCGCGCGCCACGCGCGCGCCCAGTCTGTTCGCGGGCGCACTGCCCGCGCTCGTGCTCACCGCGCTGGTCGCCGCCGAGGGCGGCGACGTTCACTGGGACCGCTTCGCGCAGACGTTCCTCGGACTGATCGCGCTCCAGGCGGGCGTGAACGTGGTGAACGACCTGTTCGACGACGCCTCGGGGCTCGACTCGGACCCGAGCTTCGCGAGGAACGCCTTCCCACTCGGCAGCCGCGTGATCCAGACGGGCGTGCTCACGCGCCGCGGGATGTGGACGCTCGCGGCCGCGTGCTTCGGCATCGGCCTCGCGTGCGGGCTCGCGCTCGATCGCCACCACGCGGGCCACGTCGTGCTCGGGATCGGCACGCTCGGCTTCCTGCTCGGCTTCTTCTACACGGCGCCGCCGCTCCGCCTCGCCTATCGCGGCCTCGGCGAACCCGTGATCTTCTTGCTGTTCGGTCCGCTCGCCGGCCTCGGCGCGTACTACGTCCAGACCGGCGCGTTCGCGCTGTCCGCGCTGCTGCTCTCCTGCGTGGTGGGGCTGCTCGACACGGCGATCCTGTTCCTCCACCACTTCCCGCAGCGCGAGGCCGACGCGAAGCACGGCAAGCAGACGCCGATCGTGCGGCTGGGCGCGGACGGCGCCGTGCGGCTCGTGCCGTGGCTGCTGGGCCTGCCGTTCGCCCTGGTGATCGGGTCGGTGGCGATTGGCGCCCTGCCGCCCGCCGCGCTGGCGTTCCTGCTGGCGGCGCCGCTCGCGCTGCGCGCGGTGCGCACCGCGCTCGCCTACGCCGCCGACCCGCGCCAGATGATGCGCGGCTTCGCTGAGACGATGCGCTTCGCGCTCGGCGGCGGGCTCGCGCTTGCGGGCGGCCTGGTGGTGGCTTCATTCCTCTGAGGCGCGCGGCGCGCGCCGCCGATCCAGTCGACACGCGCGACGGCGCCCGCCGCGCGCTGGGAGGAAGCATGCCCCGCACCCGCCGCCTCGGCGTCCCGTTCGCACTCGCCCTGCTCGCCGCGAGCTCGCTCGCCTGCGGTGGGCCGCGGATCGAGCCTGGCAGCACGCTCGTGCTGACGCTCGAGGGCGGCTACGCGGAGGGCGCGGACGCGCCGCTGCTCGCGCGCCTCCTCGGTGCTGGCGAGCCGTCGCTGCTGGGCGTCTACTCGGCTTTTCGCAAGGCCGAGCTCGACCCGCGCATCGCGCGGGTGGTGGTGCGCGTGCGCGGGCTCGGCATCGGCTGGGGCAAGGCGCAGGAGCTGCGCGGCGCGATCGCGCGCGTCTCCGCCGCGGGCAAACAGACCGTCGCCGTGCTCGAGAGCGAGGGCTTCGGCGCCGGCAGCTACTACGTCGCGAGCGCGGCGCAGCGCGTGGTCGCCACGCCCGCCTCGCGCAGCGCCCTCTTGGGCCTCGCCAGCGAGCAGCTCTTCTTCGCCGGCCTATTCGAGAAGCTCGGCGTGATGGTGGAGTACGAGCGCGCCGGCGATTTCAAGAGCGCCGTCGAGCCCTTCACCGCCGAGAAGATGTCGGAGGCGAGCCGCGAGATGGCGAACGCGCTGCTCGACTCGACCGAGGCCGCGTTCGTGGCGGACGTGGCGAGGGCGCGCGGCCTCGAGCCCGCCGCGGTGCGCGCGCTCGTCGACGAGGCGCCGAGCTCCGCCGAGGAGCTGCTGGCGGCGAAGCTGATCGACGAGGTCGCGTACTACGAGGACGTCGTGAAGGGAGCGCCGGTCGTCCCGCAGGAGGACTGGGCGCTGGTGGACGCCGCCTCACTCGGCGTCGAGACGCAGGCGACCTTTGCACTGATCAGCGGCGCAGGCATGGTGCTCACCGGAGGCGGCGAGATGTCGCCGACCGGCTCGCGCGTCATGGCCGCGGACACGTTCGTGGACGCGGTGCGCGAAGCCATCGACGACGCCGACGTGAAGGCGCTGCTCGTGCGCATCGACAGCCCCGGCGGCTCGCCGCTCGCCTCGGACCTCATGTGGCGCGCGCTGCGCGACGCGCGCGCCGCGGGCAAGCCGGTCGTGGTTTCGCTCTCCGACGTGGCGGCCTCGGGCGGCTACTACGTCGCGAGCGCGGCCGACACGATCGTCAGCCACCCCTCCACGCTCACGGGCTCGATCGGCGTGTTCGTGATCCGCCCGTCGCTGGGCGGCCTGCTGGAGAAGCTCGGCGTCACCGCCGAGACGATGCAGCGCGGCGCACGCGCGGACCTCTTGTTCGGCAGCCAGCCGCTCACGCCGGGCGCTCGCGAGGTGCTGCGCAGGGACGTGGCGGGCGTGTACGAGCAGTTCGTGGCGCGGGTCGCAGAGGGCCGCGGGATGGAGCCGGACGCGGTCAAGCAGGTGGGCGGCGGGCGCGTGTGGACCGGGGCGCAGGCGCTCGAGGTCGGCCTGGTGGACGAGCTCGGCGGGCTGTACGAGGCGGCGCGCGCGGCGAAGCGCGCGGTGGGAGTCGACCCGGACGCATCCGTCGCGCTGAAGGTCTTCCCCGCGCAGAAGACGCTGCCCGAGCAGCTCGCGCAGCTCCTGCGCGGCGCGCGGGTGCAGAGCGCCGCTGCGCACCTCGACCTCTTGCCGCGCGAACTGCGGGATCTCCACACGCTCGCGACGCAGCTTCCCCTCGGCGCTCCGCTGCTCGTGCCTCCGACGCTGGTGACGATCCACTGAGCCTGGGCCCAAACGGGGTCTGCGCGGATTGGCTCTGGCGCGGGCGCTCGTGAGAGAATGCGCTCCGGAGGACGGGAGGCATGCGGCTCAGCAAGGACTTCGAGGTCGCCCGCCCGCGCGCCGAGGCCGCGGCCGTGCTCGCCGACGAGCGCACGCTGATCGAGCTGTTCGAGGGCGCGAAGACCGAGATCGTGAAGCGCGACGGGAACAAGCTCACCACGCACTCGACGTTCCGCGCGCTCGGTCGCGACAGCGACGCCACCTTCCATTTCACCTACGCGAACGACGGAAACGTGCGCTTCGAGAAGGTCTGCGACGGCCGCATCTGGAAGAAGCTGGAAGGCA
>CAYWRY010000009.1:0-25851 GCA_964460485.1 uncultured Spirochaetales bacterium
GGCGTCGTGGAACCCGGGGGCGGCGGACTTGGAGGCGGGGGGGCGTCGATCGCTGCGCGATCGACGCGGGGTGCGGGGGTCGATGCTGCCGCCGAAGCTCGGGCGGGAGGGAGGGCGCCCTGGCGGTCGTTCGAACGTCACCCCATCACCGGTGAGTCCAACTCGTTTGTCCGGTCCTAATCATTCGCCCCGGCCGGCTGCTGCTCGAGCAGCGCCTTCGCGGCGGCGATCGCTTCGCTGGTGCCGGCGAGGGCGAGCAAGTCGCCGGGCTCGAGGCGCTCTCCTGCGCCGGGGAACACGATCGAGCGTTCGCCGCGCGTGATGGCGAGGACGGTGGCGCCGGTGAGGCCGCGCAGGTCGAGGTCGCTGAGCGTGCGGCCGACGGCGGGGTCGCTCGCTTTGATGCGCACGGCCTCCGGCTCGCCGAGGCCCGGCAGCATCTGGCTCACGGGCGAGAGCGTGGCGCGGGTCGGCGCGCGGCCGCCGCGCGCCTGGCTGGCGAGCGCCTCGATGATCGCGGTGGCGCCGGCGCGCACGTGGCCCTGGAGGTCGGCGGTGCTGCGCCAGAAGGCGACGGCGAGCGCGAGCAGCACGAGCGCGAGGCCGGCCGCGCTGGCGCCGGGCGGGACGAATGGCTGGAGCAGCGCGAGCAGCGGGAGCGAGACGACGAGCACGGTCGCGAGCTGCAGCGTCACGACCAGCGCGCGGCGCGGGGCGATCGAGAGGTCGAGCTGGCCCGGGCGCACGTCGGGCAGCGCGACGCTCGCGAGCAGCACGCCGACGCGCCGCGCGACGCGCACCAGGCCGAGCACGAGCGGCGTCGCCAGCGCGAGGCCCATCGCGGCGACGAGCGATCGCGCGAGCTGTGCGCCGAGGCCGAGCGTGTCTTCGAGCCAGCTCGCGAGCGCGCCGCCCCACAGCGAGCTCGCGACGACGCACGCGGCGAGCAACGCGGCGTCGAGCGCGAGCAGCCCGCCGAGCCGGCGCAGCCGCGTGCCAAGCGTGTGCTCGCGCTGCGCCGCGCCGCCGAGCTTCTCGACCCAGCTGCCGTAGAGGGCGGCGAAGGTCTGCAGCCGCTTCGGCAGCTTGCGGTCGAGCAGCGCGGCGGCGCGCGGGCCGGCGCGGATCAGGCGCGGGGTCAGCACGGTGGTGAGCGCGGAGACGGCGACGGCCACCGCGTATAGGAACTCGCCGACGGCGCCGATCGAGACCCCGAGGCTCGCGATGATGAACGAGAACTCGCCGATCTGCGCGAGGCTCATGCCCGCCTGCACCGAGGTGCACGTGCCGTTGCCGGTGAGAAAGGCGCCCACCGTGACGCTGCCGATCTTGCCGATCAGCACGACCGCGGTGAGCACGATGATCGCGCGCCACTCGCCGAGCGCGACGCTCGGGTCGATCAGGATGCCGACCGCAACGAAGAAGATCGCAGCGAACAGGTCGCGCACCGGCCGCACCAGCGCTTCGACTTTGTGGACCTGCCCGCCCTCGGCGATCAGCGAGCCTGCGAGGAAGGCGCCCAGCGCGACCGAGTAGCCGAGCTCGTAGGCGAGCGCGGCGAGGCCGAAGCAGATGCCGAGACCCGCGATCAGCGTTGTCTCGGCGCGATCGAGGCGCAGGATTGCGCGCATCGCGCGCGGGACGATCGCGAGTCCGAGCGCGGTGCCGGCGGCGAGCACGCCGAGCAGGCGCGCCGTCGAGCCGGCGAGCGCGCTCCACGAGAACGACGACTCGAGCGCCGCCGCCGGCAAGAGCGCGATCAGCAGGATCGCCACCAGGTCCTCGACGATCAGGATGCCGACCACGAGCTCCTGGAGGCGCCCGCCGACGCGCTCCTCCTCGAAGGCCTTCGCGATGATCGTCGTGCTCGAGATGGCGAGCATCGCGCCGGCGAACAGCCCCTCGCGCACGCTCCAGCCCAGCGCTTCGCTCACCGCGAAGCCGAGCGAGAACACCACGCTGCACTGGAGCAGCGCCGTGAGCACGGCGCCGGTGCCGATCCGAAGCAGCCTTTGCAGGCTGAACTCGAGGCCGAGCGAGAACATGAGCAGGATCACGCCGAGCTCGGAAAGCGTCTGCACGATCGCGCGATCTGCGACGAGCGGAATCGGCACGTGCGGGCCGACCACGAGGCCCGCCAGCACGTAGCCGAGCACGACCGGCTGCCGCAGCCACTGGCTGATCACGGTCATCAAGCCGGCGACGCACAGCACGGTGGTCAGCGCGACCAGGAATGCGTGGGCGTCGTGCATCGAGCGGCTCCCGCGGCCTTGTAACGCGCCGAGGCGGCGTGCGCTCCAACCGAGCGAACGGCGCCGGCGCCGCGCAGCATCCGCGGGCGCGCATCCGCGGTAGGGTGAACGAATGGCACGCCCCCCCCGCGCTGCGCCGGCCGACGTCCCGCGCGACGGGCCGCCGCGCGCGACCAAGGTGCTCGCGGCGACGCGCCCGCCGATCGCGCTCCCGCGGCGCGCGCGGTTCGCGGAGCTCATCGACGCTGTGCTGGCGGAGTGCCTGCGCGCGGTCTTCGACGCCGAGGGGGAGGCGCGCGCGGACGCCGACGCCGAGGGCGTCCACCGCATGCGCGTGGCCGTGCGGCGCCTGCGTTCGGCGCTGCGCCTGCTCCGCGACGCGCTGGGCCGTGTCCGCGCCGAGCGCCTGCGCGACGGACTCGAGCCGCTCGCCGACGCGCTCGGCGCCGTCCGAGATCTCGACGTCCTCCTCGCGCGCGTCGCGCTTTGCGAGACGCTCGGCGCACCGTCGGCGCTGGAGCTCGCCAGCCGGGCCGCTGAGGCGCGGCGCGAGGCGTTCGGCGCGCTGGTTCGCCAGCTCGACTCGGACGCCTGGGCTCAGCGCAGAATCGAGCTGGAACTGCTTCGCACCCGCGCTCGGCGGGGAAGCGCGCCCGGCGCGCGGCTCGGGGTGCCGGCCAGCGTCGTCGCGCGCGAGCTCGCCGGCCTCGCGGATCGGCGCGCGCTGCGGGCGGGCCGCGGCTACGCGGAGCTATCGCCGGAGCGGCGCCACCGCCTGCGCCTGCGCGTAAAGGCGGCTCGCTACGCAGCGGAGCTCTTTGCGCCGCTCCTCCCGGCCAAGGACGCGCGCCGCTACGTGCGCCGCGCCGCGGAGCTGCAAGACGCGCTCGGCGTCGAGTGCGACGCGGCGCGCACCCGCTCGCTGGTCGCGCGGCTGGGCGCGTCCAGCGCGGAGCCCGGCGTCGCCTTCCTGCTGGGTCACGCGGCGGGACAGGCGATTCAGGCGCGCCCGGAAAGCGATCGCGCCTGGCGCCGCTTCCGGCGCGCGCCGCGGCCCTGGGAGTAGGCCCGGGCAATCTCGCGCCGCGCGCGCCGGACCCCGTGCGCCGGCGAACCTGTGCGCTTCACGAGACGCCCACGGCGCCTTGACCGGGGCTTGTTGCTCGCGCCGCGGAGTCGCCTTGTAGCCGCGCCATCGTGCGCGCGCCGCGGAGGTGGAAGTTGGGCGAGCCGTTCTTCTTGCTGGGCGTGGAGCGGGCGGGTCTCTCGCTGGTCGAGCTGATGTTGCGCGCGCACCCGGAGCTCGCCTTCTGCGGCGACATCGACTTCGCGCTCGCGTGGCCCGAGCACGACGAGGGAGACTGGCCGCCCCTCGTTCCCTACTGGCAGCACCTCTCCCTTTCGCGGGAGGCGCGGAGCCTCGGTCTCCGCATCGACCCCAAGCTCGCGTTCCCGGACCTCGCGCGCTCGCTCCTCGAGCAGCTGCGCGGAACGGAGCAGCGCCCGTTCGGTGCAGCCGTCCACGCCCACTACGCCCGGCTCGTCCGGTTGTGGCCACGCGCGCGCTTCCTCTATCTCGCGCGCGCCGCGGGGCGGCCGATGGCGATCTCCGCTTCGGCGGACGCCTGGGAGCGACTGCGCGAGTCGGATCGCGAGTGGCGCAGCGTCGCGGCGCGGATCGCGCCCGAACGCCGCATCGAGCTGCGCTACGAGAAGCTCGTCGCTGCCCTGCCGACGGAGCTTGCGCGGGTGTGCGGCTTCCTCGGGGTGTCGTTCGACCCGGGGCTCCTGCGCGTCCCGGCCGCCGAGCTCGACGCGAGGCAGGGAGCCACTCCGCGGCCCGCGCGCCCGCCGCTGCTCTCGCGCATGCGGCGCTTCGCCGCCGGCCTGCGCCTGCCGCCGCCCGCGCGGGACTGAGGACCGGAACGGACCGGACATTTCGCGCGCCGGTGGGCGCGGGCTCCAGCCGAAAAGAACGCGCGAGCCGCAATCCCGAAAGGCGAGGCTAACGTCGAGACTCGCGCCCCTTTCGGCAGGTGCCCATGACGACCGCGCAGCCCTTCGATGCCTCCCGCCTCGAGTTCAGCGAGTCCGAGCTGCTCGACTCCGGCCCCTACGAGGCGCCGCTCGTCGCCGGTGGCGTGCGCTGCCACGGCGGCTTCGACGCGAGCGGCGCCTACCGCTCGCCGCGCACGCTGCACCGCGGCCCGGCCGTCGCCGCCTGGCAGGCGCGCCTCGCGCGCGAAGGCCACGCGTTGCTCGAGATCTCGGGCGCGCTGATGCCGCCGCAGTACCCGAACGTCGCGCAGGCGAAGCTGCTGCTGCGGAGCGGCGTACGGGATCCGATCGTGCGCGCGCTGACGATCATCTCCATCGTCGAGGGCTTCGGCGCGATCATCCGCGACGTGCGCGTGCCGAAGCTCGAGGAGCTGGTGGTCGAGCCGATCGCGGGCACCGCGCTGGCGCATCTCGGCCGGGGCCTGTTCGAAGCGCACGCGCGCGACGAGGCGGGCTGGCGCGACGAGGGCGGCCACAAGCAGATGTGGGAAGCGGCGCGCGACCTCGCGCTCGAGAAGCCGAAGATCCCGGCGGACGTGATGATGCGCATGATGGCGCGCACCGGTCAGCGCGCGCCCGCCGAGCGGCCCTTCCCGATGCTCGACGAGACGCTCGAGCGGATGCTCTCGATGATGGCCCAGGTGTGCGTCGTGGAGGTGTTCGCCGAGGGAACCTTCCGCTGGGGCGTCGAGCTGCTCTCGGATCCCGAGGTCTCGGCGCGGCCGCGCGAGGCGGGCGACATGGTTCGCCACATCCAGAGCGACGAGAAGCCGCACGTCGAGTATCTGCGCACCGCGCTCTCGGAGGTGCGCGCACGCACGCTGCGCACCGTCGACGGAAAGACGATCGCCGGCCGCCGCGTGGTGGACGGGCTCCTGCACCGCATCCTGCGCGCGATCACCCGCGATCGGCCGCGCGACCAGCGCGACGACCTGCGCGCGAGCCTCGCCGAGGCGATGAAGGTGGCGGCGAATCCGAACGCGCTGCTGGCGGAGTTCGACGCGCTGGAGTCGCCCTGGACGCCGCCCACCCGCACCGGCTTCGAGCCGATCGCGGCCTGAACGCCGCGCGCAGAACGAGGCGGCCATGCACCCGATCACGCGGCTGCGGCGCACGATTCGCGTGAGCGCGCTCGGCGCGCGGCTGTGGGCGCACTACAAGCTGCCCGAGTACTGGGGGAAGCTGCTCGGCCGCCCGGCGCCCGACGCCGCGACGAAGGCGCGCCGCCACGACGTCGCCGCCCACTGGATCCTCGACTGCGCGCTCTCGATGCGCGGCGTGATGATCAAGATGTGCCAGGGCGTGGCGACGCGCGCCGACACCTTTCCGCCCGAGGTCGTCGAGGTGCTGAAGCAGTGCCACGACGCGGTGCCGCCGAAACCGTTCGCGGTCGTGCAGGCGGCGGTGGAGCGCGAGCTGGGCAAGCCGCTCGGCGCGGTGTTCGCGGAGTTCGCCGAGCGGCCGATCGCCTCCGCCTCGCTGGCGCAGGTGCACGCCGCGCGCCTGCTGTCGGGCGAGCCGGTCGCGGTGAAGGTCCAGTACCCCGACATCGAAGACATCGTCCGGACCGACCTGCGCAACCTGGAGCGCGCCTGTCGCGTCTACGAGCGCTTCGATCCGCAGCCGCTCGAGCTGCTGCCGCTGCTGAAGGAGCTCACCACCCACACGCGCATGGAGCTCGACATGCGCCGCGAGGCGGCCTCCTGCGATCGCGTGCGCGCGCTGTTTGCCGACGACCCACGCGTCTGGATCCCGCGCATCCACCACGAGCTCTCGACGGGACGCGTGCTCGTGATGGAGCGGGTCGCTGGCATCAAGATCACCGACAAGGCGGCGCTCGAGGCCGCGGGCCTCGATCCCGCGGACGTGGTGCAGGACCTGATGCGCATCTACGTGCGCATGATCCTCGCGGCGGGCTTCTTCCAGGCCGACCCGCACCCCGGCAATCTCATGGTCACGCCCGACGGGCGCCTGATCGTGCTCGACTTCGGGCTCTCGAAAGAGCTGCCGGACGGCTACGGCCTCGGGCTATTCGAGCTGATGTTCTCGATGATGACGATGAACGAGTCGGCGATGATCCGCGCGTTCCAGGAGCTCGGCTTCGAGACGAAGACCGGCGAGACGAGCACCTTCCTCTTGATCGCCCGGCGCATGATGTCGCGCAGCCGCACGGGAACCTTCGAGGGCGAGTTCACCGAGGAGATGACCGACGAGCTGTTCGAGGCGATCCGCGAGGATCCCATCGTGCGCGTGCCCAGCGACTTCGTGCTGGTCGGGCGCGCCTTCTCGTTCCTCTCGGGCATCGCGCACACGCTCGGCTCGCGCGCGAACGTGCTCTCCGCGATGGGCGCGGGGCCGCCGGGCTGAGCGACCTGCCGGACCGCGGCCGGGCGGTATCGTGGCGCGATGCTGCGGACCGAAGATCTCGTCGCGCGAATCGGCCGCGATGGCTGCGCGGTCGCGCCCGCGCTGATCGCGCCGGCCGAGGTCGCGGAGATCAGAGCCTCGCTGGCGCCCTGGCTGAACGGCGCGCACCTCGGACGCAACGACTTCGAGGGGTTCCGCAGCGAGCGCGTGCACGCACTGCTCGCTGAGGCGCCGCCGGAAGGCCCCACCACCCCGTGAGCGGGGCGCCGCTGCGCGTGCTGATCGCGTGCGCGCTGGGCCTCGCCTGCGCTCGCGCCCCGCGCGCCGAGCGCATCCTGCTGATCACCGTGGACACGTTGCGCGCAGACCACGTCGGCGCCTACGGCGACGCGCAGGCGCACACGCCCACGCTCGACGCGCTGGCCGCGGCGGGCACGCGCTTCGACGCCGCGATCTCGCCGACGCCGATCACGCTGCCCGCCCACGCCACCCTGCTGACCGGGCTCGAGCCGCCGCGCCACGGCGTGCGCGGCAACGGCGTGTTCGCGCTGCCGGCGGAGATCCCGACGCTGGCCGAGCACTTGCGGCGCGCGGGCTTCGCCACGGCTGCGTTCGTCGGCGCGATCGTGCTCGACCGGCACTACGGGCTCGATCGCGGCTTCGCGCACTACGACGACCGCATGTCGCTGCGCCACGCGACGCGCGGCGGCGGCTACGCGGAGCGGCGCGCCGAGGCGGTCGTCGACGCCGCGCTCGCCTGGCTCGCGAACGCGCCGCCGCGCTTCTTCGCCTGGGTGCACGTCTACGACCCGCACGCGGAGTACGACCCGCCGCCCGCGTGGAAGGACCGCGTGCCCGGCGACGGCTATCGCTCGGAGATCGCGTACGCCGACGCCCAGCTCGGGCGCCTGCTCGCGGCGGTCGCCGCGCGCTTCCCCGACGGACGCACGCTGGTCGTCGTCACCGCCGACCACGGCGAGTCGCTCGGCGAGCACGGCGAGCCGACCCACAGCTTCACGCTCTACGACGCGACGCAGCGCGTGCCGCTGATCGTCGCAGGGCCGGGCATCGCCGCGGGCGCCTCGCGCGCGGAGGTCGTGCGCCTCGCCGATCTCGCGCCGAGCGTGCTCGCGCTCGCCGGCGCCGAGCCGTTCGGCGACGCGGACGGCGGCGATCTCTCGCCGCTCTTGCGCGGTCGAGTCGGGGAGTCGCGCAGCGCCTACGTCGAGACCATCGACGGGTGCATCAATCAGGGCTGGAGCCCGCTCTACGGCGTGCGCACGCAGCGCTGGAAGTACGTGCGCGCGCCGCGCCCGGAGCTCTACGACCTCGCCGCCGACCCGCGCGAGGAGCGCGATCTCGCCGCCGCGCAGCCGGGCGTGGTCGCCGAACTCGAGCGCGAGATCGAGCGCGTGCACGCCGGCGCGCGGCCGTTGGCGTGGACCCAGGCGCCCGCGCTCGACGAGCGCGCGCAGCTCGAGAGCCTCGGCTACGTCGTCGCCGCACCCGGGCGCGACGTCGACCTCGCGGTGGGCGGCGTCGACCCGAAGGACGTCGTGCCGCGCCTGCGCGAGCTCGATCTGGTGCGCGCGCTGCTCCACGCGCGCGATTTCGCGGGCGCCCTAGCGCGGGCCGAGGCGTTCCCGGCCAGCGGCGCCTACATCGACGCTCAGCGCGCCATCGCGGCGCTGTACGCGGGCGACGCCGTGCGCGCCGAGCGCTGGGCGCGCGCCTGCGCGGCGGCGTCGCCCGGCTACGCGGATTGTTGGGTCCACCTCGGCCAGGCGCTCACAGCGCAGCGGCGCGATGGCGAGGCTCGCGCGGCGCTCGCGCGCGCGCGCGCCGCCGATCCGGCGGACGCGGACCCCGACGTGGCGCTGGGCAACCTGCACGCGCTGCGCGGCGAGCTGGCCGACGCCGCGCGCGCCTACCAGGCGGCGATCGCCTCGCGCGAGGGCAGCATCGAGGCGCACTGGCGGCTCGCGGCGGTGAAGCTCGCGGCGGGCGACGCCGGCGGGGCGCGCCGCCTGCTCGCCGAAGTGCCGCGCGAGGAGCTCGCGCGCTCCGACGTGGCGGCGCTGCTCGCGGCCGGGGCGATCGACGGCGGCGACGCGGCCGCGGCGCGCGCCTGGCTCGAGCCGGCGCTCGCGCGCGAGCCCGAGAACGCCGCGCTGCGCGCTCTGCTCGCGAAGGCGCGCGAGTGAGTCGGCGCGCGGTCGACTACTCGAGCAGCAGCGTCCGGAAGGCCGCCACCTCCGCGTCGTCGAGCCCGAGCGCGTCGCGCCGGTAGGTGTCGAAGTCGCCGTAGCGCTGCTCGATCGACGCGAAGGCCGCGTCGAGGTAGGCCGGCTCGACGCCGAACAGTGGGCGCAGCGCGTCGGAGTCGGCGCGGAACAGCGAGAACAGCTCGATCATGCGCAGGCGCCGCTCGGTGGCGGCCGCCGTGTAGTGGTTGGTGAGCAGGAAGTCCTCCATCACCGTTTCGCGCGGCACGCCGAGCACGGTCAGCACCAGCGCCGAAGCGAACCCTGCACGGTCCTTGCCCGCGGAGCAGTGCACGAGGGCGGGCAGATTCGCGGGCTGGGTGACGCGCTCGAACATCGCCGCGTACTGCGGCGAGAAGGTCGTCGCGAACTGGCGGTTGCCCTCGATCAGCATCTCGCGCAGGTCGAGACCGTCGAGGTCGCCGGTGCGGATGCGCTCGCGCAGGTCCTTCACGATGAAGCTCTCGGCGCCGATCTCGAGCTCGGCCACGGCGGGTGGGTCGTTCGCCGGCAGGCGGTCGGGCTCCTCGGCCTTCTCGGCCGCCGAGCGGAAGTCGCAGACCAGCCGGATGCCGAGCGCGCTCACTCTCGCGAGGTCGTCGTCGGTGAGGTGGTGGAGGTTGTCCGAGCGGAACAGATTCCCCCACCTCACGTGGCGGCCGTCGCCCGTCGCGTAGCCGCCGAGGTCGCGAAAGTTGGGCGCGCCCTCCAGCGCGAGGTGTCGCTTGCGCACGTGCTCGGGCATGCCGGCGTAGAGGTCGCCGCCGCCGCAGGCGACGAGCGTCGCGAGCGCGAGCAGCCCGAGGAGCGAGGGGCGGGCGGCGACGCGGCGCATGAGACCTCCAGGGCGAGGGATGGGGACGTTCATACCTGGCTGTGACTTTCGTGCCACTCTTGCCTCGCGGTCTCGGACCCGCGCCGGGGCGAAGACTGTCCCCGAAGTCACCGCCTGGTATGAACGTCCCCTAGAGTGCGGCGCCTCGCGGCGGAGGACGAGCCATGACGTTGCCCTACGAAGACGCGGTCGCGGCGCTGACCGGTCCGGGCGGGATGTTCGAGGTGACGGAGGCCGACGTGCGCGGCACGCGCATGAAAGTCTTCAAGAGCACGCCGCCGTCGATGCGGATGCTGTTCGCGCTGGCGAAGCTCCGCGCCGCCCACGAGTTCGTGGTCTACGAGGACGAGCGCTGGACCTTCGGCCGCATGGCCGGGTCGATCGACGCGCTCGGCAGCGCGCTCGTGAACCACTACGGCGTGAAGAAGGGCGATCGCGTCGCGATCGGCATGCGCAACTACCCGGAGTGGATCGCGGCCTTCGCCGCCGTCACCTCGGTCGGCGGGATCGCGGTGCTGCTGAACGCCTGGTGGACGCCCGACGAGCTCGCCTACGGCCTCGAAGACTCCGGCGCAAAGCTGCTGATCGGCGATCTCGAGCGCATCGAGCGCTCTGCCGGCGCCATGGAGCGGCTCGACATCCGCGCGCTCGCCGTGCGCAGCGAGGGTCGGCCGCTGCCGCCACGCTGCGACCGCTACGAGGACCTGGTGACGCCGGGCGCGCCGCTGCCGGAGGTGGCGATCGGCTACGACGACGACGCGACGATCCTCTACACGAGCGGCACGACCGGTCATCCCAAGGGCGCCGTCTCGACGCACCGCGCCGTGCTCTCCGCGCTCGGCGCCTTCGCCTGCCGCGCGGCGGCGCAGGCCATGCGCTTCCCGAAGGACAAGGAGGCGCAGACCCATCCCACCTGCTTCGTCCTCACCGTGCCGCTTTTCCACGTGACGGGCTGCGTCGCGGTGATGCTCACGTCCTTCGCGGCCGGGACGAAGCTCGTGATGATGTACAGGTGGGACCCCGAGCGTGCGCTCCAGCTGATCGAGCGCGAGCGCGTCACGAACTTCGTGGGCGTGCCGACGATGGCGTGGGATCTGCTCGAGTCGCCCGCGTTCGCGAAGTACGACACGTCGAGCCTCGTGTCCGTGGGCGGCGGCGGCGCGCCGGCGCCGCCGCAGCTCGTGCACCGCATCGACAAGTCGTTCGGCGGCAAGGGCCGCCCGAACATCGGCTACGGCATGACCGAGACGAACGCCTACGGGCCGCAGAACGCGGGCGACGACTACGTGCGCAAGCCCACCAGCGCGGGTCGCGTGGTGCCCGTGGTCGAAGTGCGCGTCACCGACGCGGAGGGGCGCGTGCTCGGCGCGAATCAGGTCGGCGAGATCTGGTTCCGTGGGCCGCACCTGATCCGCGGCTACTGGAACAAGCCCGAGGCGACGGCGCAGACGATCGTCGACGGCTGGCTGCGCAGCGGCGACATCGGGCGCATCGACGAGGAGGGCTTCGTCTACGTCGAGGATCGCGCCAAGGACATGGTGCTGCGCGCGGGCGAGAACGTGTACTGCGCCGAGGTGGAGGCCGCGATCTACGAGCACCCGGCGATCTACGAGTGCGCAGTGTTCGGCCTGCCTCACGAGCGGCTCGGCGAGGAGGTCGCGGTGGCGATCCACCTGCGGCCCGGCGCGAAGCTCGGCGAGGACGAGCTGCGCGCGCACCTCGCGAAGCGCATCGCGGGCTTCAAGATCCCGAGCGTGATCCAATGGACCGACGCCCAGCTCCCGCGCAACCCGGCGGGCAAGATCCTGAAGCGCGAGCTGCGCGATGCACTCGCGAAGGCGCGCGCGAAGTAACGCCACCGGACGCTCTCGTCGGCTCGAACCCGTAAGGGGTCAGACCCCGAGCGGGTTCAGCGGGGGGCGTCTCCGAGCAGCACGGCGCGCAGGTCGCCCTTCGCCTGCGCGAGCAGGTAGAGCAGGTAGCCGCTCAGGAACGGCGCGCCGAGCAGGAACGCGAGCGTGCCGAGCGCGAGCCCGGCGGCGGAGAAGCGATTGCGCCACGCGACCCACAGGCCGGACAGCGACAGCAGGAACATGAAGTCGAGGTTGAACTGTCCGGGCCAGCCGAGCTTCAGCATGTCGCCGAAGAAGTAGGGGAACAGGTTCAGGCCGTAGTTCCCGACGACCACTGCCGTGTAGGCGCCGACGGTCACCAGGATCACGACGAGCCAAGCGCGAAACGCCGTCATGGGATTCTCCTCGGCGCAGCGAGTACCGCAGCCGGCGCGTCGAGATCCATTCCCTCTCGAGTAGAGTGCGCCGTTTCGCGAGGGAGCTCCCGATGAAAGTCGGCGTCTGTCTGCCGTACATGAAGGTCGGGCTCGACCGCGCGACGCTGCTCGGCTGGGCGCGCGCGATCGAGGCGGGGCCCTTCGACGCGATCTCCTGCGGCGAGCGCGTCACCGGGCCCACGGTCTCGCTCGGCGCGACGCTGGCGGCCGCCGCGGCCGTCACCCAGCGCGTGCGCATCGTCCCCACACTCTACGTCATGCCGATGCACGACGCGGTCGCCGCCGCCCACGAGATCGCGACGCTCGACGCGCTCGCGGGGCCGGGCCGCGTCGAGGTGTGCGTCGGCGTCGGCGGCCGCGAGGCCGACTACCGCGCGGTCGGCGCCTCCTTCGCGAGGCGCCACCAGCGCATGGACGAGCAGGTCGCCCGCATGCGCGCGATCTGGCGCGGCGAGCCGCCGTTTCCGGGCGCCGATCCCGTCGGCCTTCGCCCCTCGCGCCCCGGCGGCCCGCCGCTCTTCGCGGGCGTGATGGGCCCCAAGGCCTTCGCGCGCGCGGCGCAGTGGGCCGACGGCGTCTACGTGTGGAGCGGCAACGGCGAGAAGGCGGAGATCGCGCGCTTTCTCCAGATGGCGCACGAGGCGTGGGCCGCGGCGAAGCGGACGGCGCCGCCCCGCAGGATCGGCGGCTTCTGGCTCTCGCTCGCGCACGGCGACGCCCAGCGCAAGCTGAGCGACTACGTGTACGACTACACGCGCGTCTTCGGCGAGGCCACCGGCCGCGCGCTGGCGAAGGCGGTCACGCGCGCGACGCCGGACGCGGTGCGAGAGGCGCTGGACAACCTCGCTTCGGCGGGCTGCGAGGAGTGCTTCCTGGTGCCCGCGACGGCGGAACTCGCCGAGGTGGAGGGCGCAGCGGAGATCGTGAGCCGGCGCTAGCCGAGCGGCGCGCGCGTCGCCTCGATCGATCCGCGGCCTCCCTGGCGCGGAGTCAAGCGCCGCGCCGCAAGTCTTCGTCCACGCGCCGATCGATGCGGCGGTAGTAGGCGAGCAGCGCCTGGCCGCCCAGCCAGCGCAGCGGCTCGGGCGGCCACGGCAGCTCGAAGCGCTTCAGCACGTCCGCGATCTCGGCGCGCTCGCCGAGCGCCTGGTCAGCGAGCGCCGCGCCCATCATCGTGCAGGTCGGAACGCCGTGGCCGTTGCAGCCGCCGTAGTAGAGCGCCTTCCCACCCGCGAGCGCGCCGTGCGTGGGCAGGTTGTCCACGGTGAGCGCGATCCAGCCGCCCCAGAAGCGCTCGATGGGAACGCCGGCGAGCGTCGGGAAGCGCTCGCGAAAGGCGCGCTCGAGGGCGACGCACGTCTGCTCCTGCCACGCCGGCGGCAGGCGATTCCCGAACGCGATGCTCACGTCCTTCGTGCCGCCGATCAGCCGCCCGTCCGCCGCGATGCGGTAGTTTTCGAGGATCTCGTGCGCCGTGTAGATGCCCTCGCCGCCCGGCCAGCCGAGCGAGGCTCGCTCACCCTGCGCGAGCGGCCGCGTCGCGAACAGCGTCACGCGCGTCGGCACCGTCCGGCTGCGCAAGAGGCCGAGCGTCACCGGCGTGTAGGCGTTCGTGCAGAGCAGCACGCGCCGCGCGCGCAGCGCGCCGCGCTCGGTCAGGGCACGCGGCTCGCCGCGCAGCTCGAGCGCCCGCACCGGCGTCCGCTCGAACACGCGCGCGCCCGACGCGAGCAGCGCGCGGCGCAGGCCGAGCGCGTACTTGCCCGGATGGATGTGGCCGCCGCAGCCCTCCAGCAGGCCGAAGCGGAAGGCGGGCGGGAGCCCGCGCTCGCGCATCTCGCCCTCGTCGACGAAGCGCGTCTTCACGCCGAGCGCGCTGGCCGCGGCGGCGCTGGCGCGCAGCGGCTCGCGGTGGCGCGGGTGCACGCCCGCGATCAGGTTGCCGCTGCGCACGTACTCGCAGTCGATGCCGCGCTTCTCGATCGTCTCCTCCCACACCTCGGCGGCGCGCTCTGCGAACTGCACGAGACGCGCGGCGCGCTCGCGCCCGGATTGGCGGATCAGGCTCGCGAGATCCTTGCCGATGGTCGGCGTGACGTGGCCGGCGTTGCGTCCGCTCGCGCCCGCGCCGCAGAATTCCGACTCCAGCAGCACGACGTCGGCGCCGCGCTCGGCCAAGCGCAGCGCGGCGCACATGCCCGTGATCCCGCCGCCCACCACCGCGACGTCGCAGCGCGCGTCGCCTTCGAGCGCGGGCGAGAGCTGAGCGGGCGTATCGAGCCAGAAGCTGCCTTCGGTGAACGGAACGGCGCTCATGCGCACATCCTAAGCGCGCACGGCCCCGAGCCGCCCGTGCCGCGGGCTTCGCGCGCGCGACCCCGTTGTGCGATGCGGCAGGGGCTAGCGGCAGCGGGCTCGAACCGTCGCGCCGCTCGCGACGATCGCGCTAGCAAGTCGCCCACCAAACGAAGGAGTCGACCCATGTCCGAGCCCAGCCGCCGCGAGCGCGGCGTCGCGATGATGAAGAAGGTCTACGCCGGCGACGTCGCGACGCCGCCCGCGGGCGTGATGCCATTCAGCGACCTGATGCTCGAGCAGCTCTTCGCCGAGGTGTGGACGCGCGAGCACATCCTCAGCGTGCGCGACCGCCGGCTGGTGCTGATGGGCATCATCGCGGCGCTCGGCGAGAAGGACACCTTCGCGATCCAGGCGAAGGCGAGCGTGAAAAACGGCGAGCTCACGCCGGAGCAGGTGCGCGAGGTGCTGATTACGGTGGCGAACTACGCGGGCTACCCGCGCGCGGCCGGACTGATCGGCACCGCGGAGCAGGCGCTCGCGCAGGCCGCCAAGGATCTCGCGAAGTGAGGCGCGCGGGCGGAGCGGCGACGCCGGCGCGGTTGCGGGAACCGCCGCGCTGGGGCATGGGCCGGAGGCGCCGCGCGCTGCCGAGCGTTTTCGCTTCGCGGCCCCCCGTGGTCACGGCGTAGACTGCGCCGACCCGGCACCGGAACCGCTGCGATCCGCGGGGGAGGGCCCATGGCCGCCACGACTCACAAGACCTACTGCCGCTTCTGTCACAACTACTGCGCGTTCGAGGTGGACGTGGAGGACGGGCGCGCCGTGGCGGTGCGCGGCGACGCCGGCGACCCGATCTACGGCGGTTACTCGTGCATCAAGGGTCGCCAGCTCCCCGAGGCTCATGCGCACCCGGAGCGCGTGACGCGCCCGCTGAAGCGCATGCCGGACGGGACCCACGAAGAAATCTCCCTGCGCCAGGCGCTGGACGAGATCGCGGCTCGCGTCGCCCAGATCCGCGACCGGCACGGCCCGCGCGCGATCGCCAGCTACTGCGGCACCTACGCGTTCCAGAACTCGGCCGCCCTGGCCGTCTCGAAGGCGTGGCACAAGGGCATCGGCTCCCCGTCCTACTACACGAGCGTCACGATCGACCAGCCGAGCAAGGCGGTCGCCACGTCCCGCGCCGGCGCCTGGCTCGGCGGCACCCATGGCTTCCACGAGAGCGACGTGGTGATGCACATCGGCAACAACCCGATCGTCTCGCAGTTCGCGCCCTTCGGCGGAACGCCGCCGTGGAATCCCGTGAAGGAGCTGCGCGACGCGAGGGCACGCGGCATGAAGCTGATCGTGGTCGACCCGCGCCGCACGGACATGGCGCGGCGCGCCGATCTCTACCTGCAGATCCGCCCCGGCGAGGACCCCACGTTCCTCGCGGGCATGCTTCGCATCATCCTCGACGAGCAGCTCCACGACCAGGCGTTCTGCGCGCAATGGATGAACGGGCTCGCCGAGCTGCACCGCGCGGTATCCGAGTTCGACCTCGACTACGTCGCGCAGCGCACGCGCCTGACCAAGTCGCAGATCGAGGCCGCGGCGCGCACCTTCGCGCGCGCGAAGCGCGGCATCGCGGTGACGGGCACGGGCCCCGACATGTCGCCGCACCCGACGCTCACCGAGCACCTGGTGATCTGCCTCAACCTGATCTGCGGTCGCGTGAACCGCGAGGGCGAGAAGGTTCCGAACCCGGGCGTGCTCTCGCCGGCGACGCCGAAGAAGGCGCAGCCCTCCGGCCCGTTCCCTTTGTTCGGCCACGGGCCGCGCAGCCGCGTGCGCGGCCTCGGCGAGATCATCGGCGAGATGCCGAGCGCCGCGCTCAGCGACGAGATCCTGCTGGAAGGCGAAGGCCAAGTGAGGGCGCTGTTCGTGATCGGCGGCAACCCGCTCGTGGCGTGGCCCGACCAGCGCAAGGCCGTGCGCGCCATCGACGCGCTCGACCTCTTGGTGTGCGTCGACGTACGCCGCGCCGCGACTGCGAAGCGCGCCGACTATCTGCTGCCGGGCAAGCTGTGCCTCGAGCGCGCCGACGTGCCGATCCTGTGCGACACCTGGTACGAGCTGCCCTACACGCACTACACGCCCGCGATCGTCGAGCCACCCGAGGGCTCCGACACGCTGGAGGAGTGGGAGCTCTACTGGGAGCTCTCGGCGCGCCTCGGCACGCCGATTCGCCTGGCCGGCGGCGAGCTGCCGCTGGATCGCAAGCCGAGCAAGGACGACGTGCTCGCGTGCATGCTGAAGGGCGGGCGCGTTCCCTTCGAAGAGGTGCGCAAGCACCGCGGCGGCACGGTCTACGCGGACGTCGAGGAGCGCGTCGCGCCGGCGGACCCCGGCTGCGACAAGCGCTTCGCGCTCGCGCCCGACGGCATCGCCGAGGAGCTGGCGCAGGTGCGCCGCGAGTCGCTCGCCTCGCCGTTCTCCCACCGCCTGATCAGCCGCCGCCTGCGGCAGGTCTACAACTCGTCGGGGCGCGACCTCTCCGAGTCGCGCAAGAAGGGCGGCACCACGAACCCCGCGTTCATGAACCCGGCGGATCTCGAGGAAATCGGCGCGCGCGACGGCGACGTGCTCGAGATCGCTTCCGCGCACGCGACGATCTACGGCGTCGCAGAGGCGGCCGACGACGTGATGCCGGGCGTCGTCTCGATGGCGCACGCCTGGGGCGACCCGGCGGCGAATCCCAAGGAGGTGCGAGAGATCGGCGCCTCGACGAACGCCCTGATCTCGAACGAGGTGGACTTCGACCCGATCACGGGCATGGCGCGGCAGAGCGCGATCCCCGTGAACGTGCGGCGCGCGCCGGTCTCGATCTGAACCCGAGCGTTCGCGTGTCCCGCGCGCGGCGCAGCGTCCTCGCCGCGGGTGTCGCGCTCGCGCTCCAGGCGGCGAGCGGCGCGCCGGCGGCGGAGCCGGCGCTGCGCGCGGGCTTCGGCCGGGCGCCGATCACGCCCGTGGTCGCCGATTCCTGGACCGACGTGAACGGAGATGGGATCTACGACGAGGACGTCGACCTCTTCCACGATCGCAACGGCAACGGCCGCTTCGACGCCGTCTACATGGCGGGCTTCCAGAGCTCGCGTCCGGCGGCCGGCGTCCACGATGAGCTCGAGGCGGTGGCGGCGGTCTTCGACGACGGCACGACGCGCGTCGGCATCGTCGCCGTGGACGTGGTCGGCCTCTCGCACACCTTCGTCGAGAAGGTGCGCAACGTCTACGCGAAAGAGCTCGGCCTCGACTACCTGCTGGTGCATGCGACGCACAATCATCAGGGTCCCGACACGCAGGGCCTGTGGGGCCGCTCGCGCTGGCGCAGCGGCGTCGCCGACGGCTACCTGAAGTTCCTGCGCATGCAGATGGGCACCGCGCTGGCGCAGGCGGTGCGCCGGCTCGAGCCCGCGGAGATCTCGGTCGCCGAGATCACCGGCCGCGATCGCATGATCGGCACCGTCGATACGCGCCGGCCCGAGGTGATCGACGACGGGCTGCGCGTCGCAATCGTGACGCGCGCGGGCGGCGACGACGTGCTGGGCACGCTGCTCAACTTCGGCAACCACGTCGAGGTGGCGTGGGACCGCAACTTCGAGCTGAGCGCCGACGTAGCCGGCTGGGCGCGCCGCGGCCTCGACGCGGGCCTCGTCTACGAGCGCGCTCTCTACAAGCCGGGCCTCGGCGGCACGACGCTCTGGCTCACCGGCAACGTGGGCGGCCTGATCACCACGCCGCCGCGCGTCGCCGTGATGGATCCGCGCAGCGGCGAGCTGGTGGCGAAGCCCTCGCAGGAGAAGGCGCGCGCGCAGGGCTACCAGATCGCCGAGGCCGTGCTCGACGCGCGCGCCGCGCGGGCCTTCGTGCCGCTCGCCAAGCCGGCCCTCTCGGTGATCCGCCGCGAGATCGAAGTGCCCATCTCGAATCTCTCGCTCGCCCTGCTCGGCACGCTCGACGTGCTCGAGCGCGACATCGACGTGCGGCTCGGCTTCGAGACGCAGAGCGAGGTGGCGCTGGTGCGCATCGGCGAGCTGTGGATCGCTTGCGTGCCCGGCGAGCTCTATCCGGAGATCGCGCTGGGCGGCATCGAGAATCCGCCGGGCGCCGACTACCGCACCGAGCCGCTGGAGCTTCCGCCGCTGCGCAGCGGCATGCGCGGGCGCGTGAACATGATGGTGAACTTGGCGAACGACTCGCTCGGCTATCTGATTCCGCGCAGCCAGTGGGACGAGGAGGCGCCGTGGATCTACGGAGCGAGCGAGGCGAGCTACGGCGAGGCCGTGTCGGCGGGGCCCGACGCGGCGCGCGTCGTGCACCGCGCGCTCACGCGCGTGCTGGCGATCGCGCGCGGCGAGCGCGCGCCGAAGAGGAAGTGACGCGCGCGGGGGTGCTGTGATGAGCGAGGTCGCGGTGGTGTTCCACTCGTCGACGGGCACCACGCGCCGCATGGCCGAGGCCGTGTACGCCGGCGCCGCGAGCGTCGCGGGCGCGCGCGCGGCGCTGCACGAGCTGCGCGCCGGGGAGCTCGCGGACGGGCGCTGGAAGAACGACGCGCTGCTGGCGCGCCTCGACGCCGCGGACGCGATCGTGTTCGGCTGCCCGACCTACATGGGCGGACCGTCGGCGCAAATGAAGGCGTTCCTCGACGCGACGCTCCAGCGCTGGTACGCGCGGGTGTGGTCGAACAAGCTCGCCGCCGCGTTCACCGTCTCGAGCACGCCGAGCGGCGACAAGCTCCAGACGCTCACGGCGATCGCGATCACGGCGATGCAGCACGGCATGATCTGGGTGGGCGTGGACCAGTCGCCGCTCGATGCCGACCAGCGGAATCGCCTCGGCGTCTACGTCGGCGCTGCCGGCCAGGCGGAGTACACGACGCAGCCACCGGGCGTGTACGCCGGCGACCTGCGCACCGGCGAGCAGCTCGGCGCGCGGGTCGCGACGCTGGCGCTGCGCCTGCGCGCGGGCGCCTAGGAGAGAGACCATGCTCGAGCTCCGGCCCGGCTGCGAACGCTGCGATCGCGACCTGCCGCCGGCGTCCGAAGGCGCGCGCATCTGCTCCTTCGAGTGCACGTTCTGCCGCGAGTGCGCCGAGACGCAGCTCGGCGGGCGCTGCCCGAACTGCGGCGGCGAGCTGGTGCGCCGGCCGATCCGCCCGCCCGAGAAGCTCGCGAAGCATCCGGCGAGCACGCGGCGCGTGTTCAAACCGCCGGCCGCGCGATGAACGCCGCCGCTCCGCGCGCCCCGCGTCCGCTCTGGATGACGGCGCTGGCGCTGTTCTGCGCGGGCACCGTGCTGTTCCTGCTCTGGTACGACCTCGCGACGGATTCCCGCGACGTCGAGGTGTGGCTCGGCTTCGAGGTGCGCGGCCGCGCCGCGCGGCTCACCGCGCCGCTGCACTGGGCGATCTTCGCCGGCGGCGCGTGGGCGTTCTGGACGCAGCAGCGCTGGATCGCGGGCGCTGCGGCGCTCTACGTCGGCTACGTCGCGCTCTCGCACCTGATCTGGAGCGAGGCGAGCCCGAACGGGAACGGCTGGCCGATCGGCCTGCTCCAGATGGGGGCGATCGGCGTCTTCGCGCTTCCGCTCTGGAGATTCCACCGCACCGCTCGCACGCGGTAGGCTGCCCCGCCACCTCTCGCGCCCCGGAGCTCCGATGTCCGATCCCAAGCCGCGCACCCTCGGCGCCGTCCTCTACCCCCAGTTCGAGCTGCTCGACCTCTACGGCCCGCTCGAGATGTTCGGCTGCCTCGGCCCCGCGCTGCGCATCGTCACCGTCGCTGAGCACGCGGGCCCGGTGGCTTCGACGCCCGGTCCGTCCACGCTCGCCGAGCACTCCTTCGCCAGCGCGCCGCCCCTCGACCTGCTGCTCGTGCCCGGCGGCGTCGGCACGTTCCCGCAGCTGAAGAACGACGCGCTGTTGGCGTTCCTGCGCGAGCGCGTGCCGCGCGCGGAGCTCGCGATGTCGGTGTGCACGGGCTCCGCGCTCTACGCCGCGGCGGGCCTGCTGGACGGCCGCCGCGCGACCACCAACAAGCAGTTCTTCTCGCTGACCTGCGCGAGCGGTCCCAAGACGGACTGGGTGAAAGAGGCGCGCTGGGTCGAGGACGGGAAGCTCGTCACCTCCTCGGGCGTCTCGGCGGGTACCGACATGGCGCTCGCCATGATCGCGAAGCTCTGGGGCCGCCCGGTGGCGCAGCAGGTCGCGGAGCTCACCGAGTACGAGTGGCAGAGCGATCCCGCGCGCGATCCGTTCGCGCGCTTCCTCGATCACGGCAAGCTCGCGCCGGAAGCGATCGCGTGAGCGCGGCGGCCGCCGCCGAGTGCCGCGGCGAGCCGGGCCGCGTGCTGCCCGAGATCGACCGCAACGCTTGCGAGGGCAAGGCCGACTGTGCGCGCGTCTGCCCTTGCGGCGTATTCGAGCTCGGCGTGCTTCCGGCCGCGCAGCGTGCTTCGCTCTCGTGGCTCGGACGCCTGAAGGGCTGGGCGCACGGCTACAGGCAGGCCTTCGTCGCGAAGCCTGACGAGTGCCACGCCTGCGGGCTGTGCGTCGACGCCTGCCCCGAAGAGGCGATCCGGCTGATCCCCATCAGGAGCTGACTCGTGCCCTCCGTCTCGAAGCCTCCCGTCGTCTCCGCCGAGCAAGCCGCGTCCCTGGTGAAATCCGGCGACTGGGTCGACTACGGCCTGAACGGCGCGCAGCCCGTGGTGTTCGACCGCGCGCTCGCCGCGCGCGCGGGGGAGCTGCGCGGCGTCAAGATCCGCTGCGGCCTCGCGCTGCGCCCCCGCGCGACGCTCGAGGTGGACCCGAGAGGCGAGAGCTTCACGCTGCTCGCCTGGCACTTCAGCGGCGCCGACCGCAAGGCTCACGACGCCGGGCTCACGCACTACATCCCGATGAACTTCGGCGAGGCGCCCGACTACTACCGGCGCTTCATCGAGCGCGTGGACGTCGCCGTGCTCCAAACCGCGCCGATGGACGAGCACGGCTACTTCAACTTCAGCGCAGCGGTCACCTACTTGAAGGCCGTGACCGAGCGCGCGCAGAAGATCGTGGTCGAGGTGAATCCGGCCTATCCGCGCGTGCTCGGCTGCGAGGAGGGCGTGCACGCCAGCGAGGTCGACTTCGTCGTGGAGGGCGATGGCCAGCCGACGCCCGTGCTGCCCGCCGCGCCCCCCACCGAAGTGGACAAGACCGTCGCGCGCCTGATCGCGGCGGAGATCGAGGACGGCTCCTGCCTCCAGATCGGCATCGGCGGCATGCCCAACGCGGTGTGCACGATGCTGAAGGACGCGGGCGCGAAGGATCTCGGCGTCCACACCGAGATGCTGGTCGACGGCATGATCGAGCTCTACGAGGCGGGTCTGGTCAACGGCTCGCGCAAGCAGCTCAACCGCGGGCAGATGGTGTTCACCTTCGCGCTCGGCTCGCCGCGGCTCTACGAGTTCATCCACCAGAATCCGGGCGCCCAGAGCTACCCGGTCGACTACACGAACCTGCCCGACAACATCGCGCGCAACGATCGCGTGGTCTCCATCAACAACACCACTCAGCTCGACCTCCAGGGTCAGGCGGCGAGCGAGTCGAGCGGCCACCGCCACATCTCGGGCACCGGCGGCCAGCTCCAGTTCGTGCGCGGCGCCTACGCGTCGAAGCGCGGCAAGTCGTTCATCTGTCTGTCGTCGGTGTACGAGCGGAACGGGCGGCGCGAGAGCCGCATCGTCACCACGCTGACGCCCGGCAACGTGGTCACGACGCCGCGCACGGACGTGATGTACGTCGTCACCGAGTACGGCATGGTGAACCTGAAGGGGCTCTCCGTGCCCGAGCGCGCGAGAGCGCTGATCGGCATCGCCCACCCCGACTTCCGCGAGCAGCTGGAGCGCGACGCGCGCGAGAAGAATCTGATCCCGCGCGTGTGGGTGTGAGGCTGCGCAGCACCCTCGACCACCTCGTGGTCGCGTGCCGCGACCTCGCGCAGGGCGCCGCCTGGCTGCGGGAGCGGCTCGGCGTCGATCCCCAGCCGGGGGGCAAGCACCGGGGCATGAGCACGCACAACGCGCTGCTGCGGCTCGGCGCGCGCCGATACGTCGAGCTGCTCGCGATCGATCCGGCCGCGCCGCCGCCCGCGCGCCCGCGCTGGTTCGGACTCGACGACGCCGAGCGGCGGCGCCGCGCGGACGGCTCGCCGTTCCTGCAGAGCTGGGTTGCGTCTTGCTCGGACCCGGACCGCGCCGTTCAGCTCCTCCCGGAGCTGGGCGAAGTAGTGCCGCTGTCGCGCGGCGTGCTCGCGTGGCGCATCGCGATTCGCCCGGACGGCGAGCCGCCGCTGGACGGAGCGCTGCCCGCCGTCATCGCGTGGGAGGGCGAGATCCATCCGTGCGACGCGCTCGAGGAGCGCGGCTGCGAGCTGCTGGAGCTGCGCATCGCGCACCCGCAGGCCGAGCTCGTCCGCGGCGCACTCGGAGCGCTCGGTCTCGAGGGGCCCGTGGACGTCCGCACGGGCGAGCGCGCGCTCGTGGCCCGCATCCGGACGCCGGGCGGCGAGGTGCTGCTGTCGTGACGCTCGCCGGGGCGCGCGAGAGAAGCCGCGCGATCCGTTCTAGGTTTACGCGATGACGGCGATCGGCCAGACCTTCCTCGCGACCCAGCCCCAGCTCTCGTTGAAGCAGCGCAAGGAGTGGGTGGAGATCCTGGTCGACTTCGAGACGCGCAATCAGTACGCGGTGCGCGGCGCTGGCGGCGAGGAGCTGGGCACGCTCGCCGAGGAGGGCGGCGGCTTCGCGCGCACCCTCGCGCGCTTCTTCCTGCGCTCGCATCGGCCGCTCGACGCGTGGCTGTGCGACCGCGGCGGCGCGGCGCTGCTGCGCCTCTCGCGCCCGTTCTTCTTCCTGTTCTCGGACCTGCACGTCGCCGACGCGCAGGGCGTGCGCGTGGGCAGCGTCCACCGGCGCTTCGGCATTCTGCACCGCAAGTACGACCTGCGCGATTCCTTCGGCCGCACCTTCGCGCGCGTGAAGAGCCCCATCTGGCGCCTCTGGACCTTCTTCGTCAAGGCCGAAGACGGGCGCGACGCGACGATCGGCAAGAAGTGGGGCGGCCTGCTGCGCGAGGTATTCGCCGACGCCGACACCTTCGGCGTCGACTTCTCCCAGGCGACCTGGGCTCCCGAGGAGCGCGCCGTGATCTTCGCCGCCGCGGTCTCCATCGACTTCGATTTCTTCGAGAACAACCAGGGCGTCGGCGGCGCCTTCAGCTTCGCGTCGTGGGACTGAGCGGCCTCGCAGGCGGCGCACTCCCGCCATAGCCTCCCGCGAGGGAGGCCCCCGATGACCCGCTCGACGCCGCAGCGCATCACGCCGGAGGAAGCCGCCGCGCGGGTGAAGAGCGGCGATTGGATCGATTACGGCGCCGGCGCCGTGCAGCCCGTCAGCTTCGACCGCGCGCTCGCGGCGCGCGCCGGCGAGCTCCGCGACGTGAAGATCCGCGCGAACTTCACGCCGCTGCCGCGCGCGGTGTTGGCCGCGGATCCCCGCGGCGAGTCGTTCCACTGGCTCTCGTGGCACATGAGCGTCTACGACCGCGCGTTCTCAGACCGCGGACTCGCCCACTACGTCCCGATGAACTTCGGCGAGGCGCCCGACTACTACCGGCGCTTCCTCCCGCCCGTGGACCTGATCTGCATCCAGGCCGCGCCGATGGGCGGGGGCTGGTGGAACTTCGGCGTCGCCGCCACCTACCTGCGCGCGATCCTCGAGCGCGCGAAGTGCGTGGTGATCGAGGAGAACGAGGCGCTGCCGGTGATGTACGGCGGTGAGAACGCGATCCACGAGCGCGACGTGCACTTCGTGATTCCCGGCAGCGGCGTGCCGCCGGCCGAGCTGCCGAATCCGCCCGCCAGCGACGTCGACCGCGCCGTCGCGCGCCAGGTGGCCGAGCGCATCGAGAACGGGGCGTGCCTCCAGATCGGCGTCGGCGGCATGCCGAATGCGGTGTGCGCCCAGCTCGACGACGCGGGCGTGAAGGACCTCGGCATCCACACCGAGCTGCTCACCGAGAGCATGCTCGAGCTGTACGAGGCGGGCGTGATCACGGGCGCGCACAAGCGGCTGAACCGCGGCCAGATGGTGTGCACCTTCGCCGGCGGCTCGAAGCGCCTCTACGCCTTCGCGCACCGCAACCCCGTCGCGCAGAGCTTCGCGGTCGATTACACGAACTCGCCCGCGGTGATCGCGCGCAACGACGGCGTGGTCGCCATCAACAGCACCACGCAGATCGACCTGCAGGGCCAGGCGGCGAGCGAGAGCGCCGGCCACCGCCACATCTCGGGCACCGGCGGCCAGGTGGACTTCACGCGCGGCGCCTACCAGTCGCGCGGCGGCAAGTCCTTCCTGTGCCTGCCGTCGACGCACGAGAAGAACGGCGCGCGCAAGAGCCGCGTCGTGACCACGCTGACGCCCGGCAACATCGTGACCACGCCGCGCACCGACGTGATGTACGTCGTCACCGAGCACGGCTGCGTGAACCTGAAGGGCCTCTCGGTGCCCGAGCGCGCGAAGGCGCTGATCGGCCTCGCACATCCCGATTTCCGCGAGAGCCTCGCACGCGAGGCGCGCGAGCTGAACCTGATTCCGCGGGCGTGGGTGTGAGCTGGCCGCCTCAGACCTCTTCCAGCGCCAGCGGACGCGGCAGCATCCCGTCCACGTCCGTGAAGCCGTACTCGCGCGCGAGCTGCGCCGCGACGAGGGCGCAGCCGCGCCTGCGCAGCACGTCGGGATCGCGCGCCAACTCCGCCACCGCGCGGCAGGAGAAGCGCGGCGACTCGCTGTTCGAGAGATCGAGGAACGCGGCGGACTCCATCACCTTCTCCGTGCGCACGAGTCCGGGATACAGCGAAACGACCGCCACGCCGTGGGGGCGCAGCTCGTGGGCGCAGTCGGCGGTGAGCCGATCGGTGGCCGCCTTCGCGACGCCGTACGCCACGTTTCCCACGTACTTCTGTGCGGCCCAGGAGCTCACGTTCACGATCAGTCCGCGCTGCTGCGCGACCATCGCGCGCGCGGCGAGCCGCGAGCACGCGTAGGCTGCGCGCACGCCCGCGGCGAACATGGCGTCCCAGCGCCAGAGCGGCTGTTCCCAGAACGGGCGCGGCCAGCCGAACTCGCCGCCCTCGCTCATGTTCTCGCAGCCGCCCCAAGCGGCGTTCACGAGCAAATCGAGCCCGCCGAGTTCGCGCAGCGCGCGCTCGAACGCGGCCTCGGTCTGCGCGTCGTCGCGATGATCGCAGCGCAGCGCCAGTGCGCGGCCGCCGAGCGCGCGGGTCGCCTCCGCGCTCGCGGAGAGTGCCGCCTCGTCGCGGCCCGTGAGCGCGACGTGCGCCTCGATCTCGCCGAGCGCCTCCGCGACGCCGCGTCCCACGCCGCGGCTCGCGCCGGTCACGATCG
>CAYWRY010000009.1:25951-37359 GCA_964460485.1 uncultured Spirochaetales bacterium
CCGAGCGCCTCCGCGACGCCGCGTCCCACGCCGCGGCTCGCGCCGGTCACGATCGCGCGCAGCACAGGAGCGCCGGCCATGCGACGTCCTCCTCGTGAGGCCATCGCTAGGGAACGTGCTCGGCGCGTTCACGTGGCGCTGGAGCCGCGGCGCTCGGGGGGCTCAACTCCCCAGCGACAGCTTGTAGGTCACGAGCGCGACGGCGACCTCGCGCCCCGCCGCGTCCGTCACGCTCACCTCGCCGGTGCAGATCTCGCGGCCGCGGCGCCGCACGCGAGCTTCGGCGACGAGATCCTGTCCGCGGCCGGCGGAGACGAAGTTGATGCTGAACCCGATCGTCGTGCCGCGCGCCTTCGGCGACGCGTCGGGGTGCGCCCAGAACGCGGCGGTCGCCGCCGAATCCACCAAACCCGAGATCGCGCCGCCGTGCACGGTGTCGCCGAGCGTCGTCACGTCGAGGCGGTAGGGAAGCCTGACGCACACGCGGTCGGTCTCCGCGCTCGCCAGCTCGAGGCCGAGCAGCTTGCCGTAGGGCGAGCGCACGATCGCGAGCTCGACCAGCTGGCGGACGGCGTCGGGAAGGGCAGACATGGGCAGCTCCGTTCGGTCGGGCGCACAGCGTAAGCCAAGCGCTGCGCACGGCCGCGCGCACTTCCTCGGCGAGGAATCGACGCGCTCGCCTAGCATGCGCCGCCACGCGGAGGAAAAGCGGATGCGCGCGAATCGGCAGGCGCTCGTCGCGAACGCGAAGCGGCACGCGCAGGCCGAGGCCGACGGCGACCTCGCCACCACGCTCGCGACGCTCGAGGACGATCCCGTCTACGAGCTCGCGACCCTCGGCATCTGCTTCCGCGGCAAGGACGCTGCGCGCGCCTACTACGAGCACTTCTTCGGCACCTTTCAGCCCTGGATCGCGGGCTTCGAGCCAGTGAACCAGTGGATCACGGACGAGGGCGTCGGCGAGGAGTACTTCCTCGACGTGGCGCCACCGGGCGCGCCGCAGGAACGGCACCGCATCATCGGCATCCTCGTGTTCGGCGAGACCAAGCTCGCCGGCGAGCGCCTCTACGCGAGCGAGCGCTTGCTGCGGATCATGCTCGGGCCTGCGTACGAGATCGCGGAGCGACAGAGCCGGCGGCGCTAGTCGCTCGAGCGACGCTGCCGAGTGGCGAGGACGAGCAGCGCCGGTCCGACGCGTGGTGGCTGGCCGAGGTGGCTCGGCTCGCGATCGACGAGAAGCTCGCCCGCGCCTCAGCGCCCCCGGAACGTCGGCTCGCGCTTCTCGACGAACGCGCGCGCGGCCTCGCGGTGATCCTCGGTGAGGCCGGTGTGCACGTGGTGGGTCGCCTCGAGGTCGAGGCAGTCGAACACGTCCGCGCCGCTCGCCGCGCGGTTGATGTTCTCCTTCATGTAGCGGTAGGCGACCGCCGGGCCGTGGGCGAGGCGCAGCGCGAGCTCGCGCGCCGCCTTGTCGAGCTCCGGCACGGGCACCACGCGGTTCACGAGGCCGATGCGCAGCGCCTCCTGCGCGCTCACGCGCTCGCTCAGGTAGTAGAGCTCGCGCGCGCGCGCGGCGCCGACCACCTGCGTGGCGAAGTAGGTGCCGCCGTAGTCGCCGGAGAAGCCCACGCGCGCGAACGAGGTGAGCAGCACGGCGTTCTCCGACGCGATGCGCAGATCGCAGGCCATCGCGAGCGCGAAGCCGGCGCCCGCGGCGGCGCCGGGCAGCGCCGCGATCACGGGCTTCGGCATCGCGTAGATGCGGCCCGCGGTGGCGCGCTGGGAGAGGCGCTGCGCGTGGATGCGCGCGTCGAGGCCGGGGCCGTCGCCGACCGCGCTGCCGCCCGTGTTGCGCTCGTTCATGCCCTTCACGTCGCCGCCCGCGCTGAACGCGCCGCCGGCGCCGGTGAGCACGACGCAGCCCACGTCGTGCGCGGTCTCGGCCTCCTCGAGCGCGCGCGCCAGGCCGGCGAGCATGTCGCTGGAGAACGCGTTGCGGCGTTCGGGGCGATTCATCGTGAGCGTCGCGACGCGGTCCTCGACGTTCGCGAGCAGGTGGTCGGTGCCAGTGTCGATCTTGCGGGCGGTCATGGCGCGGGCCTCCTGGGCGGCGCTGCGACGGTATCGCGGCGGTGACGCTTCGTTCGGGCCGGCGGAGGATCGAGGCGGCGCGGGGGCGGGCGGGGCGGGGGTCGCCTCCGGGCCCTCACCTTTGGGCATCCGAAGCGGGTGGAGGAGAGCGCGCGACGTGTGGGCGTGCTTTTGCGCTCACGCCCAGAGTCCGTTGCCTCGTGGATTGCTGCGCGCCGTGGCGTGTCGGGCCCTCCGCGCGATCCCCCGCCCCGCCCGCCCCCGCGCGGGCGTTGTCCGGTGGACCCTCACGTCGAGACCGGGTCTTTGGTGGGAGAACGAAGCGAGAGGGCCGTCGAGGCCCTCTCGCTTCGCTCTTCGTCGGTGGCTCTGCGCTCGTCGGTGGCCGTGGGCTCGTCGGTCGGATGCGCGCTCCGCGGAGTTGCGCCGACTCGGTGCTCGTTTCGTGGCATCGTCCGAGGGCGCTCGGGAGAGAGATGTATGAAGACTCGGCAGCTCGGACGCACGGGGCTTCGCGTTCCCGTGCTGTGCCTCGGCACGATGACGTTCGGTTTGCAGTGCGATCGCGACACGTCGTTCGCGATCCTCGACCGCGCGATGGAGGGCGGCCTCGACTTCCTCGACACGGCCGACGTCTATCCGCTCGGCGGCAGTCTCGACACGGTCGGCCGCACGGAAGAGCTGATCGGCGAGTGGATGCAGCTTCGCGGGAATCGCGACCGCATCGTGCTCGCGACGAAGTGCCGCGGGCCGATGGGGCGCGGCGCGAACGACGTCGGCCTCTCGCGCCAGCACATCCTGAAGGCGTGCGACGCGAGCCTGCGCCGGTTGCGCACCGATCGCATCGACCTCTACCAGACCCACTTCTTCGATCCCGACGTGCCGATCGAGGAGACGCTGCGCGCGCTCGAAGATCTCCGGCGCGCGGGCAAGGTGCGCTACGTCGGCTGCTCCAACTACCCGGCGTGGCGGCTCGCCGAGGCGCTGATGGCGGCGCGCGCGCTCGACAGCGAGGGCTACGTCTCCGTGCAGCCGCGGTACAACATCCTGTACCGCGACATCGAGACCGAGCTGATCCCACTCTGCATCTCTCAGGGCCTCGGCGTGATCGTCTACAACCCGCTCGCCGGCGGCTTTCTCTCGGGCAAGCACAAGTTCGCGCCGGAGCCGGAGGAGCAGGGGCGCTTCACGCTCGGCGCGGCCGGCCGGATGTATCGGCATCGCTACTGGCAGGAGGCGCAGTTCGCGGCGGTCGAGCGGCTGAAGAAAGAAGTGGAGGCGCGCGGGCTCGACCTGGTGAGCGTCGCGGTCGCGTGGGTCGTCGCGCAGCCGGGAATCACGTCGGCGATCATCGGCGCCAGCAAGCCCGCGCAGCTCGCTGCGTCGCTCGCCGCTGCGGGGCTCGCGCTCGACGACGCGCTGAAGGCTGCGTGCGACGCGATCTGGTGGGAGCTTCCGCGCAGACCGGTCGCCGAGGGGTATCGCTGAGCCGGTTCGAGCGCGCCCGACTCTGACTCGGGATTGGCCATGCGAGATGCGAGGTTCCCGAGCGCGGCCGGCGCGGTACGCCCGCCGCCTGCGCGCACGTTGCCGACGGTGCGATTCACGAGCTCCTCACGCAACGAGCGGAGCGGGAGCTCGCGATTCGCGCGAGAATGGGCCGCGCGGCGCGCGGCTGCGCCTGCAATCGGAGTGCTGGCCATGCTCCTCTCCCGGTTCCGCCCCTCGTCGCCCCTCGTGTGCGCGCTTGCAGCCGCGCTCGCTCTCGCGAGCGCCGCCGCGGCGCAGTCGCCCACCGGTCTCCAGAATCCGGGCTTCGAGGCGGGCGCCGCCGGCGCCGCACCGCCGTCGTGGACGAGCAGCGGCAGCGACGAGATCGTCACGGTTGTTACCGAGGGCGCGGCGCAGTTCGAGCTCTATCGCGAGCGCGGCATCACCGTCACGCCCTACCGCGGCGCGAAGGCGCTGCGCGTGGGTCGGCCGAAGAACCCGCGCGGATCGCAGCCGAAGGGCGAGAACCTGGTGCAGCAGGATTTCGCCTCGGTCTCGCCGCGCCTGCTGATCGCGGCGCGCTTCTTCTCCTGGGAGACCAGCGGCGCCGACAAGTTCTTCGTCAAGCTCGTCGACCCGTCGAACCCGAGCGCGCAGTTCCCGCTCACCGACGCGGAGACGAACCAGCCCTTCTCGCTGCCCCTGCCCGGCGCGCCGGCCTCCACGTGCAGCGCGACGCCGTGCGTGCTGCCCGTGTACATGAACGGGCGCAGTCCGCTGCTCGACAGCGGCTGGCGCACGATCGAGATCGCCGGCCTGCCGACGGACGGCCGCACGCTGAAGCTCACGATGGGCATCCTGAACGACGGCGCGAAGGCGAGCTGGGCCTACTTCGACGAGACGCGCCGCCCGCCGGTGGCGCGCATGACGCTCACGCCGCCCGACCGCCAGCTCGAGGGCGACTTCGTGTTCTTCGACTGCACGAGCTCTTCCTTCGACGAGGGCGGCGAGCTCAGCTGCCAGTGGGACGTGAGCGGCGCGACGATCGCTCCGCGCTCGGTCACCGGCCCTTACGCGATCTTCAACTTCCCCGAGAGCGACCCCTCGCTGCTCGTCACGTTGACGGTCTCCGACGGCGCGAGCAGCGCCGCGACCACCAGCGACTTCGCGACCGCCGGGGCGCTGGACGTCGAGAACGCGGCGCCCGTGGTGCGCGCGCTCAACGTGGAGATTCCGCAGGGCGGAAGCGGCGAGCTGCTCTGCCGCTACCTCGACCTCGGCGTGCTCGACACCCACAGCGTCTCGATCCAGGTGGGCGGCGCGTCGCAGCCCTTCGCGCTCGTCCTCGAGAACGACCAGGCCTACGCGAGCGGCAGCGCCCGCGCGCAGTTCGACGCCTCCGCGCTGCCGCCCGGCGACGTGCCGGGCACCTGCACCGTGACAGACGACGAAGGCGCCAGCGCGAGCGCCGCCTTCGTGGTGCGCGTGCTGCCCGCGCCGGTCGGACGCGCCGAGCCGGCGAACGACTCGTCGACCAGCGCGCCGCCGCTCGCCGCCGGCTGGACCTACGCTTTCGATCTCGGCGCCCCGCGCGACGTGGACGTGTTCGAGGTGCGGCTGCGGAGCGGTGCCGCGCTGCCCGCGAACAGCGAGATCGAGATCGAGCTCGACGCGCCCGCCGACTACGACCTCGTCGTGCTGAGCCGCGCGCCCGGCCTCACCATCTTCGAGAGCCAGACGCTGCGCACGAGCCCGTTCCTGAACAGTCCGTTCCTGAACTCGCCGTTCCTGAACAGCCCGTTCCTGAACTCGCCGTTCCTCAACTCGCCGTTCTTGAACAGCCCGTTCCTGAACTCACCGTTCCTCAACAGCCCGTTCCTCAACTCGCCGTTCCTGAACAGTCCGTTCCTGAACAGCCCGCTCTCGTTCGACGAGGTTCCGCTCTCGCAGCTCGCCGGCGCGCCGTCCGGCGCGACGGTGTCGGCCTCCGACATCGGCCTCGACGAGCTCGGCTCCTTCGACCTCGCCGACCTCCAGGACGAGAGCTTGGTGGTGAAGGCGATCTCCGCGGGTCTCGGCCAGAAGCGCGAGCGATCGCTCGTGCGCATCGGGCCCGACGAGACGGCGCTCTACGTGGCGGTCGTGTCCCACGACGGGCTGTTCAGCCCCGCCGCGTTCCGGCTGAGCCTCCAGGTCTCGGTGCCCCTCGACCGCGAGGCGCGGCTCGGCGCCAACTGCGTCGCCACGCCGAAGGTGCCGCTCGCGCAGGCGACGACCGCGCTGCAGGTGCTCCACGCGGGCCCCGGCTCGCCGAAATCGATCGGCGTGATCCAGCGCCAGCGCTTCCAGCTCGCGTACGGCATGAGCGACGCGGACTTCGCGGCTTGGCTCGCGCAGATCGCGCCCGCCCTCGATCACCCCGACATCGCCATGCGCCTCGTCTCCGCGCCGAGCACGCTGTTCGACGCGGCCGACTCCGCGCCGTGCAACGTCGCCGAGCAGAACGCGGCGGCGACGCAGCTCAAGGCGCTGATCCAGGCCGAGCTGGCGGCTGCGCCGAGCGCGACCTCGGTGGTGCTGATCGGCGACCAGGCGGTGCTGCCGCACTACGCCGAGGTCGACGGCACCGACATCGCGAACGAGCGCTTCTACGGCGGCGACGCGCTCGTGCGCGAGGACTCGCCGCTCGCCGCCACGCTCGCCGCGGGCCTCAATCTCGTGGACTCGTTCTACGTCGCGAGCGGTCTGCCGTTCGGCGGCCGCAAGCTGTGGCTCGAGGAGAAGGTGATCGGGCGCCTCGCGAAGCATCCGACCGAGATCGCGGACGAGCTGGCCTCGTTCGTCGCGCGGAACGGCCTGCTCACGCCCGTGAACTCGCTGGTCACGGGCTACGACTTCTTCGCCGACGGCACCGCGCGCTCCGAGCAGGTGCTGCGCACCCTCGACCCGACCACGCGCAGCCTGAACAGTCCGAGCTGGACGGCCGCCGACCTGCGCTGCCAGGCGTTCGGCACGCCCGCCCCGAGCGCGCCCGCCGCCTGCGAGATCCCGGGAGCGGCCGTGGTGAACTTCCACGGCACCCACTTTGCCGGCCTCTCCGCCCACGGCTTCAACACCGGCGACTACGCCGACTTCGTCGAGACCCCCGACCTCTCCGGCCGGCTGATGGAGACGTTCACGGCGAGCATCGGCTGCCACACCGGCCTCGACGTGCCCGAGGCGTGGTCGATCCCGCAGGCCTTCGGGCTCACGGTCGACCCGGCCTTCGACTGGGCGCAGCAGGCGGGCGTGCAGATCCGGCCGATCAACTACGGCCTCGGCCACACCGATTTCGCCGACCGCGGCACCGAGGGGCTCGTCACCGAAGTGATGCGTCGCGCCGCCGGGGGCGTCCCGCTCGGCGAGGCGCTCGTCGCCGCGAAGACGAGCTACTTGCTCTCGCTGCGCCAGGTCGACGTGTACGACGAGGACTCGGTGATCTCGCTGGCGATGCTCGGCCTGCCCCAGTGGCGCATCGCGCCCGCCGGCTCGCCGACGCCGCCAGCGCCGCCGTCGAACGTCACGCCCGGCACGCCCTTCGGCTCGCTGCGCCTCACCGTGCGCGAGCTGGGCGAGCAGGCGACCGTCACGCTCGACGCGTCGGTCACCCGCGTGTCGACGCAGCGCGGCGAGTACTTCACGCTCGACGGGAACGCGGATGCGCCGCAGGCGCGCGCGATCCAGGCGGTGCGCGAGGTGTTCAGCGACCGCGCGGCCGTGGGTACGCGCGTGCACGACGTGGCGCTGCGCGGCGCCAGCTACACCGTGATTCCCGGCTTCGACCCGGTGATCGCCTCGTTCACGCAGGACTGGCTCGCCTCGCAGCCCGAGTCGCTCGCCTGCATCGACACCATGTCGCCAACGCAGGTCGGCACGGTGAACTCGGTGGACGTCGGCGGTCAGACGCTTCAGACGCTGCTCTTCGCCGGTACGCAGTTCGAGTGCACGCTGCCGGCGGCGCAGCAGGGCGTCGCCCCGGTCACCGGCGACATGCGCGTCTACTCCTCGGCGACGATCGAGGCGCTGCACCCGATCTCGGCGGCCTTCGACGGCGACTTGAAGCCGCCGCGCGTGACGCGCCAGGACGTGATCGCGGTGCCGGCGACCGGCGACGTCGAGCTGACCCTCGACGCCACCGACGCGAGCGGGCTGCGCGAGATCATCGCGCTCGTCTACGAGGACCTGGACAACGTGCCCGGCGGCGCCGGCCGCGCGCTGCAGTTCAGCACCGGCAACATCGTCGGCGTGCCCGGGCCGCACCAGCTCACGTTGCCCGGCGCGATGAACAAGCTGATCTCGCTCCAGTACGTGGACGGCGCGGGCAACGTCCTCTTGAAGAGCTTCAAGGGCAAGCTCTACGAGGCCGTGCCCGTCGACATCGAGACCAGCGTGTTCGCGCGGAACGCCCTCACGACGGTCTCGGTGCGCATCGGCGCCTTCGCCGCCCTCGTGGCGCCCGTGCTCGAGATCGACTTCGGCGACGGCACCAGCGTCGTCCTGCCGCTGACCGACGCGAACGGGAACCCGGCGCCGTTCGTGTGGCTGCAGCCCGACGGCTCGGCCATCGCGAACGTCGACCACGACTACACCGGCGCGACCGGCAACGCGTTCACAGTCGTGGCGCGCGTGAGCGCCCAGGGGGCGGGCGGTACCGACACCGAGACGCTCTACAACTGCGGCGACCCGCTGGGCGACGTCGAGATCGGCAGCGGCGACGTGGTCTCGTGCTCGGCGAGCGCGCCGAGCGGCCTCGCCTCGTTCGACCTGAACCTGGCCGCGGCGCCGAGCCCGAGCCTGTTCGTCTACCGCGTGTCGTTCCCGGCGCTCGGCACTTCGCTGTTCCTGAGCGGCGGGGACGTGTTCCCCGCCGGCGCGAGCTACAGCCTGCTCGGCAGCGGCGTGCGCCTCGAGGTGCCGCCGGCCGCGATCGGCTGGAATGGCACCAGTGCCCTCGACTTCCGCGTCGAGACGCTGCAGCGCTCGAACGGAAGCCTGGTGGACCAGACGCTCACCTTCACGCTGACGCCGTAACAACTAGCGACGCGCCGGGACGCGCGGCCCGGCGCGTCGCGTTCGCGCTCGGCCGGCCTATCTTGCGCGGCGTGCGCGAGCTGCCGAGCGGAACGGTCACGCTGCTTCTGACGGACATCGAGGGGTCGACGCGGCTCCTCCATCGTCTGGGGGACCGCTACGCCGAGACGCTGGGCGCGCACCGCGAGCTGATGCGTGCCGCCTTCGCGCGCTTCGGCGGGGCCGAGGTGGACACCCAGGGCGACGCCTTCTTCGTCGCGTTCCCGGACGCCGCCGGGGCGCTGCGCGCAACGGTCGCCTGCCAGCGCGCCCTGGCCGCGCACCCGTGGCCCGAGGGCGCCGCGGTGCGCGTGCGCATGGGCGTGCACACCGGGGAGCCCTCGCGCACCGACGAGGGCTACGTGGGCATGGACGTCCACACCGCGGCGCGCATCTGCTCGTCGGGCCACGGCGGGCAGGTGCTGCTCTCCGGCGAGACCGCGAAGCGCGTCGGCGAGGCGCTCGCCGCCGACGGCCTCGTGCTGCGCGATCTGGGCCAGCACCGGCTCAAGGACATCGCGTCGCCGCAGCAGCTCTACCAGCTCGTGATCCCCGAGCTGCCCTCCGACTTCCCGCCGCTCCGTACCCAGGCGACGCGGCCCAACAACCTGCCGACCCCGCCGACGCCCTTCGTCGGCCGCGCGCGCGAGGTCGCCGCGCTGCGCGACCTCCTGCTGCGGCCCGACGTGCGCGTCGCCACCCTCACCGGCCCGGGCGGCACCGGCAAGAGCCGGCTCGCGCTGCGCACCGCGGGCGAGCTGCTGCACCGCTTCGCCGACGGGGTCTTTTACGTGCCGCTCGGCACGCTGCGCAACGCGCGCCTCGTGCCCACGGCGATCGCGAAGGCGCTGGGGGTGCGCGAGAAGCGCGGCGCCACACTCGTCGAGGCGCTCGCGGAGTTCCTCGCCGAGAAGGAGCTGCTGCTCGTGCTCGACGACGCCGAGCGCGTGCGCGCCGGCATGCGCGACGTGGCCGAGCTGCTGCGCGCCTGTCCGCGCCTCAAGGCGCTGTCCACCAGCCGCGAGCCGCTGCGCCTGTCCGCCGAGCACGAGGTGCAGATCGCGCCGCTCGGCGTGCCCGAGCGCGGCGGCAAGGCGCGCTTCGCCGAGATCGCGCAGAGCGAGTCGGTGCGACTGTTCGTCGAGCGCGCCGAGGCCGCGCGCGCGGGCTTCTCCCTCACGCCCGCGAACGCGCCCGCGATCGCCGAGATCTGCCGCCGCCTCGATGGGCTGCCGCTCGCGATCGAGCTGGCCGCCGCGCGCGCGCGCAGCTACGAGCCCGAGGCGCTGCTCGGCGCGCTGGCGAGCCGCCTGACCGTCCTCACCGACGGGGCCATCGACCTGCCGGAACGCCAGCAGACGCTGCGCGACGCGATCGCCTGGAGCTACGACCTGCTCGAGCCGGTCGAGAGGACCGTCTTCAACCGGCTCGGCGTTTTCGTGGGCGGCTGCACGCGCGAGGCCGCCGCCGAGGTGTGCGACCCGGACGGCGCGCTCGCGCTCGAGACGTCGCTGGCGAGCCTCGCCGCGAAGAGCCTCGTCACCTACGGCTTCGGGGGCCAAACCGGCGCCGCCAAGGCCGTGCGCCAGGAGGACGAGAGCGAGCTGCTGCGCTTCAGCATGCTCGAGACGCTGCGCGAGTTCGCAGGCGAGCAGCTCGACGCGGCGGGCGAGGGCGCGGCGCTGCGTGAGCGGCACCGCGCCTTCTGCCTGGCGCTCGCCGAGCGCGCGGAGCCGCTGCTGCGCGGCAAGGAGTCGAGCGCTTGGGTCGCCCGGCTCGAGCGCGAGCACGACAACCTGCGCGCGGCGCTCGGCGGAGCGCTGGACGCGCGCCAGCCGGAGGTCGCGCTACGTCTCGGCGGCGCGCTCTGGTTCTTCTGGTACCAGCACGGCTATTGGACCGAGGGCCGCGACTGGCTGGAGCGCGCCCTCGAGCGCGGCGCGTCGGCGGACCCGCGGCTGCGCGCGCAGGCCCTCTACGGCGTCGCCGATCTCGCGCGCCATCAGGACCAGACTGACGAGGCGCTCGCCGCGTGCGAGGACGCGCTCGCCCTCTATCGCGAGGTGGGCGACGACGCGGGCGTCGCCCGCGCGCTCAGCCAACTCGGCTACATTCACGAGTTCCGCGGCGACACGGACGAGGCCGCGCGCGCTCTCACCGAGGCGCTCGCGCTGTTCCGCCGCCTCGGCGACCTCGAGCGCGTCTCCTTCGCGCTGGTGGGCCTCGGCGCGCTCGCCCACGTCGCCGGCGACCTCCCGACCGCGCGCGCCAGCTACGAGGAGAGCCTCGAGATCGGGCGGCGCCTCGGCGATCCGAACGCCACCGCGACCGCGCTCGTGAACCTGGGCGAGGTCGTGCAGCAGCAGGGCGACGGCGGGCGCGCGGCCGCCCTCTACGCGGAGAGCCTCTCGCTCTACGTCGGCCTCGGGCACCTCGTCGCCATCGCCTACTGCCTCGAGCAGATCGGCAGTCTCGACGTGCAGGCGCGCCGCTTCGAGCGCGCCGCCCGCCTGCTCGGCGCCGCGGCCTCGCTGCGCACCGACGTGGGCGCGCCGATCCAAGCCTTCAACCGCGAGCGCTACGAGGCGGACCTCGCCGCGATGCGGGTGGCGCTCGGGGAGCGGTTCGAGGGGCTGTGGGCGGAGGGAGGGGAGCTGTCGCGGGAGCAGGTCGTCGAGCTGGCGCTCGACTGAGCTGGCGGGCTCGTGGCTTGCGGC
>CAYWRY010000009.1:37459-58193 GCA_964460485.1 uncultured Spirochaetales bacterium
GCGGCTGCTCTTGCAGGGCGCCCGCGTCTCTTCTTTGCTGGGAGGGCGCGGATCGGCGCGGCCTGCGGCCGCGCCTCCCGCGCGCTTCGCGCCTGCGGAGTCCGGTGGCTTGGTGGCGGGTGTCGCCGCGCGCTGCTGAATCGCCGCTCGCGACTCGGCTCGCGCGCGGGGAGTGGAGCGTTGTCGAGGGGTTGGCGCGCTAACTACAGGGGGGCGCGCGCCGGGCGCGTGGCGATCGGGGGCGGATGGCGGCGGACGGGAAGGCGGACTTCAGCGCGGAGACCGCGCGCGGGCGGGGAGTGCTTCGCGGCTTCGCCGTGCTGGCGGCGCTCACGGCGGCGCTGCTCGCCCTCGCGAGCTGGCTCGAGGGCAGCGAGGCGTGGCGGCATCCACTGCGCTGGCTCGCGTCGCTCGACTCGGCCGCCGCGCTCTCGGTGCTCGCGGGCTCCGCGCAGATCGTGGCGGGCGTGCTCGCGATCCTGATCACCGTCGTCGCCATCGTCGTCGAGCTCGCGGCGAACCGATACACGCACCGCATCACGCAGCTGTTCGTGCGCGACCGCCTGAACGTGGCCGTGATGGCGTTCTTCGTGCTCACCACCGCGCTGTGCGTCTGGCTCGCGGTCGCGCTGTCGGGCGACGTCGGCGAGGCGCCGCTCTTGCCGCGCGGCGGCTTCCTGCTGGCGATGGGCATGATGACCGTGAGCCTGCTCATGCTGCTGCCCTACTTCGCGTACGTGTTCGACTTCGTGTCGCCGCACCGCGTGATCTCGCGCATTCGCGCCGAGTCGCTCGACAGCGTGCGTCGAGCGCGCGCGGGCGGCGTGCGCGAGGCGAAGGCCGGCGTGATCGAGGCGGTGGAGGAGTTGGAGGACATCGCGCGCGGCGCGATGAAGAACAGCGATCGCGGCATTGCGATGGCCGCGGTCGAGGCGCTGGTGGAGCTGCTCGCCGACGTGACGCGGTTGCGCCGCGAGCTGCCGGCGGAGTGGCTCGTCGTGGACGAGGTGATCGCCCGCGACGCGGACTTCGTCTCGATGGCGGCGCCCGCGCTCTCGGCCGTCGCCAGCGAGGGCACCTGGTTCGAGGCGAAGATCCTGCGCCAGTGCCACGCGCTCTTCGTGGACGCGGTCGGCAGCGCGCGCGACGTCGCCCAGATGATCGCGATCCACACGCGCCGGCTCGCCGAGCTCGGCGCGGCGAGCCATCCCCCGCTGCTCGAGCAGTGCCAGCGCGCGTTCCACAGCTACCTGCGCGCGGCGATCAACGCCCGCGATCTGCGCACCGGCTACTTCGTCCTCCACCAGTACCGCCTGCTCGGCGAGGATCTGCTCGCGCGCGGGCAGGAGCCCGCCGCGCTCGAGGTCGCCAGCCGCATCCGCTGGTACGGGCGCCTGGCGAGCGCGAGCGAGCTGCCGTTCCTGCTCGAGGTCGCCGCCCACGATCTCGCGAACCTGATCGAGGCCGCCGCCGAGAAGACCGCCGCGCGCGACGCGCTGCTCGAGGTGCTGCTCGCCATCGACCACGAGGGCGCCGAGAACCTGCTCGGCGTGCGCAAGGCCCAGATCCAGCTCGCGACCTTCTTCCTCCAGCGCGGCGAAGAGGAGCCGGCGCGCCGCATCGCGCGCGATCTGATGGGCGAACGCCGCGGCCTCTTGCTGACCGCGCGCGAGGAGATCGAGCGCGAGACCTCGCCGCACTACTGGGAGATCCAGGACCGCGGCTCGAACTTCTCCTATCTGACTCCGGAGCGCCGTGCGCGGCTGGGCGCGTTCTTCGCGCTCGTCGACCAGGCGGCGCGAGCGCCGCGCGAGGCGTCGTCGTGAAGGCGAAGCCGCGGGCGCGCGGCGGCGCGCAGGCGCGCGGCGCGGCCGGGCGCCAGCGAAGCGCGCGCGCCGCAGCGAAGCCCTCCGCCTACGAGCGCATCTGGCGCGTCGCGGCGCGCATCCCGCGCGGCAAGGTCGCCAGCTACGGCCAGCTCGCCGCGCTCGCGGGCTTGCCGCGCGCGGCGCGCCAGGCGGGCTACGCGATGCACGCGCTGCCCCACGGCAGCCGCGTGCCCTGGCAACGCGTGGTGAACGCGCGGGGCGAGGTGAGCCCGCGCAGCGACCCGGGCGGCGAGCTCGCGCAGCGGGCGCTGCTGGAGCGGGAGGGCGTGCGCTTCGACGCGCGCGGCCGGATCGACCTCGCGCGCTACGCGTGGCGGCCGGCCTAGGGCGCCCCGAGGCGCCGCCGTCCGGAGCCGCGGCGCTAAGGTGCCGCCCCTATGCGCACCCCCCGCCTGCTCCTCTGCTCCGCCCTCGCCGCCCTCGCCCACGTCGCCTCGGCGCAACCGGCCGTCGCCCAGGATGCCCTCGCGGGCCTGATCGAGGAGAGCCAGACGCCCATCGCCGACGACTCGCAGCTCATCGACGGCATCGCGGCGCAGGTCGGCTCCGACATCGTGCTCGTCTCGGAGGTGCGCGACCTCGCTGCGCCCGCCATCGCGCGCGCGAAGGCCGCCGGAGCGGCCCCGCGCGACCTGAAGATGATCGAGGCGCAGGCGCTCGAACGGCTGATCGAGAAGGCGCTGCTGCGCATCGTGGTGAAGCGCGCCGAGCTCCAGGCCACCGACGAGGAGGTGGACGGCACGATCGCCGAGATCGCCTCCGACAACGGCATCACGCCCGAGCAACTCCGCGCGAGCGTCGAGGCGCAGGGCCTGCCGTACGCCGCCTACCGCGAGCGCATCAAGGGCGAGATCGAGCACTCGAAGGTGGTGAACGGCGTGATCGGCTCGCGCATCGAGATCAAGCCGGAGGAAGTGCGCGAGATCTACGACCGCGAGATCGCAAAGCGCCCGCAGAGCGGCGAGGAGCTCCGCGCGCGCAGCTTCGTGGTGGCTCCGGCGGCGCCGTCGGAGAAGGAGGCCGCCTGCGCGAACGTGCGCGCAGCGCACGCGCGCGTCGCCGCGGGCGAAGACCTGCTCGAGGTGGCGAATGGCGTGGCGACGATGGATCCGGAGCTCGGCTGGGTGCACGAGAGTCAGCTCGCGCCCTGGCTCGAGGCCGCGGTGCGCCCGCTCGCGCCCGGGCAGATCAGCGAGGTGAGCGAGGAGCCGTTCGGCTGCGTGTTCGTGCAGCTGGTCGAGCGCCGCGCGGTGAAGCAGATCGCCTTCGAGGACGCCCAGCGCGCGATCACGAACCAGCTCTATCAGCAACGGCTGGAGGGCGAGTACGAGAAGTTCATCGCGGAGATCCGCGAGAACACCTACATCGAGCGCAAGGGCACGATCGCCAGCCTCGAGGATCTCACGCCAGCGGGCGGGGAGACGCCGGGGACCTGAGTGCGGCGCGCGCCTGCGCGCTGGGGCGAACGCGAGGCGGGCGGACCGCCCGAGCGGGACGAGGGGAGCGATGCGCTGGCGGCGCGACGAGGTAGGGGCGGCCCCGCCGTCCGCACGCGGCGAGCCGAGCGCAATCTCGATTCGCGGCGCGCGCGTCCACAACCTGCGCGACGTGGACGTCGACGTACCGCGCGGCCAGCTCGTCGTCATCACGGGCCTCTCGGGCAGCGGCAAGTCCTCTCTCGCCTTCGACACCCTCTACGCGGAGGGACAGCGCCGCTACGTCGAGTCGCTCTCCGCGTACGCGCGCCAGTTCCTCGACCAGCTCGCGCGGCCGGAGGTCGAGTCGATCACCGGCCTCTCGCCCTCGATCGCCATCGAGCAGGCGACGGTCAGCCGCAGCCCGCGCTCGACGGTGGGCACCGCGACCGAGCTGCTCGACCACCTGCGCCTGCTCTTCGCGCGCGTGGGCGTCGCGCACTGCCACCGCTGCGGGAAGCCGATCGCGAGCCAGACGCTCCCGCAGATGGCGGCGCGCGTGCTCGCGCTCGGCGACGGCGCGCGCGCGACGCTGCTCGCCCCCGTCGTGCGCGGAAAGAAGGGCGAGCACAAGCAGGAGCTGGCCGAGCTCGCCGAGAAGGGCTTCGTGCGCGCGCGAGTCGACGGCGAGCTGCGCGACCTCGGCGGCGAGATCCGGCTCGCCAAGACCAAGCTGCACACGATCGAGGTGGTGGTGGACCGCATCGTCGTGCGCGAGTCCGCGCGCGCGCGCATCGTGGAGTCGCTGGCGACGGCGCTCGGCCTGGGCGGCGGCGTGTGCAGCGTCGCCTGGGAGACGCCGCGCGGCGCCGAGGAGGCGCTCTTCTCGCAGACGAGCGCTTGTCCCGACTGCGGGATCTCCTACCCGCCGCTCGAGCCGCGGCTGTTCTCGTTCAACAGCGCGTCCGGCGCCTGCAAGGCGTGCGCGGGCCTCGGCACCGCGAGCGAGCTGGATCCGGCGAAGGTGGTGCCCGATCCGGAGCGCGCGCTGGGCGAGGCGATCGCCGCCTGGGGCGGCGCGCGCGCGCCGCGCTACTACGCGCAGCTGCTGGCCGGGGTCGCCGCGCACCTCGGCGTCTCCCTGGACACGCCCTGGCGCGAGCTGTCGAAGAGCGCGCAAAAGCTGGTGCTGCACGGCGCGGGCGAGCGCGAGCTCGAGTTCCGCCACGGGAAGCGCGGGCTGCGCAGCGTGAAGCGCCGCTTCGACGGCGTGCTCGGCGAGCTGGCGCGGCGCATCGCGGCCGGCGAGGTCTCCGACGAGGAGCGCGCGCGCTACACGCGCGAGGCGCCCTGCGCGGAGTGCGGCGGCGCGCGCCTCGGCCTGGTGGCGCGCCACGTGCGCGTCGCGGGCAAGACGCTGCCCGAGGTCGCGGCGCTGCCGATCGCCGAGACGCGCGCGTGGCTCGCGGGGCTCGCGCTCGGCACGAACCAGCGCGCGATCGCCGAGCGCATCCTCGAGGAGATCCGCGAGCAGCTCGCGTTCCTTTGCGACGTGGGCCTCGACTACCTCTCGCTCGATCGCCCGACCGCGACGCTGTCGGGCGGAGAGGCGCAGCGCATCCGGCTCGCCACGCAGGTGGGCGCGCACCTGATGGGCGTGCTCTACGTGCTCGACGAGCCGTCGATCGGCCTGCACGCGCGCGACCACGCGCGCCTGCTCGCGAGCCTCGAGCGCCTGCGCGACGCGGGCAACAGCGTGGTGGTGGTCGAGCACGACGAAGACACGATGCGCCGCGCGGACTGGCTGATCGACATGGGGCCGGGCGCGGGCGTGCACGGCGGCCGCGTGGTGGCGGAGGGCACGCCCGCGATGATCGCCGCCCACGCGGACTCGCTCACGGGGGCCTATCTCTCCGGGCGCCGCCGCATCCCCGCCGCGCCGCGCCGCCCCCTCGCCGGAGCGCCGCGCCTCGCGCTCTCCGGTGCGCGCGCGAACAACCTGCGCGACGTGCACGTCGAGATTCCGCTCGGCCGCTTCACCGTCGTGACCGGCGTCTCGGGCTCCGGCAAGTCGACGCTGGTGAACGACACGCTCCATCGCGCGCTCGCGCAGCGGCTGCACCGCGCCGAAGCCGAGCCCGGTGCTCACGACGCGCTGACTGGCAGCGAGGCGCTGGAGCGCGTGGTGAACGTCGACCAGGCACCGATCGGGCGAACGCCGCGCTCCAATCCCGCCACCTACGCCGGCGTCTTCGACGGCATTCGCGCGCTGTTCGCCGGCGTGCCCGAGTCGCGCGCGCGCGGCTACGGCCCCGGGCGCTTCTCGTTCAACGTGAAGGGCGGGCGCTGCGAGAGCTGTCAGGGCGACGGCTCGCTGCGCGTCGAGATGCACTTCCTGCCGGACCTGTTCGTGCCGTGCGAAGTGTGCGGCGAGCGCCGCTACAACCGCGAGACGCTCGAGATCCGGTACAAGGGCAAGACGATCGCCGACGTGTTGGCGATGCCGATCGAGGAGGCGGCCGCCTTCTTCGAGAACGTGCCGCGCGTGCGCCGCCCGCTGGAGACCCTGCGCGACGTGGGCCTCGGCTACCTCCACCTCGGCCAGCCCGCGACCACGCTCTCCGGCGGCGAGGCGCAGCGCGTGAAGCTCGCCCGCGAGCTGTCGCGGCGCGGCGACGGGAAGACGCTCTACCTGCTCGACGAGCCGACCACGGGCCTGCACTTCGCCGACATCGAGCGCCTGCTCGAGGTGCTCCAGCGGCTGGTCGAGCGCGGCAACACCGTGCTGGTGATCGAGCACCACCTGGGCGTCGTGAACGCCGCGGACTTCGTGATCGACCTCGGCCCCGAGAGCGGAGCCGGCGGCGGCCGCGTCGTCGCCGCGGGCACGCCCGAACAGATCGCGCGCTGCGCCGAGAGCCACACCGGTCGCGCGCTGGCGGCGGCGCTGCGATGAGCGCGCGCGGCGGGCCGCCGTTCCCCGATCCGTCGCGCGCGTTCACGCTCGCCGCCACCGCGCTGTTCCTTTCGCTGCTGCCGCTCCTCGCCGGCAACTCGGTCGTCGCCGCCGCGCTGGGCAGCGCGCTCGGCCTCGGCGGGGTTGGCGTGCTCGCGGCGCGACTCGTGCCCGAGCCCACCGCCGAGCGGCTCGGCCTCGCGCCCTTTCCCGCGCGCGCGATCGCGCCCGTGCTGCTGCTCGCGCCCGTCGTGCTGCTCGTCTCGGAGCTCGACAACTGGATCCGCATCGCGTTCTCCGCGCCGGCCTCGGAGGCGCTCGGCAAGGCGCTGCTGCCGGCGCCCGAAGCGATCCTGCTCGCCGCGCTGCTCAGCCCGGTGCTGGAGGAGTTCTTCTTTCGCGGCGTGCTGCTCCAGGGCTGCGTGAGCGCCCTGGGCCGCACGCGCGCCGTCCTCTACGTCGCGGCGCTCCAGATCGTGCTCGTGCCGTCGCTCGCGATCCTCGACGCGTTCGCGTCGGAGAAGCCGTCGACCGCCGTGATCGTGAGCCAGGGCCTCGGCACCTTCACGCTAGGTGCGCTCTACGGCCTGGTGCGACTGGCGACGCGCTCGCTGCTGCCCGGCGTCGTGCTGAGCGGCGTCGTCACCGGCCTCGGCATCGCGGCCGGCGCGCTGGCCGAGCGCGCGACGATCCCCGGCTTCAACGCGCCGGGTGCGACCACGCCGCTCGTCGTCCTGCTGCCGGCCGCCGCGTCGGTCGCCCTCGGCGTGCGGCTCCTGCTCCAGCAGCTCGCCACCGCGCCCGCGCTGCCTCCCGTGCCGCCGACTCAGACCAAGGACGACGAGGAGCCCGGATCCCTCTTCTGAGCCAAGCCGGACGGACCCGAACGGCTCACGTCCCCTCGAGTCTGCCCATCGGCCCCTGACCGCTGCCGAGGCGCCCCTCCGGCCCGAAGTGGCCGCGGCCCGGCACGTGATTCACCTCGACGCGCAAGCCGTCCGGGTCCTCGAACAGGATCGAGTAGTACCCGGGCGCCCACGGCCCGATCTCGGGCGCGCGCAAGATCTTCGCATCCGGCTCGCCCTTCAGGAACTCGTGAACCGCGGCGACGTCCTCGTTGCTGCGCGCGCGGAAGCAGAAGTGGTGCAGGCCCGCGCGGGTCTGATCGAACTTCGTGGCGCGATGCTCGGGCGCCGCCGCGCGCACGAGGATGCCGGTGCGCGAGCCGATGCAGTAGATGGTGTCGGCGCTCTTGATCAGCGTCTTCATGGAGAGGAAGTGGCAGAAGCGCTCCCAGAACGGCAGGCAGCGCGCGGCGTCGTTCACGCTGAGCTGGATGTGCGCGATGCCGTTCATCTCGACGGGCATGGGGCTCCTCGGGCTGGATTGCGAGCGCGCGGGACGGCGGGCCGTGCAGCATAGTTCGGCGACCCTTCGCGCGGCCCGCCGCGTCCGCGTCGTAGGATGAGGGCAACTCGGGGGAGCGAGGCATGGAGATCCGACCCGCCCGCGCGGCCGACCTCGCGCCCGTACAGGCCCTGCTGAAGGAGGCGGCGCTGCCTTGGGAGGACGTCGCGGCGCATCTCGACACGTTCGTCGTGGGCGAGGAAGGCGGCCGAATCGTCGCCTGCGCAGGCTTCGAGCACCACGGCTCCGACGCGCTGGTGCGCTCCGTTGCGATCGCGGCGCCGCTGCGTTCGCGAGGCCTCGGCGCCGGGCTCTGCGACACGCTGCTCGGCGACGCGCGACGCCGCGGCGTGCGCGACGCGTATCTCCTGACGACCACCGCGCCGCGCTTCTTCGCGCGCCGCGGCTTCGCGCCCATCCCGCGCGACGGCGCGCCCGACGCGATCCGCGCCACGCGCGAGTTCACGGAGCTTTGTCCCGCGAGCGCCGTGTTGATGCACCGCGCGCTCTGAGGAGGAGGCGCATGGTGAAGCTCGATCACCTGGGACTGTTCGTCGCCGATCCGCAACGCAGCGCGGACTTCTACGTGCGGCATCTGGGCTTCGCCATCGAGCTGGAGCCCCCCGACGGCCGCATGGTCGCGATCAAGGACGACGCGGATTTCACGATCTTCCTGGCGCGCGATCCGGAACGGGCGGAGCAGGCGGCGTGCGACCTGTTCGTCCAGGTGGAGGACGTGGAGGCGAAGCATCGGGAGCTGAGCCACGCGGGGGTGGCGTTCGTGAAGGCGCCGCAGAAGCTGTTCTGGGGGTACGGAGCGGAGCTGCTCGATCCGGATGGATATCGGGTGCATCTCTGGGACGAGAAGTCGATGCGGGAGAAGGGCTGAGGGCGGGCGCGGAGGCGGGTGCGAGGAGCATCGAGGCGGCGCGAGGGGCGGGCGGGGCGGGGGGGGGGGGGCGGGGGCCGCCGGCGCCTGGGCGGCCCGGGGGGGGGGGGTGGGGGGTTGTGTGGCCTTGGGGGGGGGGGGGTGGGGGGGGGGGGGGGGGGGTTGCGACTCCGGGCCCTCCGGCGGCGGCGTGCGCCGTTGGGTGGAGGAGAGCGCGCGACGTGTGGGCGCGCTTTCGCGCTCACACCCTGGATCGTTACGGAGAGGCGCGCGGAGATCGTGCTCCTGTCGGGCCCTGCGCTGCACCCCCCGCCCCGCCCGCCCCTCGCGCCGGCGCTGCGCGGTGGGGCCCGGGCTCGCGCGCCGTCGGTGTGCGGGAGGGCGAAGCGAGGGCGCCATCGAGGCGCCCTCGCTTCGCTCGGAGGTGCTCGCGCGGAGTTGGGAGGCTCGCTCGCTTCGCTCGCGCGGGTCGCTGGGGTTGGGGGGGGAACGCTCGCTTCGCTCGCGCGTGTCGGGGGGAGGTTTTCTCGGTTAGTTCGCGCGGGTTGCGGTGAGCGTGTCCGAAAACGGCGAGTTTGGAGGCATCGTCGGGCGTAGGATCGTCGGCATGGACACCACGAGAGCTTCGGCACCGACGGAGACAGCGCGCGCGGAAGCAGCGAGGGGGGAAGCGGTCAGCGCGGCGGGGGCGCTGGATGCGCGGGCGGCTTATGCGGTGATTCGCGCGCGGGATGCGCGCTTCGACGGGCGGCTGTTCGTGGGGGTGTCGACGACGCGGATCTATTGCCGGCCGGTGTGTACGGCCAAGACGCCGCGGGCGGAGCGCTGCAGCTTTTTTGCGAGCGCGGCGGCGGCGGAGCGGGCGGGCTTTCGGCCGTGCTTGCGGTGTCGGCCCGAGCTGGCGCCGGGGCTGGCGCGCGTGGATGCGCTGTCGCGGCTCGCGCAGCGTGCCGTGCGCCGGATCGAGGACGGCGCGAGCGCGCTGCCGGAGCTGGCGCGCGCGCTCGGCGTGTCGGAGCGGCACGTGCGGCGCGCGGTCGGGGCGGAGCTGGGCGTCGCGCCGGCGGAGCTGATCCGCACGCGGCGGCTGCTGCTCGCGAAGCAGCTGCTGACGGACACGCAGCTTCCGATCACGCGCGTCGCGTTCGCGAGCGGTTTCGCGAGCCTGCGGCGCTTCAACGCGGCGTTCCAGGAGCGCTACCGGCTCGCGCCGACGGCGCTGAGGAAGAGCGCGGTTTCCGCGCCTCGGCGCACGACCGGAGCGGCTGCGCCGCTCGACGCCTTCGCGCTCGATCTTCCCCATCGCCCGCCGCTCGCCTGGGACGCGCTGCTCGGGTTCCTCGCGCCGCGCGCCACGTCCGGTGTCGAGGTCGCAGGGGAAGGGTGTTATGCGCGCACCGTCGAGATCGGCGGCCGGCGCGGCTGGGTGCGCGTCGCGCCGTCTCCGCGCGGCCACGCCCTGCGCGCCGAGATCTCGGCGTCGCTCGCGCCGGTGCTCCTGCCCGTCGCCGCGAGGCTGCGCGCGCTGTTCGACCTGGCGGCGGATCCCGCGCGCATCGAGGCGCAGCTCGGCGCGGACCCGACGCTGCGAGCGCTCGTGGCGCGGCGGCCGGGCCTGCGCGTCCCCGGCGCCTTCGACGGCTTCGAGCTGCTCGCGCGCGCGATCCTCGGCCAGCAGGTCTCGGTCGCCGCGGCGACCACCTTCGCAGCGCGCCTCGGCGAGCGCTTCGGCGAGGCGCTGGAGACGCCGGTCGCGGGGCTCACGCGCCTCACGCCGAGCGCCGCGCGCATCGCGTCCGCGCGCGTCGACGCGCTCGCCGCGGTCGGGCTCACGCGCGCGCGGGCCGAGAGTCTGCGCGCCGCCGCGCGCGCCTGCGCCGACGGTGCGCTCGACCTCGCGCCCGGCGCAGATCCCGACGCCGTGCGCGAGGCGCTGCTCGCGCTGCCCGGCGTGGGACCGTGGACGGCCGAGTACGTGCTGATGCGCGCGGTCGCGTGGCCCGACGCGTTCCCGCACGGCGACCTCGGCCTGCGCCGCGCGCTCGGCGAGAGCGACGCGAGCGCCGTGCTGGCGCGCGCGGAGGCATGGCGCCCGTGGCGAGCCTACGGCGCGCTCCAGCTCTGGACCTCGCTCGCGAAGGAGAACGCGTGAATCCGATCGACCGCCTCCATGCTCGCCTCGCAGGCCCGCTCGGCGAGCTCCTGCTCACCTCCGACGGCGACGCGCTCACGCGCGTGTGCTTCGAGGGACAGGCGCACGCCGCGCCGCTCTCCGCGGAGTCGCAGCGCGACGACCGCGCCGCGCCGCTCGCCGAGGCGCGCCGGCAGCTCGCGGCCTACTTCGGCGGCGAGCTGCGCGACTTCGCGCTGCCGCTCGCGCCGCACGGCAGCGAGCATCAGCAAGAGGTCTGGGCCGCCCTGCGCGAGGTCCCGTTCGGCGCGACCACCACGTACGGCGCGCTCGCCCGCCGCCTCGGCGCGCCGAGCCACGCGCGCGCCGTCGGCTCTGCGAACGCGCGCAACCCGCTCGCGATCGTGGTGCCGTGCCATCGCGTGATCGGGGCGAGCGGAGCGCTCACGGGCTACGCGGGCGGGCTCGCGCGCAAGCGCTGGCTGCTGGCGCACGAGGGCGCGCGGCCAGCGGGAGCGACGCCGTGAGCCCGGAGACCTTCGTGGGCGGCTGCTTGTGCGGTGCGGTCCGCTTCGAGGCGATCGGCCCGGCGGAGAATCTCTGCTTCTGCCACTGCGCGAGCTGCCGCCGCGCAGCCGGTGCGTCGCCCGTCGCGTGGGCGACCTTCGCGAAGGCGCGCTTCCGGATCGCCTTCGGCGCGCTCGCGCTGGTGAAGTCCTCGCCACCGGTCGAGCGCGGCTTCTGCGGCTCCTGCGGCAGCTCGCTCACCTACACGCACGCGGCGCGGCCGGACGCCCTCGACGTGACGCTCGCCAGCCTCGACGCGCCGGCGGTGCTGCGCCCCCAATATCACATCTGGGTCTCGGATCGCGTCGACTGGGCGCCGCTCGCCGACGGGCTGCCGCAGCACGCAGGCTGGCGGTCCGAGGGCTGAAGGCTTACAGACCGCCGCCATGTCGGGGCCGGCGCAGGCGGAAGCTCACGGCGCAGCACCTGCCGCGGGCGAGCGCGACCCGAGAAAGCTCGCGGGACTCGCGCTCGGCGCGCTCGGCGTCGTCTACGGCGACATCGGTACGTCGCCGCTCTACGCGCTCCGCGAGTGCGTGAAGACCGGCTCCGGCGGACACGGCGTGCCGCCGACGCCCGAGAACGTGCTCGGCTTGCTCTCGCTCGTCTTCTGGGCGCTGCTCGTCGCCGTCACCGGCAAGTATCTGGGATTCGTGCTGCGCGCCGACAACCAGGGCGAGGGCGGCATCCTCGCGCTCTTCGCCCTCGTCGAGCAGATGACGCGCAGCGGCCGCAACCACGCGGTGAGCGCGCTCTCGTTGCTCGGACTGTTCGGCGCGGGCCTCCTGGTCGGCGACGGCGTGATCACGCCCGTCGTCTCGGTGTTCGGCGCGGTGGAAGGCCTCGAGGTCGTGACGCCTGCGCTCGAGCCGCTCGTCGTCCCGCTCACCTGCGCGATCCTGATCGCGCTGTTCGCCGTGCAGCGCAGCGGAACCGGGCGGATCGGCAGGGCCTTCGGTCCGGTGATGGCGGTCTGGTTCCTCGCGCTCGCTCTCGCCGGCTTGAACGCGCTCCGATTCGAGCCGGGCGTGCTCGCCGCCGTGAACCCGCTCTGGGCGCTGCGCTTCATGGCGGAGAACGGGGCGGTCGGCTTCCTGCTGCTCGGCTCCGTCGTGCTGGTGATCACGGGCGCCGAGGCACTCTACGCAGACCTCGGCCACTTCGGCCGCGCGCCGATTCGCGCGGCGTGGCTGGCCGTCGCGCTGCCGGCGCTGTTGCTGAACTACTTCGGGCAGGGCGCCGCGCTGCTCCGCGACTCGAGCGTCGCGACCAATCCCTTCTACGCGCTGGCGCCCGGCTGGACGCTCTACCCGATGCTCGCGCTGGCCACGGCGGCGGCGGTGATCGCGTCGCAGGCGCTGATCTCGGGCGTGTTCTCGCTGACGCGTCAGGCCGTGCAGCTCGGCCTCTGGCCACGCGCGCGGATCGTGCATACCTCCGCCGCGGAGGAGGGTCAGATCTACGTGCCCGAGGTGAACTGGGCGCTGCTCGTCGCCTGCCTCGTGCTCGCGCTCGAGTTCGGCGGATCGTCGGAGCTCGCTGCGGCGTACGGCGTCTCCGTCACCGGCACGATGGTCATCACGTCGCTGCTGTTTGCGGTCGTGGCGCGCGTGCGCTTCGGCTGGTCGCTCGCGACCACCGGCCTGATGCTCGCCGCGTTCCTCGCGATCGACCTGTCGTTCTTCGCCGCGAACGTCGCGAAGCTCTTCCACGGCGGCTGGCTGCCGCTGCTCATGGGCGCCGCGGTGTTCACGATCATGACGACGTGGCGCACCGGCCGGATGGCGCTCGCGAACTCGCGCGAGATGCGTTCGTTGCCGCTGGGCCTCTTTCTCGCGGACGTCGCCGCCACGCGGCCGCTGCGCGTGCCGGGCACCGCCGTGGTGATGAGCGGCTCCTCCGACGGCGTGCCGGTCGTGCTCCTTCACCACTTCAAGCACAACCGCACGCTGCACGCGCGCATCGTGCTGTTCAACGTCGCCACCGACCGGCGGCCGCGCGTGTACGCGCCCGAGCGCGTGAAGTTCTCGGATCTGGGCCACGGCTTCTTCCGCGTCGACGCGCGGGTCGGCTTCATGCAGGACCCCGACGTGCCCGGCCTGCTGCGCGAGGCGCGGGCGCAGGGCCTCGAGATCGAACCCGAGCAGGCGAGCTACTTCCTGGGCCGCGAGTCGCTGCTGACGAACGGGCCCGCGCGGCTGGCGCGCTGGCGGAAGGGGCTGTTCGCGTTCCTGTCGCGCAACGCGCGCCCGGCGACGCAGTTCTTCGGGCTGCCGCCGAACCGGGTGGTCGAGCTGGGTGCGCAGGTGGAGCTCTGAGCCCCCTCGGACCGCGCCTGAAGCCAAGATGAAGGCGGCCGCGAGGCGGAGCGCCGGCGGCTGGTAGGCTGGCCGGGGTGCTTCCTTTCGGGCGCGAAGCAGGGCGCGAGATGCCGTGGAGACTCTCGGTCGGGGCGCGCTGGGCGCTGCGCTACACGCTGGCGATGGCCGCGACGCTCGCGGTGTTCGCGGTGGTGATCCTGGCCGTCGCGAAGCAGCGCTCCGATCAGGCCGCCGCGTTGCTCGCGCGCACGCAGGCGGCCGAGCTGCTGGCGGCGCTCGAGGCGCAGGCCAGCGAGGGCACGGCGGCCGAGTACGAGCGCTGGTGCGCCGAGCAGATCGCGCGGCGCGTGGCGCAGGCGGACCGCGAGCTCGACCTCGGCATCCGCCTGCTCACCTTCGACGGCCGCCTGCGCCACGAGGCGGGCTCGCTGAAGGGCGTGCGCGCCGCGCTGCCGGTCGACGTCGCCAGCGGGCACGCGCCGCTCGCGGTGGCGTCGGGCCCGCTCGGCGACGCCGGCATCTACTTCGTGGCGTCCACCGCGGCCCCGGCCGGCTTCCTGCAGGTGGCCGTGTCGACGCAGCACTGGGTGTCCGGCCTCGCCGCGCTGCGCAACCTGATGCTCGCCGCATTTCCGCTGATGCTGCTGCTCTCGGGCGCCGCCGGCTTCCTGCTCGCGCGGCGCAGCCTCGCGAGCGTCGCCGAGATCACGCGCATCGCAGAGCACCTGTCGAGCGCGAATCTCTACGAGACGATCCCGGTGACGGGCTCGGGCGACGAGCTCGATCGCCTCGCCGTCACGCTGAACGCGATGCTCGCGCGCATCCGCGCGGGCGTGGAGCAGATGCACCGCTTCAACGCGAACGCCGCCCACGAGCTGCGCACTCCGCTGCACCGCATCGGCAGCCGGATCGACGCGGCGCTGGCGCAGCCGCGCGACGCCCACGCGTACCGGGACGCGCTGCTCGCGCTGCGCAGCGAGGTGGACGCGCTCGCCGGCGGCGTCAACGCGCTGCTGCGGCTCGCGCAGATGGAGGCCGGGCTCGATCCCGCGCACACCGGGCCCGTCGAGCTCGCGAAGCTCTTGCGCCGGCAGGTGGAGTTCTTCGCGCCGTTGGCGGAGCAGCGCGGGATCTCGCTCCAGCCTGCTGAGCCGCTGCCCGAGGCCGTGGTGCGCGGCGACGCGAGCTGGCTCGAGCGCTTGTTCTCGAATCTGCTCGACAACGCGATCAAGTACGGGCGCCCCGGCGATCGCGTGGAGGTTGCGCTGCGCCTCGAGGCGGAGTGCGCACGCGTTTCGGTGGCCGACAGCGGCCCCGGCATCGCCGTCGAAGATCTGCCGCACCTGTTCGAGCGCTTCGCGCGCGGCCCCGGCCAGACGCAGAGCGCGGGCTTTGGGCTCGGGCTGCCTCTGGCGCGCGAGATCGCGCGGGCACACGACGGGGCGCTGGAGGTGGAGAGCGAGCCGGGGCGCGGCAGCCGCTTCTCGGTGGTGCTGCCGCTGCTCGGCGACGAGCCCAGGCTCGTGGTGCGCAAGCGCAAGCTGCACCCGCGCGCGCGTCGCCGCCTCGGAGACGACGCATGAAGGTGCTCTACGTCGAGGACGACGCGGAGGCGCGCGAGCTGATCGCGCGCTTCCTGGGCGAGGCGGGGCTCGACGTGGAGACCGCGCGCGAAGGCCGCAGCGGGCTCGAGCGCGCGCTCTCGCGTCCCTACGACGCGCTCGTGCTCGACGTGAAGCTCCCGGGCTTGGACGGCTTCGAGATGATCCGCCGCATCCGCGCGGCGGGCGTGACGACGCCGGTGCTCTGCCTCACCGCGCTCGGCGAGGTGGCGAGCCGCGTGCGCGGCCTCGAGCTGGGGGCCGACGACTATCTCGCCAAGCCCTTCGCGCTCGCGGAGCTGCTCGCGCGCATCCGCGCGCTGGTGCGGCGCCGCGAGCGCCCGCTCGCGAACCGCATTCGCGTCGGCGACCTGTGCCTCGACGTCGGCGCGCATCAGGTGAAGCGCTCCGGCCAGTCGATCGCGCTCACGCCGCGCGAGTTCGACCTCTTGGCCTACCTGATGCGCAACGAGGGCAGCGTGGTCTCGCGGCAGATGATCGTCGAGCGCGTGTGGGGAGAGGGCTTCGACTCGTACTCGAACGCGATCGACGTCCACGTGAACAACTTGCGCAACAAGGTCGACAAGCCCTTCGACTCGCGGCTGATCCACACCGTGAAGGGCGTGGGCTACGTGGTCGAGGATCGGTCGGGGACGAAGCGCGAGCCGGCGTGAAGTGCGCCGGCCGCGATGCGGCGGCGCGTGAGTCGGCGCGCGCTGTTCAGGCGCGCCTACCGGCGTGTTAGGCTGACTCGATGCCGTCGTCCGTCCGCCCGACCCGACCGCACATGCCCGGCTACGGCCTGCCGGAGGAGCCGCGCGGCCTCCATCCCTGGAGCTGGGGCGAGGCGATCCTGCGCGAGGCGCACAACTACTGGGTCGCGACCGCGCGCGCAGACGGGCGTCCGCACGTGATGCCGGTGTGGGCGGTCTGGCACGACGGCGCGCTCTGGTTCAGCTCCGGCGGCGAGAGCCGCAAGGCGAAGAACCTCGCGGCGCGCGGCGAGTGCTCGGTCGGAGCCGAGCGCGGCGCCCACGCCGTGATCGTGGAGGGCGTCGCGACGCGGCTGGCGTCGGAAGACGCGCCCGCGGAGGTCGCGCGCCTCTACGACGCGAAGTACGGCGGCGGTTATCCGGAGAGCCAGCCGCTGTTTCGCGTCGACCCGCGCGTGGCGTTCGGCTTCGACGAGAGCGCGGACGAGTTCGGCGCCTCGGCGACACGCTGGCTCTTCGAACGCGCGTGACGCGCAGCGCACTCGCGCGCGTGGTGCTCGCGCGCCCACAACACGTCGCCGCGATCCGCGAACTGGAGCGCGCCGCGGAGACGATCTTCGAGCCCGAGGACTTGCCCTATGCGCTGCGCGGCGAGACGCTGACGGGCGACGCGGAGCTCGCCGAGGCCGCGCGCGCGGGGCTGCTCTGGTGCGCGCTAGACGAGGGCGGCGAGGTGGTGGGCTACGCGATCGCGTGCCGGCTCGGTGAAGATCTCCAGCTCGACGAGATCGACGTGCCTCCCGCGCACCAGCAGCGCGGCATCGGCCGCGCGGTCGTTTCGGCCGTGCGCGCCCGCGCCGAGGCGGACGGCGCCGCGCATCTCACGCTCACCACGTTCCTCGCGCCGCCCTGGAACATGCCGTGGTACGCGCGGCTGGGATTCGTCGCCTACGAGGAGCAAGCCATCCCGCCGGCGCTGCGCGCGACTTACGAGCTAGAGATTGCTCGCGGCCTCGCCCGCGAGCGGCGCGTGGCGATGGCGCTCGCGCTCCTGCGCGAAGGCTAGGCGCGCGCTCCGGCTCGGTCGACGCGAGATGCGCGCGCACCGCACTCCGAGCTTCCAACACGCTCCGCGGTCACTGTTCGACTTCGCTCGGCGGCAGCGCTCCGCGCTGCTTCGAAGACTCCGCCCCGCAGCGCGCTTCGCTCGCTAGCGCGTCACCTGTACGAATCGCGTGCCGAGCTTCGGCACCTCGCCGCGCGGTAGCGCGAGGTCGCGCGGCGCGGCGACCTCGATGCAGCGCGGGCCCGGCTCCGCGTTTGCGTCGACGTCGACGCTGATCGTGAGCGGTGAGTCCTGCCACGCGAACACGAGCGCTGCGCCGTCGCGCGACTCGGCACCGCCGAGCAGCTCGCCCCACTGGCGGCGCGCGACCTCGGCGCTCTTCGCCACGAGGCGTGGACCGATCACGCGCGCGGCGCCCGGCTTCGGTCGCGCGTCGGCTGGGTCGAAGTTGTCAGGGCGTGGGTGGTGCTCGACGAGCTGGATCACGATGCCCTGGGCCTGCTTCGGGTGGAGGAACGCCTCCTGCCAGTACGGATCGCTGCGATCCTGCGAGGCGACGTCGTAACCCATCGCGTTCGCGCGCGAGAGCATGTCGTCGAGGTTCCCGACTTTGAAGGTCACGTGGTGAACACGGGGGCCGCCGCGCGCGAGGAAGCGGTGCAGGAAGCCGTCCTCGCCGATCGGGAAGATCACCTCGATGCGGCCGTCGCCGTCGAACACCCACTGCAGGAACCCGAAGGGGGGCCCGCTCGCGTGGCCGCCGGCCTGGGTTCCGCCCAGCGTGCCCTCGAGGAACGGCTCGGCGTCGGCGACTTCGTGAAGGCCCAGCGCGACGTGGTCCAGCGCGATCTTCAGCAAACGAGACTCCCGGATCCGAAGGGGACGGCGCTCAGTCGCCGCGCCCGAGCAGCACCCACAGGCCCACCGCGACGAAACCGAGGCCGGCGACCCAGCGCAGCACGCGCGGGCTCACGTACTCCGCGACGGCGCCGCCCGCGAACACCCCGATCGCAGAGGTGAGCACGAGCGCGCTCGCCGACGCCGCGAACACGGTGAGCTTCGGGTGCGCGAGATCGGCGGCGTAGAGCAGCGTCGCGAGCTGGGTCTTGTCGCCGAGCTCGGCGACGAACACGCTGGCGAAGACGGTCGCGAACAAGCGCAGGTCCATGCGGGCTCCGGGCGAGGGGAAGCGATGTAGCGCGCCGCGGGCCCGCACGTCACGCTAGGCCGCTTTCGCAGGGAGCCGATGACATCCGCCCCCAATGACTTCGACGTCGACGCCCTCGTGGCCGACGCGCGCGCGCAGACCGGGCTCTCCGACCTCGGCCGCGATCCGTGGCGCGAGGCGCTGGAGGCGCTCGCCGCCTCGCTGGAGCGCGAGGCGAACCTGCACGCGGTCGGCCGCCTGGTGCAGCGCCAGCGCCTGGTCGACTCGCTCGCGGTGCGCCTCACCTTCGTGGAGGCCTGCAAGCGCCACCCCGAGATCCTCGCCGAGCGGCTCGACGACCCGCTCGTGATCGTGGGGCTCGCGCGCACCGGCACCACCATGCTGCACCGCCTGATCTCCAGCGATCCGGGGCTCTACTCGGCGCGCTGGTGGGAGGTGCGCTTTCCGGCGCCCTTCGCCGGGTGGGATTGGCGCGGGCCCGACCCGCGCATCGCCGCGGCGCACGCGCAGGTGCGCACGATCCTCGAGACGATGCCCGTGCTCGCCTCGATCCATCCCTGGGACGCGGAAGGTCCGGACGAAGAGATCATGCTGATGGAGCACGCGTTCGTGTCCCACGTGCCCGAGTCGAGCGCGAACGTGCCGAGCTATCGCGCCTTCGTCGACCGCCAGGATCAGCGCGCGCAGTACGCGTTCCTGAGGAAGCTGCTCCAGTACCTGCAGTGGCAGAAGCGGCGGCGCGGCGAGCGCGCCGAGCGCTGGGTGCTGAAGGCGCCGACCCATCAGGGGAATCTCGATCGGCTGTTCGAGACGTTCCCCAGCGCGGTCGTGATCCACACCCACCGCGATCCGGTGGAGACGATCGCCAGCGTCGCGAGCATGTACTTCTCGCTGTGGGGCCTGAACACGGACGCGCCCGACCCGCTCGAAATCGGGAATCAGGTGCTGGATCGCTACGCGCGCGCGGCGGAGCGCTCGATGGTGCTGCGCGAGACCATCCCGAAGGAGCGCATCGTCGACGTCTCCTACCGCGACGTTGCGCGCGACCCCGTCGGCACGGTGCGCGCGATCTACGCGCAGATCGGGCGCGCGCTGACGCCCGCCGCCGCGGCCGCCATGCGCGCGTGGGTCGCGAAGAATCCGCGCGAGCACCGGCCGCCACACGAGTACACGGCGGAGAAGTTCGGGCTCTCGCGCGAGCGCATCGAGGCGGCGTGCCCGCGCTACCGCGCGCGCTTCGCCGCGGCCGGCGGAAAGAGCTGAGGAGGGCGCGTGGCTTCGAAGGCGCTCCACGAGCCCACGGGCAACGCCGCGCTCGGCGCGAGCTTCGCCGCGACCACGATGGCGCTCTGGGCGGTGCTGCCGTTCGCGCTCTCGAGCGCGCTGCGGCGGGTCGACCCGGTCACGCTCACCTGGGCGCGCTTCGCGCTCTCGAGCGCCGCGCTGTTCGGCTGGCTTGCGCTGCGCCGCGAGCTGCCCGCGCTGCGCAAGCTCGCGGGCGGCGGCTGGCGCCTGCTCGCGCTCTCCGTGCTCGGGCTCGCGGGGAACTACATCGCCTACCTCGTCGGGCTCCACCGCACGTCGCCCGCGAGCGCGCAGGTGCTGATCCAGCTCGCGCAGGTGCTGCTCTCGCTCGGCGGCATCTTCGTGTTCGGCGAGCGCTTCACGCGCATCCAGTGGACGGGCTTCGCCGTGCTGGTGGCGGGCCTCGTCGGCTTCTCCTGGGCGCAGCTCGCGCAGCTCGCTGCCGACTTCGAGCGCTACGCGTCGGGCGTCGCGCTGATCGTGTTCGCGGCATTCGTGTGGGCCGGCTACGGCCTCGCGCAGAAGCAGCTCCTCGTGCGCCTCGGTGCGCAGCCGCTGATGCTCCTCATCTACGCCGGCTGCGCCCTCTGCTTCACGCCCTTCGCGCACGCGAGCCAGCTCACGGCCCTCGACGCTCGCGGCTGGGCGCTCGTCGCCTTCTGCGCCGCGAACACCCTCGTCGGCTACGGCGCCCTCGCCGCCGCGCTCGCCCACTGGGAAGCCTCGCGCGTCTCCGCCCTGCTCGCGCTCGGCCCGCTCTTCACGCTGGCCATCGCCTCTCTCGCCGCCGGCGCCCTCCCCGCCGAACGCCTCGACGCCGCGAGCTGGCTCTCCGCCACCGCCGTCGTCGCCGGCTCCGCCGCTACGAGCGCAGGGGGACGACGCGGCGCGTAGGGATTGATGGAGAGCTGCTGCCACACCTCGGCGCGCGTGTTCACCCGCTTGCGCGCAAGGCCCAACATCGCCGCACGAAGCGAGAGCGCCTCGACGGCGCTCTCGCTTCGCCTTCCCCAATAGATAGGAACTCGCCGAGCCCGGGTTCCACAGCGCACCGTCGGCGCAGGGCCGGGCGGGGAGGGGGCCGCAGCGGAGGGCCCGGATTCCGCCCGATGCGAAGTGCACCTCTGCGCACCGAACTCTGGGTCGGAGCGCGCAAGCACGCCCAGATGCTGAGCGTCGCCTACACCCAACAACGCAAGCATCCGAGGCAAGGGCCCAGAGTCGCGGCCCTCTCCCCGCCCGGCCCTGCGCCGCCCCGCAGCTCAGAAACGCGACGCGTCACTCCCAGGTGTTCGTGCCCGGCAAC
>CAYWRY010000010.1:0-3051 GCA_964460485.1 uncultured Spirochaetales bacterium
TCTTGTGGCCGTAGTGGTTGTCGGGCGTGGAGCCGATCTGCGTCCACTCCCAGCCGAGGAACGCGGTGGTGTCGGGCGACTCGCCGCCGCCGCCCACCGCGTCGCACTGGCGAACCTCTGCGATCGTCTGCTCCCACTTCCAGGGGTTGAGGCCGACGTCGTGGTCGTTGATCGACCAGAAGTCGAGCGCCGAGCAGAAGCGCGCGAAGTCGCAGGCGTCGCTCACGGGGTGCGCGCCGTCTCCGCCGGAGGACGGCAGCGCCATCATGAAGGCGTCGGGCGAGAAGGTCGTGTGCACGTGCAGGTCGCCGAACAGGATCTGCTTGGGCTGCGCGACGCCGAGCGCCGACGCCGCACTCGCGCTGGCGCTGCTCTCGCGCGCGACGAGCTCCGCCGCGCGCGGCCGCGCGACCGGCTCGCCCTCGGGCCAGCGCTTGCCGAGCGCGCCGCCGCCCGCGATGCGGACGTAGGCGGCGACGGCGACGAGCAGGAGAACGACGACGAGCAGGACGCGACGCATGGAGCCCCCCGAGCTGGGCGCAGCCTATCGCGACGGCGTGAGCCAATGGGGTCTGACCCGATGGGCTGATTCGACTCACTCGGCTCGTTCGCGACCCGCGCGCGCGCGTGCGAACGTCGCGCCGTGGCCGAGGACGCGTCTCCCCCGAAGCAATCCTGGCTCGCGCGCGTGCGCGACCGCGACCACACCCAGGGCAACTTGCTCGGTTCCGTGCTCGCGCTCTCGCTGCCCGCGATCGTGGCGTCGCTCGCCGGCGCCGGCGCGATGCAGATCGGCGAGATGTGGATCACCGGCCAGCTCGGCACCGAAGCGCTCGCCGCCGCGAACAGCGCGTCCCAGACCTTCCGCCAGCTCACCATGCTGTTCCTGATGGGCTTGCAGACGGCGACGCAGATGTTCATCGCGCGCATGGTGGGCGCGCGGCAGCGGGACCAGGCGGAGCACGTCGCGGGTCAGTCGCTGCTCGCGGGCGCGCTGTTCTGGGTCGCCGCCGCCGCGGGCAGCCTGTTCTTCGTGGATCCGCTCGCCGCGCTGATGTCGCCCGATCGCGACGTGGCCGCGGGCATCGCCGTGTTCGCGCACCTCACCTTCGCGCTCTTGATCGGCCCGATCGCGATGCAGCTCGGCTCGTCGGTGCTGGCGGGCGCCGGCGACGCCACGACGCCGATGCTCGCGAACGTCCTGTCGGCCGCGGTGATGCTCCTGGCGCAGTACGGCCTCGCCTTCGGCGAGCTCGGCATGCCGCGCATGGGTCTCGCGGGCATCGCACTCGGCGCCGGCATCGGCTCGCTCGCCGGCGGCGCGCTGATCGTCGCCGCGCTGCTGCGCCAGGGCGGCCGCGTGCGGCTGCGCCGCGCGCACTTTCGTCCCGATCGCGCGCTGCTGCGGCGGCTGCTCGCGTCGTCGTGGCAGCCGTCGCTCCACATGCTCGCGCGCACCGGCATCCTGATGTTCTTCACCGTGTTCGCGGGACGCCTCGGGCCCGAGGTAGTCGCCGCCTACGGCATCGGTGTCCGCGTCGAGATGGTCGCGATCATGATCGCGTTCCCCATCTCGAACGCCTGCGCGACGCTGGTCGGCCAGAATCTCGGCGCGCGCCGCCCCGAGCGCGTGTGGCCCGCCGTGCGCATGAGCTTCGCGGCCACCTGCGCGGCGCTCTGGCCCTTCGCGGGCGCCCTGCTGCTCTGGCGCGGGCACTTCGTCGCGCAGTTCACGTCGGATCCCGTCGTCACCGCGCACGCGACCGAGTACCTCGCCTACACCGCCGTGCTGCTGCTCTTCTACGGCCTCTACTTCGTCGCCTTCCGCACGCTCCAGGCCGCCGGCGACATGCTGACGCCGATGTTCATCTCGGTGGGCGCCGCCTTCGGCGCCGGCATCCCGCTGGCGTTCGTGCTCGCCTCGCGCCTCGACCTCGGCGCCACGGGCATGTGGATCGCGAACCTCGTCTACGCGCTGATCAACGCGGCGCTGATGCTGGCCTGGCTCGCGCGCGGGAAGTGGCTGACGCAACGCGCCCCCTGACGCACCGCTACCCGCGCGCCACGTAGAACACGTAGCCGAAGCTCTCCGCGCGCTCGCGGAACACGGCGATCTCCTCGGCGGTCGCGTCGAGAACTCCGCGCGCTTCGGGCAGCGCGTGCTTCGCTCGCAGGGTCGGGATGCGCCGCGCGAGCTCGGCGTAGTAGCCGTCCTCCCAGTCCGCGTCGGGGAGTACGAAGTGGCCGACGGCGTAGCCCGCATCCGCCAGCGCGCGCAGGTTCTCCGCGTGCGCGCGCATCGCCGGGTAGCCGGCGGCCCAGAAGCGGCGCGCGCGCTCCGGTGGATTCGCGCGCAGCCACGCCAGCTCCGAGAGCGCGAGCGCACCGCCGGGCGCCAGCAGCGGGCGCCAGGCGCGCAGCGCCGCGTCGAAGCCGATCGTGTAGGCGGCGCTCTCGCACCACACGAGATCGAAGCGGCGTGCGCCGAAGTCGAGCGCGCCCATCGACTGCTGCGCGGTCTCGATGCGTTCCGCGAGCCCGGCCGTGGCCGCGGACGCTCGCAGCGCCTCGAGCGACGGCGCCCACACGTCGACGGCGGTGACGCGGCCGCCGGTCAGCCGCGCGAGCGCCAGCGCCTGGCGGCCCGTGCCGCAGCCCAGGTCGAGAACGCGCGGCTCGAGCGCGCCGCACAGCGCGAGGGCACGGGCCGTCGACGCGTCGCTGCCGGGGCCCTGCTTGGGGAGCTCGGCGTGCAGCTCCCAGAACACGTCCCGTGCGATCGACACGAGGCCACGATAGGCCGTCGCGCCGACCGCCCTTCGGCCCAAATCCGGCGCGCCGCACGTCGTGATAAGTTGCGCCGCTCGCGCAGCCGCGAGGAGGACCGATGCCGCCGCTCTTCGGCCGACGCGGGCGGGTCCACCGGCTCCCGGTCGCCTTCGCGGCGGCCGATGCGCCTCGCCACCTCTCGCTCGCCGAGCTCGATGCCGGGCTGCGCGCGCTTCCCGCGGCGCCGAAGGACCGCGGCGCGCTCGCGCTGATCCTGCGCCG